>CAZFXC010000013.1:0-10465 GCA_964522815.1 uncultured Candidatus Saccharibacteria bacterium
TATAGCATTGTTTTTGGCAAGTTTACAGGCAACTTCAGCTTCAAATTCAAAACCTTTTGACTGAATATTTAAAGCCTTAAATAACTGAGTTGGGATAAGTTTATAGCCAGTATATAAATCGCTCAGCCTTTGCCGATAAAATAAATTAAAGGTAAAAGTTAAAAGCCACGCTCCCACCACATAGTGAAACCCTCTTTCCGGATAAGCCTTATAACCCCGCGCACCAAAAACTGCAATGGGAGATAGCTCGCTATTAACGGCACGCCCCTCTGGCAAAACATTTAACAACTTTGGCAGATCTTCCGGAAAATATTCCAAATCCGCATCTTGAATCACTACATATTCTCCGCTGGCACTTTTTAGCGCAGTCTGAATGGCTGAGCCTTTGCCTAAATTAACTTTATGATGTATTGGCCGAATGCCAAAAGTCTGGTTGATAATCGCTCCGGTCTGGTCGGTGGAACCATCGTTAACCACAATAATTTCTTTTTCCCAACCACTAAGTTTAACCGCTAACACTCGCTTAATAACCTCCACGATGGTAGCTTCTTCGTTATGCGCTGGGATGATGATGGATAATTTCATATATCTTCTACTAAATACGAAAGGGCACTAAATTACTAAACTTAAAAATTGCACTTTCGTACTTTAGTATTTTAGTATTTAGTAGAGAGCCCAAACATACTTTTAGGCAGTTCGTATTTTTTTATAATTTCACTATTAGCCGGATTATCGCGTTTTAATAAAATAATATTATAGCTATCCACAAACACCGGCGCCCATAAAGCATCTTTTACCCTAGCCACCAAAAAATTTTGCCCCCAAGGAGTTAAATCGCGCCTAGAAAAGAATATAACATTAAATTGATATTTTTGCATTAACGCTTGCCATTTTGCATCATCTTCCTGAGCTGGAATATATTCTTGCTGAAAGTGCGCTAAGCTATAAGCTTCCGGCCGGTTGTCGGTAAATACCCGCCCATAATTGGAACTTATCGATCGATCAAATCCGCCTGCATCTTCTGGCTTCAGTCCGCGTTTATCTGCCTGCCCTAACTCATAGATCAAATACCCACCCACATCATAATTATTAAAAATCGGTCCAGTAAGGTTATGATTTTTAAAAAACTCAGCTGAGGCTTCCACTTTCGGCAATAGCCCAATGCCAAAATTACTGCTTTGATTTTGGAATTTCTGCCCAAATAACAAACTACTAAAAAAAATCATACAAGCCACCACCACCGAGGGAAAAATTTTATAAGCGGGGTGTTCACTGCTGGGTAATAATAAATAAAGATTTTGTGCCAATAGAGGTAAAATTAAGATGCCAAAAATGGGAAAATTTCTCACTGCCAAAAATGCCAAAGTAGAAATCGTTAAAAATAACAAAAACTTAATTGCTGTTTCTACCCGGAATGATTTATTAAATTTTTGCTTAATACCCAACCCAATAAAGCTTAAAGCTGTGAATAAAACTAAAAATTTCAACAATCCAAAATTCATATTGTGGGTAATCCCTAAATTTTCCAAAAAACTTACTGTTTGATTTTCCACAATCCGATAACCATACTCCCGAAAAATATTTAAAGGATAAAACAGGCCATGAATGCCGAACGGGTTAAGTAACCCCGCCACCAGACTACCAATAAAAACTCCAATTAAATATTTCAATTGCGAGCTAATCTGATAATTTTTATCTTTCAGCTTCAGTCTTAACTCTTCAATCGCTCTTATGAGCATAAACGTGCCTAAAATTAGAAAGCCAAAAATAAACCCAATATGCAAATTCACCCAGAGTAGCATAATTACCGGCAGTAACCACAAAATTTTACTTACATTCCGCTTCGCTTTCGTATCCGCTGATGATTCCCCAAATCCCCACCTGTTCAGCGTTAAGCAAAAATTAAACACCGCTAAAAATAAATAAGTAAAAGCTTCGGGACGGATTTCTACTCTTTGCGTAATAATGGGTAAAATTAACACGCCTACCCCCAAAGCCATAGTCCAATTAGACACATTTTCAGCGGTTTTTAAACAAAACATAAAAGCTAAACTTACTAACAAAATATAAAATAGAGACAAACCCTCAAAACCCCAAGCCTGATGGACTAAATAAAACACCACGCCACTGAGCCAGTGGTGATTCACAAAGTTATGTTCCGGTTCAGTGTAAGAATAAAAATTAGTATACAGCACTCCGTGTCTATCTGCATTGGATCCGTGAATAATCACCAAGCCATTCTGAATATGCCTGCCTAAATCTGCTACCGGCAAATCTATTTTCTGAGCTAAAAATAAAACACACCAAAAAACCAAAATTAACAAACCCAGCTTTTTAGTAATGGAAAAAAATAAACTCATAAAAGTATGAGTTTATTTTAACATAAAAAATAGATTTTAATTACCTACTCCTTTTGGGATTCAAAAGCAGCAATTAATTGCTCGGTCATATTGGTAGCAGTCCGAACATTGGTATCCATAAAAATCACTTTAGCTTTAGCATCATCTCCTAAATTTTTCATGGTGTCTAAATATTGGTTTAAAGTCAACAAAGCCATAATTTCCCGAGAATTCTGCCCAGTCGCATTTTTGACAATTTCTATGGACTCTTTAAGGCCTTTGGCAATCGCTTCCCGCTCCAGCGCAATCCCCTCACCTTGCAGTCTTTTTCGTTCTTTTTCCGCTTCGGCTTCCTTAATGGCTTGAATTTTTATGGCATCACCTTTGTTAGAAGCGGCTTTCATTAATTGCTGACTGGCCACCACTTCACTCATAGCCAGGGTAATAGAAGCTGGAAATGACACTTCCATAATTTGGAAAGAAAAAATCACCATCCCCCAATCCGCAAATTGCTTTTCCAAATCTCCGCGAATATGTAAAGCCAATTCTTCCTTTTTCTCCAAAATGCCTTCATGGGTTTCCTTGGCCACATAAGTTCTTAAACTGTTTTCTATAATTGCGCCAATGGACTGACTTCTGTTAACTAAAGAATAAGTGAATTTTTTTACACTTTCTTCCGTCGGATCCACAGCGTAAATGAGGTTAGTGGCAATGTCTACTATGACTTTATCTTTAGACGGATAAGTATTTTTTAGGGCAAAATTTTGTTGTCTTAAAGTAACTTTTTCTGCCACGCGCTCAAACACGGGGATTTTAAAATTTAAACCCGCGGTCATAACTCGGTTAAACCGACCTAAAAATTCAATCACATAAACCGTATTTTGCTGAACAATCCGAATACTGGATAAAACCAATAATATAAAGACTACTCCAAAAATAATTATCATTTGAAATTATAACTAATTAATTTTTTTAACTTTTGCTAACTTACGCAATTGACTAACCCTGTCGGTTTTTTCCCATGGAAGTTTTACATCAGTTCTGCCAAAATGGCCATAGGCTGCGGTTTGTTCGTAAATGGGACGTTCCAAATTTAACTGCTTAATGATGTCTGCGGGCTTAATGGGAAATAACTGCTCCACCATAGCTTGCAATTTGGTGTCGCTTAGTTTACCCGTACCTTGGGTATCGACCAAAACCGAGACCGGCTTCGCCACCCCGATCGAATAAGCTAATTGTACCAAACATTTTTTAGCGAGTCCCGAAGCCACCACGTTTTTGGCAATATACCTGGCCGAATAAGCTGCACTCCTGTCCACTTTAGTCACACACTTTCCACTAAAGCACCCACCGCCGTGCGGAGCATAACCCCCATAAGTGTCTACAATAATTTTTCTACCCGTCAGGCCGGCATCAGCTGGCGGTCCACCAATCACAAACTTCCCGGTAGAGTTAATAAAGATTTCCGTATCTTTACTTAATAGCTTACCCAACACCGGTTCAATTACCAATTTTTTAATATCCGCTCGTAAAACTTCCATGGGCACAGCTTCGCTATGGTGTGCGGCAATTACCACGGCGGTTACTTTTTTTGGCTTGCCATTCACATATTCCACACTCACTTGGCTTTTTCCGTCGGGCCGTAAATAATTTAATTTGCCATTTTTTCTTACTTCCGAAAGTTTCCGAGTTAATTTATGCGCCAAAGCTATGGGTAAAGGCATAAGTTCTTTAGTTTCATCGCAAGCATAACCAAACATTAAACCTTGATCGCCAGCACCTTGCTCTTTAAATTCCCCCTTGCCCTCGTCAACGCCTTGGGCAATATCGGGCGATTGTTCATGCAACGTGGAAATCACGCCCACATCGCTATAACAAAAACCAATTTCCGGTTTGTCATAACCAATGCGCTTTAAAGTTCTTCTGACAATGTCTTGAATATCTACATAGGCTTTAGTTCTGGCTTCCCCGCCTACTACTACCAGTCCGGTGGTAGCAAAACATTCAATCCCGGCATGAGCTTTTTTATCTTGTCTTAACATTTCATCGTAAATCGCATCGGAAATTTGGTCGCAAATTTTATCCGGATGCCCTTCGGTAACCGATTCAGAAGTAAAAATTTTCACTTGATTATTATTATTTTTCATATATTTGACTTTCCGCCTTCGCCAAGGCTTCGGCGGATTATTGCCCAATTAAAATTAAAAGTGCAATAAAAAAATTCCTTTCTTTATCCCCCGCCCAGGCGGGGTTGGCACCTTGCTCAAGGTAAATTTAGAGCAGGTTGCCGTCCCGCCAACGGCGGGACTCTTGATAAATAATTATTTAATTAAAAGTATAATAAACTATTTAAAAAAATTCGTCAACCAAACCAGCTTAAATGAGTCCCTAAAGGTTTTTTTCTAATCCCCACCCCGGCTGGATCAACATCTATCCAAACACCTGCCACCTTGACTTGTAAATATTGATGTGGCACAAAATTCGCAAAAGTATGTTTGATTTTTATATCCTCACTCTTAAAAAATCGACTTTGTACTAACAAGTTCACTACAACAAAATTAATGCCGGTGCAGTACACAAAACCCCGAGTATGCCAAATTTCATTTATATCTTTAACCCATAATCTGTGAAAATTTAACCCAGCCCCAAACCGACTATGTTTCCACTGTTTTAAATTTTTCTCCAAAACAAAATTATAAACATTTTGTAAAAAAGACATTTGGCTATTTGATTGCTTCTCCAAATCCGAGACTGTATCTAAAATATCTTTAGATAGATTCTTAGGCAAACTATACATATTAAATCCCATAAATGGGACGATTAAGCGCAAACCAAAAAATACTATCCCCACATAACCTAGCAAAATTATGAGACTATATAGAATTATTTCCATTAGTTTATTATAACACTACTTCAGTTGATTTTTTTATAAAAAAATTATAAACTTCTAATTACCGGTTGCTATCTTGATCTTCTACATTTGTCAGAGCCTTTCATGCGAGTATCGTATAATGGTAATACCTCAGCTTTCCAAGCTGATGCTAGGGGTTCGATTCCCCTTACTCGCTCCAAAAATAATTTAAACCCCGCCGTAGCGGGGTTTAAATTTTATTAAAATTTTAACTATTGGTTATCGCCCACCGCTCCCACTGAACTTCTAATTTTCACTGCATCTTTAAACGCTTCCCCGGCTTTAAACTTGGGGGTATTAAGTTCAGGGATGGTAATTTTTTGCGAAGGATTTCTGGGATTCACGCCAATTCTGGGCGCCCGGTGCGAAACTAAAAATTGCCCAAACCCGGAAATATTAACTTTATCGCCATCTCTTAATTTTTCATAAATCATATTGACCAAAACGTTCAAATACCTTTCGGCTTCTGAAACCGTGATGCTTAAACGGGCAGCGAGTTGTTCAATTAATTCAGATTTATTCATATATTTATTTAAAATTTCGCGCTTCTCTGTTTTTAGCAACTGGCAAAGCCAGATTGCTGTAAAAACAGCTACGCCCTAAAGGGTTTGACCAACTACTGCGTTGTTTTCCTTGCGGTTTTGTTCGCTGTAGATAGACTACAGCTCTCAAAATCCGTTGAAAACGCCTTGTTCTTGGTCAAACGCAAAAATTTTATAATGTATTAATATTGCTCTATGGCATTATAGCAAATTTTGCTTAAACTTGCCAGAATTTTGTAAAGACCCCCATTTTCCAAAATAAAAACCCTAACAGCCCAAAACATAACCCAAATAATCCCAACCATAAAAACTTAAAGTTATTCGACCGATACTGCACCTCTGCTAACGTACTGGAAGCCGAAGTAGTAGACAAACCTAAAACTGCTTCTGTAAACCCGGCTTCATTAATGGGTAATTCCTGATTGTCGAGTAACGGCTGATTTTGAGTTTTTAGTTTTATAGAATTGTCCGCCTTTAGTTCTATGCTTGCATTTTGAGTGTTGACTTGAGTAAAAGTATTTTCTTCACCCGGGGTAATTTTAGCCGACCACACAAACCCATTATTCACATACGCCCAAGCTAAATTTTTTTTGGTTTTTGGGTAAGTGACAGTATCAATCAGTCGATCGTAGTTATCAAACAACTCCAACTTTTGTCCTCCATTATTTAGTCGTAAATTTATATCTTCCGTCGCAAGAGTAAGGAAGCCCAAAGCAGGCAAAGCCAAGCCTTCCTCTAACTCATAAGTCTTTTTACCCATGCGAAAATAAAAACCGGTTAAAGCTGTGGTCGATGCGGATAAATTTTTTAATTCAATAAATTCATCTTCTTCCGGTCCCGGGTTGGGTAAAATTTCCCAAAATTTTATGGGGGGGATTTCCGGCATTTTAAAATTATTATCTTTCCAAGGTGTGGCCACGTTAAACTTCCAACCACTGCCCGTAAACGCGTAAGCGCTATCTTCCTCCGCATCTGCAAACTCGATTGTTTTAAGCAATTTTTTATCGGGAGTAAATAACCTTATGGCTTCCTTGCCCGAATTATTCAGGGCAAACTTATCTTCCGGAATGGTTAAAACCACGTAGGTTTGTGGCGCCAACACGGTATCGGGCAACACCCAAGCATTACTGGAAGGCAAACCTTCGCCACTGTCATCTAAAATAAAATTTTTCAAATTTTCCGTCTGGTCCGACGGGTTAAAAAATTCCACCCATTCTTTACCTTCATCGGCCCCTTTTGGATTCGCCAAAATTTCATTGACAAAACTTAATAAAGTAAAAAAAGTATTAGTAGCATTTTGAGCGCTTGAAGTGGCAACTAAATTAGTGGTTTGATAAACTACAGTTTCAGTCGGCATGTCATTCTTTTTGCCTAAACTGGGCAATTGCCATTGCCAAACACTACCCACTTTTTGCCACGACCAACCTTCTTTAGCATCTTCTAAGTAAACCACTTTATCGGCCAACGTTTTATCGGGAAAATATAAATTTACTTCATCACCTTTGGTATTATTTAATACGAATCTTCCTTTGGGTAAAACAAAACTATACACCGATTTAGCTGGCAAAATTAAACCATCGATTCTAAAACTATTACTTTTTGGTCCACTTTCAGTTTTATCTTGCAATAAATAACCATCTAAATTTACTGGCAATGATCCAGTATTTTCGATTTCGATTTGTTCTTTTCCTTCATCTTCCCCTTCAGGATTGGGAAAAACTTCTGAAAGCTTAATATCAAAATTTTTTACAAAACCCAAATTAGCCACCCCCCCGGTGTCTATGGGCGGACTCGGGGTAGTTGGACTTACGACTGGCGTTGTAGTGCTGGTAGCGGAAGGGGTAGTACTGGTAACCCCAAAGGTAGAATTTCTAGGATTAGCCAAGGCCACACTCCAACTCCCACTGCAATTATTTCTTTGTAAAGCCATATTTGCCGTAGGGTTTTCTGCGCTCACTTTGGTGAAGTTATTTTCCGCATTACCCCAACTCGCAGAATCTACAACTTCACCGGTATCATTACTCCCGTTTCGTAATGCAACGCCATTGTCATTACTAATAGTTAAAGAAGTGGTTACATCCGGCAAAGCTGAAATGGCAGTAAAATTTCCATTCGCCCATAAATAAAAAGATCCTGGCTGGACAAAAGTGTCCGAGGTCCAAGATTTAATTAAAGTATCTTTGGAGCTAGTGCTTTGCGTTCGCTTCACCAGCCGATAGCCGTTCAAATTAACAGGGGCGCTGGAGGGATTATAAAGTTCAATAAAGTCTTCTTGAGTTTTCCCCTCCCCGCCGGTAATTTGCACCTGCGTTAGGCACACCGAGACGTTCTGAGCCTCTGTGCTGTCTGGCCAAGCAAACAAAAGTAATAAAATAAAACTAATAAAAATTTTTGTTTTAAACATACAAATTAATTTTTAATTTTATAATTTTTATTATTAACTACTCACTTTTATTTTCTGCTAAAATCGCCCCTAAAACTCCATTAACAAACTTACCACTCGCTTCGCCCCCAAACGCCTTAGCCAATTCCACAGCTTCGTTAATGGCCACTTTGGGCGGTACGGATTTTTCAATAACCATTTCAAAAATTCCCAGTCTCAAAACACTTTTATCCACCAAGGCCACTTGTTCTAAAGGCCATTCCGGGGCATAAGTTTTAATGAGCTCATCGATCTGTTCAATATGCTTAATTACGCCTTGTGCCAATTGCAAAACAAACTCAGCATCTTGTTTGGCTGAGTCTGTGTTATGAACTTGGGTTTTAACAATTTCCGTAATGTCGCCAGTTCGCCCGTTAAAATCCCACTCATAGAGTGATTGCAAAGCGGTAATCCGGGAAAGGTGCCGATTGGCCATTTGTGTTCACAAATTTCTACCAAATACTAAACTTACAAAAATACGAAATTTAGTATTTAGTTTAGTATTTAGTTAAGAAAATATTATTAGGACTTACGCTTTTGAGCTAAGGTCAAGGCAAAATGCGAGCCTGCCTGCCGGCAGGCAGGGATTTTATGAGGCGTATTAGGAATACGACGAATAAAACCACAGAAAAATAACGAAGAAATTAGCCAAAGCCACTTTAGAACTTCGGCTCTGCCAAAGTTAAAGTGACAAGAGCGAAAGTCCTAACTACGTAATTTTCCGTCCTTTATAAAATCCGCAAGCCTTACAAGGATAATGTGGCATAACTGCACTTTGGCAATTTTTACAAATAGCCATTTGCTTAGCGGTTAAAGCATGGTGGTTTCTGCGTTGGTTTCTGCCAGACCGAGTTTTATGTTTTTTGGGTACGCCCATGATAGTTTACTCCTTATTTCTCTCCCCAAGTTTGGGGAGATCCCGATTTATCGGGAGAGAGGTTGAATAATAATTTATATTGATAATGTTTTCCCGTAAATATCTGCTGTATCCGTAAGCTGAATTCTATCAAAAACCCCTGTAAATGTCAAAGGCGGGGGTAAGCTGGCGTTGTGCTCACTTTCCCCCGCCTATTCGTCTTCTTGCCGAGTGGGACGCGGACGAGTCCGCGCCCGATTCTCAGGGTGGTTCGTGATCATGCCACACAGCATACTCACGATACAATACCCCAAAACCAGAGCCGGGATTACCCACAACCCCACGCCGGCAAGATATCCGGCGTCAATTTCCATTATCCTCCTTTCCCGGCTCCGACTCGTCGGAGCCGAAAAAAACATCCAACAATCCACCCGGGCGCAGTGCCCGGGCAAAATTTTCCGCCGCCTTTACTAGACGGCGGAGGAACAAACCTACGGCAACTAGAACAACAATCGCCGTAAAAATGCAGACGATTGCGATGACCATAGTCACCTCCCAAATTTATTTTAGCTACTCACTACCCACTACTCACTAAACGCTAATCCCTAAATTTGGCAAGCGACTATATTTAAAACCCATACTAGCATAAAAACCAAAAAAGGCGCAAAAAAACCGTGGACAGGAGAACCAAAGTAATATTGTTCTTGTTCACGGCTATTTAGCGCCCCCAATCCGATTTAGGCGAAATTAGGAGCATAAAACATAATAACTTATAACTGATAATTTATATAACAGATAACCAAAACCATAAGAATGTGCGCTTTTTACCACGACCAAACATTGTAAACTAAAACCGCCCCCGTGTCAACCCCGCCCTTCGCGAAGGGCGGGGTCAAGCATTAAAGGCGGTTAAAATCTGGCTTATTTAAAAGAAAATTATTTAATCAGCTTTATTGTAACTTAGTTTAATTTGCCTTAATTGTTGAGCTAAATTTGGATTGTTACTAATTTCTTCATCAATTATGCGCATTAAAACTGCGGTATTTGAATTCAAGCTATCAAAATAAGCTTGAAAATTAGCAATTAAACGACTTTCACTTTCTGCTGTAGCTATAAGTAAATTATTTGCTAATTCTAATATTTTGCTTACAAGTATTTTTCTTAGTTCAAAATCTGGATTAGACAAATCTAAAGACGCTTCTACATTAGGTAAATCTTTTGGTTCAGGTTGACCTTGTAATTTTCTTGGTTTATATGACATAAGCCCATAATACCAAACCCCCACGCTTTTTCCAAGCGTGGGGGCAACAATAGCATCTGTGTAATCTGCAACTCTCTTATGTATCTGTGATCTAATAAATCATAGTATCTGTGTAATCTGCAGTTGTCTGTGTA
>CAZFXC010000013.1:10565-17789 GCA_964522815.1 uncultured Candidatus Saccharibacteria bacterium
TCTAATAAATCATAGTATCTGTGTAATCTGCAGTTGTCTGTGTATCTGTGATCTAATAAATCATAGTATCTGTGTAATCTGCAGTTGTCTGTGTATCTGTGATCTAGTAATCCATCCCGCCCATCCCGCCGGGCATACCGCCACCCATAGCTGGCGCCGGAGTCTTAGGTTCTGGCTTGTCTGCCACAATAGCTTCGGTGGTGACTAAAGTGGAAGCAATGGACACCGCATGCTCTAAAGCTAAACGAGTAACTTTCAATGGGTCCACAATCCCGGCTTTCATCATATCTTCCACTTTCCCTTGTTCCCAGTTTGACTCTTCGTATTTGGTAAAATCATACCCAGCGTGCCCTGAAGCTTTTTGGATAAAGTTAATTATACCGGTGGGTTCCACTCCGGAATTTTCTGCAATTTGTCTAAGTGGCGCTTCTAAAGCTTTCTTTACAATTTTATAACCTGTTCTTTGGGCACCGGAAATTTTAGCCATTTCCGCATCTAAAGTTGGGGCAATTTTTACTAAAGCCGAACCCCCGCCAGCCACAATCCCTTCTTCCACCGCAGCTTTGGTAGCATTTAAAGCATCTTCAATCTTAAATTTCTTGGCTTTCATTTCGGTTTCGGTAAAAGCACCAACTTTTATGACACCCACTCCCCCAGCCAAGCGAGCTAATCTCTCCTGCAATTTTTCTTTGTCGTAATCGGAAGTGGAATTTTTATATTCATTCTTAATTTGATTAACTCGATCTTCAATATTCTTCTTATCGCCCTGACCATCGACAATGGTGGTATGTTCTTTAGTAGCAATCACTTTTCTAGCTTTCCCTAACTGGTTTAAAGAAGTCGCGTCTAACTTCAGTCCCATTTCTTCGGTAATGACTTGCCCGCCGGTTAACACGGCAATATCTTGAAGCATTTCTTTGCGTCTATCGCCAAAGCCCGGGGCCTTAACCGCTAAAACAGAAAAAGTTCCTCTTAATTTATTTACTACAAAAGTAGCGAGGGCTTCGCCTTCCACTTCATCGGCAATAATAACTAATTCTTTTTTTCCGCTTTGGGCCACTTTTTCCAAAACCGGTAAAATCTCCTGCACACTGGCGACTTTTTTGTCGGTAATTAAAATGTAAGGATTTTCCCACACAGCTTCCATTCTTTCGGCATTGGTCACCATATAGGGGTTTACATAACCTTTATCAAACCGCATACCTTTTACCACTTCTTTTTCCAGTCCAGTGGTCTGACCTTCTTCTACGGTAATTACACCATCGTGCCCCACTTCTTCCATAGCTTCGGCAATTAATTTACCGACTTCGCTATCTAACGAAGCAATCGTGGCCACTTGTTGAACTTCTTCCTTGGTTTTAACTTCTTTTTTAACTTTTTTAAGCTCCGAAACCACAAACTTAACCGCGCTGTCCATACCTTTTTTAATTTCATTGGCCTGGGTGCTGGCTAAAGCTGCAGCTTCAAAAGCAGTTTCTATCATTTTTTGGGCTAGCACAGTCGCTGTGGTAGTACCATCGCCGGCTTCTTCATTGGTCTTATTCGCCACTTCCTGGATTAAAGAAGCGCCAATATTTTCAAATTTATCTTCCAGTTCAATATCCTTAGCCACGGTAACGCCATCGTCAGTAATGGTGGGACTGCCAAAAGATTTATCTAAAATCACGGCTTTACCCGTAGGACCTAGAGTGACTTTAATTGCATTCGCTGCCTTATTCACGCCAGTGGCAATGGCCTGTTTGGCCTCAAAACCATATTTGATAATTTTTGACATAAATATAATTCTGATCTACCGATAACTTACTGATTTACCGATACCTACTGATATAAATTCTATCTGTTGGAATCCGTAAATCTGTGTTAAATCCGTAGATCCGTGTTAATGATTATTCTAATGTGGCTAACACATCACTATCATCTTTTTCTTTACCCACATTTAAAATTTTATATTCTTGTTTTTTACCCTCTTCGTCGATTTCCACTTCATCGCCAGCATATTTGCCAAAAACTACTTTATCGCCAATTTTTAAACCCAGCTGGCTAATTTCCGCACCCGTCCCTAAAGCGACTATTACGCCAATGGCCTTTTTTTCTTTGTCTGTCGTATCGGGTAAAACTATGCCCGATTTGGTAACTTCTTCTTGACTCTCCTGTTTAACCAAGACTCGGTTACCCATTGGTTTTATTTTCATAATCTTTCCTTTCAAAATCCTAAATCCTAAAATCTAAAGCCTAAACAAATCACAAATGCTAAAATCTAAATATCTTGATTTATAATTTGAATTTTGTTTAGTATTTAATAATTAGAGTTTAGTATTTTATTATTTACTCGCTCTTTATTATAACTGATCTTATCACTCTGTCAAGAGGAGTGATAATGCTATTTGCTTAAGAAAATTGGTGCTATACTTGTCTTATGAGTTCTACTTACCAAACATCTCAAGGTATTCAAAGTTACTTAGACTTTATTAATTCTCCTGACGGACAAATTTTTCAGTCTACCCTCTCTAACCAAATTTTAGCTCGCTTAAACACTCAGCCCCCTTCCACGATTTTAGACGCGGGTTGTGGCAATGGCTGGCTAAGTAATTTACTTACCACGCACGGTTATTCGGTAATGGGCTGTGATATTTCCACAGAACTAATCAAACTCGCTAACCAAAACTATCCGCATATTAACTTTCAAACCGTGGATTTAAATTATCCCCTACCTTTTCAACCCCACCAATTTAAAACCGCTGTTTTTAATGTCTCTTTGTTAGATATAAAAAATCTCACTCAACTAGCGAAAGAACTGTATCGCATTATAGATAAACGACTACTCCTCGTGACCGTAAACCCTTACTATGGTTTTCCCGTCGGCGAATGGAAACACACTTTTTGGAGTAAACTCTTTAAACACAAGCCACACTTAAAACTCAATCCCTATGTGCCTTGGGCAACTAAAGCCAACCGAGAATTTAAATGGGCCAATAACCATTTAACTTCTTATTTTTACACTCTTCCCGAACAGGTTAATGCATTTACTACAGCCGGATTTAAACTCTCTCACCTGCAAGATATTTATATAAACGAAAAAACCGCTAACTACAATTTAGCTTTTCGGTTACAGCAATTTCCAATCTTTATTTTAATGGAATTTATTCGCTAAAAAACCGATTTAATAACTCTCTATGCTGGCTATGCGGATGAAAAGAAAGTTCGTCAGGCAAGACAAAAGTAAATTCGTCCTGCTTGATTTTTAATTTTTGCCAAAAACCTAAAAAATTATTTAAACCTCTGCCCAAAATATTCTTTAAGCAACGTTCCAAAAATCTCTGTGCTAAGCTGGGTTTGTCCATTCCCCAATCACTTTGCCAATTAGGCAAAAACACCTTAATCCACTCGGCATTCACTTGCAAAAATTCCACTAAACCTTGCGGGTAAATAAGAGGTCTTAAACGAACATATTCCATGGCCTTGTATAAATTTCTTTCTCGGTCGACTACCTTTTGTTCAGCCACATAATGATTTAAACAAAAACGATTAGCAACATTTTTCCCGTGACGACGTAAGCCCAAAATTTGGAAATACAAACTTACCATGGTCCTTACCAACCACAAAAAACCGGGCTTTACCACAATAAACAAATCAATATCCGAAAATTTTTTTGGCTGGCCCAAAGCTTGACTCCCGCCCAAAGCCACCGAGCGGACAAACGGAAAATGTTTTAATGCCGGAATAAATTTACTGATTCTTCTTTCTCTAAACACAGCAAAAGCATAATTTTTCCACCGCCGAATGCACAAATCTTCCCTGCCCATAAAACAATAAAAACCTAACACATAAACCACTTCATTCTTACACTCATCCCGCAAACAAGCTAAAAGTTCGGCTAAACTTACGGTTTGCCGGTGGTCTAACCCATCGGGCGTAGATTGCCATTCCCATTTGTCATCTTGAGAGAATTTTAAAACCTCCATTTCAGAAATTAAAAACCGATGAATTTCCAGTAACGTTAAGGGAATCTCTTGCAAATCAAAAAAGCGAATTGTAGATAAAATTCTGGCTTTAAGCATAAATTAATTTATCTATAAACCTAACCGATCTAAAGTTATCTCCTCCCACTCGTCAAAATTAGTTTCTTTATAAACCTTTAACTTGTGGGTGAATTCGATTTGGGAATGTTTGTATTCCACTCGAGCGGTATCCCCCATTCTATGAGAAAAATGTTCTTTTTTTTCTAATACCATAGGACGATTTTCTCTGACTACCCGATATTTAAGGCCATCCGGATGATTAAACTCTACAATATTTTTATTGCCCCGATTTTGCGTGCCATCTTCGGTTTCAACTATAATATCTTCTACGGACACCTTCACTCCAATAAAATTTTTTTGAATCATTTCCACTAATTGTTCCCATTTTTCATCTGTCATAAAGTCTTCCTTATTACTCTCCCCATGATTGGGGAGAGAACCTCCACCACTGGTGGAGGGAGAGAGGTTGTTAATTATTGTAATACCCCACCATACATACTCCCTAAATTGCTTAAAATTGAAGGAATTACAAAAGCCATGGCTAAAATTGGCAAAACCACCAATACAATAGTTACATAAAACTGCCATTGCATATATTTTTTGGTTTTTTGCGTATTCTCTAAAATTTGTCTTAACACTTCATCTTGTGAATTTGAATTCACTAGAACATCTTTGTTGTCTTGCATATTAGTTTATTATTTTAAATATCTTTTTTAAGATAAATTTGATACCAGCAAAAACCCAAAAATATAGAATAAATTAACAAAATAAGCCATAAGGCAGGTCCCGTATGTCCAATAGATTCAATCCCGGTAAATTGCTCTATTTCTCCACCAACTAAAAAAGCTATAATAAGCGAAAGTGGAAATAATATAATGGCCCAAAATATTAATTTAAACAATCGATTCATATAACTGATCATCTTTGGTTAAATAATCTAGAATAATTTCTAACATTTCTACCCAGAAAAAATTATAATTTTTATTATTATTCATATTTTGTTATTTAAATGGCGAAATGAATGTTTTATCATCAAAACTACTATCCTGCCAAATACAAACTTTCTGACCCCCATTCCGCAAAATATTTACTGAACCTTTTAATAACATACATTCTTTAAAATCTTTCGGCGGTCTTAAACCAAGAGTCCAATTAATCGGAATAAAAAAATATAAAATAATCAATAACCCTATAATTAAAATTAAGATAATGATTTTAATTTTTTTAGGCATAATACATTATACTTTATCCATAAGACTTGCTACTTAATGCTACTTCTGACATTGAGGACAAAAACTGCCTGTGCGCCCGCCAAATTTAGCGCTTACTATTATGCTACCACATTTTTTACATTTCTGCCCCTTTCTGCCATAGACCCAATGATACTTACCCATTTTTCCCCAAGAGCCATCGGTTCTAACGTATTCCCCCACACTGGAACCTTTTGCCTGAATACCTTTCTTTAAAACTAATTTAATATTTTCATAGATTTTCTTTAATTCATTAGACTTGATATTGAATACCTGCCTAGCCGGTCTAATTCCGGCTAAAAACAATATCTCGTCACTATAAATATTCCCAATCCCAGCCACTACAGTGGGATCCACCAAAACCTCTTTGATTTTTCTTTGTGGAAACCGTTTGATAATGGAAATGAATTGCAAAACTGTAAAGTTAGGGTCTAAAGGCTCTGGCCCAAACGCTTTTAACTCTTCAACTTGATCCAGCTCGCTCTCGCCGACTAACTTTAAATAGCCGAATTTTCTAACATCATTAAAAAATAATTTGGAAGAATCTGGAAAATTAAAAATCACATGCGTGTGTTTACTAGGCAAACTTACCAACGGAGCACTGGCTTTATTTAACAGCCGATATTGCCCCTCCGTTCTGGCTCGCAGTTGTTGGTCTTCAAAAATAAATTGACCTGTCATTTTTAAATGCACTAACAAAAATAAACCGTCAGACAGTTTAAAAATTAATACTTTAGCTCTCCGTTTAACTTGTAAAATATTTTTACCTTGAAGAGCTTGAGTAAATTTTTTTACATTCAAACCTTTACTTATCCGCTTAGGTGGTACAGTAGCCGGGCCCACACTCACCATTTTAGGCGTCATAACCCAGACCGATTGAATAACTCGGTTTTTTAATTTTTTGTGCAATTCTCTGGCCACGGTTTCTACTTCCGGTAATTCGGGCATAACTCAATAATCAAAAATGACAAAATTGACATAAATGAAAAAAATATTTTCGTCGCTTTTGCCATTTTTATTGTTAATATTCACATTATAGCATCTTTCCGCCTGTATTATTGCCTGATATAATACCCATATGAACCAATTTAAAACCTACATCAAAGCCATACCGCATAAGTTTACCCCAGAGCAAGAAGATTTAATAATGCGGGCTTTTAATTTGGCGCATAATGCCCATAAGGGCCAAAAACGTAAAAGTGGCGAAGATTATTTTGAACATTGCAAACAAGCGTCCATAATTTTGGGACAAATTTTTCCTGATCCACCCACTTTATCTGCCACCCTCATGCATGACGTTCCCGAAGATACTTCAGTGTCTTTAGAAACCATTAAAGCGGAATTTGGAGAAGAAATTAGCCATTTAGTTGATGGCGTAACTCAACTTGGGCATGTGAGAATGAAGAACAGTCAAGATAAATTTTACGTGGAAAATTTAAGAAAATTATTTTTAGCCACCAGCAAAGATATTCGGGTAATTTTAATCAAACTGGCTGACCGTTTGCATAACATGCGCACTCTGGAATTTATCCCATTGGAAAAACAAATAAAAATTGCCAAAGAAACTTTGGAAATTTATGCGCCCATTGCCGGTCGTTTGGGCATAGGGACATGGAAAGACGAACTGGAAGACTTAGCCTTTAAGATTGTTGATGCGGACAACTACCAATTGATGCAAACTTTGCTGAAAACCGAGTTGGAAAAACGACAAGAAAACTTAAAAATTATGGAAAAAAGTTTAACTCAAACTTTAAAACAACAAAGTATAAAATTTTTAGAAGTTAAGGGTCGGGTTAAACGCCCATACTCTCTCTTTAAAAAAATTCAAAAGTATCAAGGCGAAATCACTAAAATTTACGATATAATTGCTTTAAGAATTATTACTCGCTCAACGGCAGATTGCTATTCAGCCTTAGGAGCCATTCACGAACATTACAAACCCGTCCCCGGTAGAA
>CAZFXC010000014.1:0-2907 GCA_964522815.1 uncultured Candidatus Saccharibacteria bacterium
AAGCATTAGCCATATACTTTATCATTTCCGCTTCTTGACTGGGTATAATTAAACTCTGATAGGATTTTGGTAAAATATTTAAAACTTTTTTAGCCACAGATTTACTTCCTTGAGTCCAGCCTAAAATTTGCCTATCTGGGTGTGTTAAATCATAATAAGCTTTTTTCTCGGTTAAAAACTCCGGGTTAAATAAAAACTTATGCTGAGGAAATTGTTTTTGCAATTTCTCCGTAGTGCCGGGAGTCACTGAAGATTTGATTACAATAATTTTAGGCTGAACCAAAATACTAACTGCATCCAAAACGGCAGAAATATCAAACCCCTGCTTGGCACGATACGGAGTTGGCACGCAAATAAAAATTGTTTCTGCTTGATTAACTTCAACTGGGGAACCCATCTTTTTAAATTTATCAAATCCTAAAGTTGTTACCTGCTCATGCAAAAAATATTTTTGCAAGGCTCCCCCGACAAAACCTAAACCAATGATACCGATTTTCATTTAAGTGCCTCCTGAATATAGCCTTCAAATGCCCCAATGTGATTTTTAATGTGAAATTTTTCTGCTTTTGCTTTGGCTTTTTCGCCCATGATTTTAATTTGTACCCGATTGGTATCTTTGGCAAAAAACTCCATTCCTTCTGCATATTGATCAATATTGTCAACATCTGCCACGAAGGCAAAGCTCGAATCTAAATATTCTAAATGCGCATTCCAATAGATAGATTTATGAGAAATAATTGGTTTTTGTGCATACATTGCTTCAACAATATTTAAACCGAATGACTCGCCGTCTTTTCTAAAATGTGCCAACACATCAATGGCATAATAAAATGCCCACAACCCATCCTTGGTTCCAATTTCAGGCAAAAAATGAATATTCGGTATCTTTTCCCGTTCTTGCTGTTGTAATAAAATTTGAGGAGCGCCAACTATTACATAATGTATCCTTGGAAATTTTTTTACCACTCGTTTAAATGCTTCAATTCCAATCGGATCATATAATGGATCAGACTTTCTTCCAATTCTACCAAAAACTATGTCTTTATCTGAAATGCCCAAATTCTTTCTAATCAGCTTACCGGCTTCAGCTTTATCCATTGGACCTTCTGTGGGTACGTACACAACTTTAATCTTCTCTTGCGGCACAATCGGTGATAGTTTACTTGCAACCTCATCAGATATACACAAATGGAATTTAATATTTTTTTGCAAATTCGGTTGACCAAAAATATTAAAGAAAATAATCGGAATGTTTTTTATCGTACTAAAAGGAAATTCCGCATGGCCCGCACCCGGAACGATCATTAAATCTATATTAAAATCACGAATAATATCATACACATTGGGCGACATGCCCCGAATAAAATAAGGATGATATGATTCAATTTTCTCATAATTAAATGGGATTAAAAAAACTCCAGTATTTTCCATAAAACCCAAGCGAGTATTGGCCGCAATAGAGATACCGGAAATTGGATCGACTTTATCAGAGTACATAAAAAACACCTCGTATTTTTTCTTATCCAAATACTTAGCGAATATTTGCATCATTGACGAAGTGCCTCCATATGCCAAACCATAAACATAATAAAACAATATTCTGGTTTTACCTTTCTCCGGTCTATCAAAAAATTGTTTAATTAATATCCTTATAATTACATACCATTCGCGACAAAACCAGTAAAACCAACTTTGAGATTTTATTCGATGGTGAATTTTTTTAATTAAAAAATTAATCATGATTACAAAATCAAATTAAATTAACTACGTGTGATTAAACTTATATAAATAAATTTTATTTAGTCACTAAAGGATGAACCTTACGAAAATCCTCTTGAAAACAAATAATGTTATTATTATCAGATAAATAAATTTCTGGATCCTCACCATCATAAACACATATCCGCTTTTGAAAAGCAACATCTTTTAATTCCGGCCAACGAGCAATTACTCTAAAATATTTATAACCATTTTGTTTAACTAAGGCAATCAATTCATGAGCATTGCCTTGTTCAGTTTCAAACATTATTGCCTTTGGAAAAATTTGAGTTGTATTAAACAAACCCTTTAACACTGGTAAATCAAAACCTTCGGTATCAATTTTTATTAGTGCTATTTTTTTTATATTTTTATTACCGATAAAATCTGCCAAACGCACCTGCTTTACAACTTGAATTTTTCCGCTTGAATATTTACCCTCTTCTAAGGAATGCCGAAAAGATAAATCGGAAACATGTAATCTAGCCGTACCTGAATTTTCTCCACAGGCCAAACGATAAATTTTTAATCTACCCAATAACGTTCGAAACCAATGATGCAAATATAAATAAATAATATTTTTTCTCTCTGGTTCTATTGCATAAACTTTAAAACCTGAAAAATAAAAAAAATACGAGAATTCTCCTCGTTCGGCGCCCACATCAATTACCACTCCGTCTTGTGGATTAATCAACCCTCTAGCCAAATCTGCATCTAACTCCTGACCCCCAATCACCCTGGGCATAAATTTTGGCAGGTGTCCTGAGTCAATGTTATAAAAATAAAAAATAAAATTTAAATACAACCATTTTGCCCAACGGTATTTTTTAGAATGTTTATCCCAAGATTTAATTTTTTTAATATCCATACATTAAAAATTAGCACTCTCAATTTCTTTAACTAACTCGATCTTGGCTTTAGCATACTCAGCCTCAATGGTTTCTAAGTTTAAACCATGTTCTAATTCATAAAGCCTCATAGATAACATAACGCGAAAAGAAGCATATAAAAACCCAACCATAAGCCCCCTAATGCCCGCCCTCATACCCCCTTTTAAATAAAATAGATAAAAATATCTACCCATACTCCCCAACAAATAAACCAAAGATACTCGCTTGCCATCCTTAAACTTTTGTTCTGCTTCGGTAT
>CAZFXC010000014.1:2917-17358 GCA_964522815.1 uncultured Candidatus Saccharibacteria bacterium
AAATCATAAAGACTAAAATGCCTCATGGCCATAGCTTTACTTTGAGGCAGGTGCAAGGTTTCATCTGCCTTGCCTAAAAATTTACCCATGCCATGAATCCGATTATTGGAAAAGTCCACCATGCCCTTTTTAAAAAAACACGGGTACTCTGCCTTAGCTATAACATGCTCAGTATCCCCCCACAAATAAGTATGTACCGGAAGATAAACATATTTAATTTTGTCTTGCAAAGAAATTTCTACTAATTTTTCACAAAGCTGTTTGGGTAAAAAATTATCCACATAACCCCAATAAATCCAATCGTGAGACGCTATGGCAGATACTGTGTCTAACAGCTCTTGTCTTTCAATAAAGGGCTGACCAGTGGCTTTCCGCGTAGTGAATTTGGCTCCTAATTTTTCTGCAATTGCTTGACTGTTATCCGTACTTTCTTGATCGGAAATAATTACTTCGCCAAAAGGTTTTAAATTACGAATAATATATTCCAAACGATAAGCATCGTTGTAAGTAAACAGAATAAAAGATATGTTAGATTTCATGAAACTAAATTAAATTTTTAACTTTTAAGAACTCTTCAACTTTGCCGGTTAAATAATTAATCATCTCGTCATTCAAACCATGGTGACAAGCTATTAAAAAAGTATTTTTCATTATATAATCCGCATTCTTTAAGTCCCCCACTACCCGCACTTTCTCTTGTAGGGTCTTATAAGCCGGATGTCTCAGCAAATTTCCGGCAAACAACAGCCGAGTCTGAATTTTATTGGTCTCAAAAAATTTAAGCATAGCTTTTCTTTCTATGCCGGCTTCTTCCCGAAGCGTAACCGGAAACGATAACCAATAAATTTCCGCATTAGGCAGACTTTCAGGTAAAATAAAATATTTTTCAAATCTTTTAAAAAATTGGTAAATCTTATTAAAATTAGCCATGCGAATTTTATTAAACTCCTTTAGCCTCCCAAGCTGAACTAGAGCAAACGCAGCTTGCATTTCTACGGCTTTCATATTGTAACCCAGCTCCATAAACACAAACTTGCCGTCATAATCTATATTGTCCAATTTAAAATTGTAGCGTTCTTCAAACGCTCCTTCATAGTGCTCGTAGCGTTCAGGTAAGGCTCTGCCCCAATCCCGAAACATTTTTGCCCTGCGTTTCAATTCCGGATCGTCCACCATTACCATTCCCCCACCTCCGCCAGCTGTCATATTATGAGACGCATAAAAACTCGTTGTCGTAATATCAGACCAAATTCCGGTTGGTTTTCCTTCCAATCTGGAACCATGTGTATCGCAACTATCCTCAATTAATTTTAATTTGTGCTTATTACAAATTTCTCTCAAACGCACCATATCGTTTAAACTCCCCACCGCATGAGGCACCATAATAGCTACGGTTTTGGGAGTGATAGCACTTTCAATTAAATCTAGATTAATATTGTAAGTGCCGAGTTTGGAATCCACTACCACAGGCACTAAACCTTTCATAATAATAGGCCCCATGGTGGTGCCAAAAGTACAAGCTGGGGTAATGACTTCACTACCCGGCTTAAAATCACAAATTTCTAAAGCGAGTAAATTAGCCGAAGAGCCGGAATTAACAAACAAACCATACTTTTTCCCAAACTCAGCTGACATCTTTTCTTCAAATTCGTCGGTGTATTTGCCATTACCTAACCAATCTTCCTTTAAACATTTAACTACAGCGTCAATTTCCTCTTGCCCATAAACTGCTTTTGTGTAATAAATCCAATCTTCGCCTGGTTTAAATTTCCAATCTGGGTTTAATAAAATGTTCATATGTGTGGATTTTTTAGCTTGATTATTAATAAATCATAATGGATAAATTACAAATTGTCTAATTGACATTAGACCATATTTTTGTATATAATGACAAGTCTTTGTAGGAGAACTTATGTTAAAAAACTAACGCGGCGGGTTTTTGATCATTTACCCACTAAAATAAAAAATGAAATGATCATCTTGGTCTGCGAGTGGCTAGCAGACCAAGCAACAGTTCCAGCCACCCTCATTCAAGCCAGACTCATGGCTGGCTTTGGGCTCAACGTGAGCCTAGAGTTGGTTACAGCGGTTTGGTTTGAGGGTCAATGGCACTTTCTGCTGTGCCAAAGACCTAAAGAGGATCCAGACTTCCCAGGCGAGCCGTGGCACTCGGCTGGGAAAATTTGGACAAAGGGGGCGACGGTTTCCTCCTTACAGCAGAAACTGGCAAGCACGGACGAAACCGGCTTGCCCATCGGCGAACTAAAATTTGCCGGCACCGTGTCGGTGTTAAACCACCAACGCGGGAGAGGCAAAAATTTGGGCGGACACTGGCTCTGTCAGGTATTCGTCCAAGTACTTCCGTCCATCCCCCCGGACGGAAGCTATGTGGGACGGTTCTGGCCAGCTGGCCAGCTTCCGACCCCCATGGTTGGGGAGCATGCGCTCGGGATTCTCCCGTGCGCAAAGCAGTTTTTGGAAACCGGAATCGCGACGTTTCGCGAAATCCGGCTTTCCTAGCCAAAACGGCCCGACGCTGGTAGAGTCGAGGCCGTTTTTATTTTGTAAAATATTTTTTTACTTTTTTCCAAAGCTCTTTATGTTCTGAGATAATATTTTTTGGCATCTGTTTAAACCACTTACCTATTTTTGGTTTACTCTTTAATTCACATAAAAACACTAAAGACACATCGTGTCCTCTTTTACTCTGAGTATAATTTTGAGGAAATAAAAATTTGGTACTTTTAAGTTTTACTCCTAACTCTAGTTTTGTAACCTTCTTTAATCGACTCTCAAAACTCTCACGGTACCTCAGAAGTCCCCCGGGAAAATGCCAACCCTGCCAAAAATTATCTTGGCGGAAAGTTAACAAAATTTCCCCTAATTGATTTACAACTATTAACTCGCAAGCGACATGGGTAGTAATCTTACATAAAATATCAAAAACCGCCTGTTCAATACCCTTTTCCGGTTGCTTAATTTTATCGACAATGATTTTAAGATTTTTTATATCTTTGTTTGTAAGCATGGAAAATTATTTCCGAAACCTTACCGGCGGATAAATTATATTTTTCTCTAAAAAATTTCTGACTGCCAATCCTATGCGGGTATTCGTCTGGAATACCTAAGCGAATAAACTTTACCTGTAGTTGATTATCGGCCAAAACTTCAGCCACCGCACTGCCCAAACCCCCAATAACATTATGCTCCTCTAAGGTTACAATCAATTTTGCTTTTTTAGCTGAATTAATTATGGCCTGTGTATCTATGGGTTTTATGGTATGCATACTTAAAACTGATACCTGAATTTTTTTGGCTTTTAAAAGCTTGGATGCTTCAACCGCTTCCCCTAAAATATTACTTGTGGCTATTATACTCACATCTTTGCCCTTAACTATTTCCACTGCTTTGCCAATTTGAAAATTATTCAAATTTTGGTGCAACACCGGTTCCCCGGCTTTTCCCAGCCGGATATACATAGGCCCCACATGCTTGGTTGAAGCAAAAGTAGTTTTTTCCACTTCCAAAGGATCCCCCGGGCAAACTACTGTCATATTGGGCAAACTGCGCATGATGGCAATATCTTCTATGCCATGGTGCGTGGAGCCATAAAGTGAATAAGAAAACCCGGCGCCGATACCAATAATTTTTACATTTAAATTTTGATAGCAAATATCATTTCTGACAAATTCAAAAGGACGCATGGTAGCAAACGGGATTATAGAATATGCGTACACTTTTTTACCAGACAAGGCTAAGCCGGCAGCCATGGCCAGCATATTTTGCTCCGCTACTCCGGCATTTAAATACTGCTTAGGCAGTTGGTCACGAAATTCTTCCAAAGCCATAAAACCTAAATCCCCAGTAATTAAAAAAATCTGTGGATCTTGTTTAGCTAATTTCAGTAAAGTTTTAACAAAAGTTATTCGCATTGTTTTACAGCTTTGTTATATTGCTCTTCATTCAGATTAAAATAATGCCAATCGACTCGATTTTCCATAAAATCTACACCTTTACCTTTAACGGTATGGGCAATTATCACGCTGGGTCCTGTTTTATTATTTTCCGCTTTTTTAAAGGCCGACAAAATTTCCTTAAAATTATGCCCATTAATTTCTAACACTTGCCAACCAAACGCCTTCCACTTTTGTGCAAAAGGTTCCAAATTCATCACTTCTTTCACAGTGCCAAAACTTTGAATTTTATTATAATCCACAATTACGGTTAAATTATTTAAACCAAAATTAGGAGCCGAAAGCACAGCTTCCCAAGTTGAGCCTTCATCGCATTCTCCATCGCTCACCATAACCACTACCCGATTGGGCAAGTTTTGGTTTTTCAAGCCATAAGCCAACCCAACCGCGGTTGGAAAACCGTGTCCTAAAGAACCGGTGGAAGCCTCAATCCCCGGTAAAGATCCGAGCACAGGATGTCCGGTTAGCACCGTATTGTCTTGAAAATAAGTCTCCAAATGACTTTTGGAAAAAAAACCTCTTAAAGCCAAAACCGAATAAAGCCCCAAACAACCATGGCCTTTGCTTAAAATAAAATAATCTCTTTTTTGATTTAAAGGTTGTTTGGGATTAATTGTTAACCAATCAAAATATAATGCGGTAATTATATCCACAGTGGAAAGCCCACTGCCAATATGCCCAGACTTGGCAAAAAAAGCGGTTTTAAGCAATAATCCTCTGGCTTTTTTTGCCAGACTTTGTAAAGTATTTATATTCATTGTTGAGCTAAGGTTGCCTTATCTATTGCTAAAAAATTTTGACTATACCAATTATAGAGACGCTTTAAGCTTTCGTCCATAGCTGTAAATTCAAAATTATTTAATTCATTTACCAGCCGAGAAACATTGCAAGAATATTCATTACCTTTCTCCTGTGACAAAACCTCAATTTGTAAATCCGGATTAAACAGTCCTTTAATTTTTTCAGCAATTTCTAACAGACTAACAGACTTGCCATTCCCTACATTATAATTATTAAATTTAGGTTCATAAAGCACAAAATATTCGACAATTTTAACAAAATCCTCTACATATAAAAATTCAAAATTTACATTTTTAAAAATTTTTATGGGTAAATTTAAAAGCGATTTACAAATTGTGTTAGAAATAAATCGAGTTTTATAATCTTCGTATTTTCCATAAACGCCAAAAAGTCTTAAATCAATAATATCCTTCCTCCCCAAAATGTATTCCGAACACTCGTATTTATAAACTCCGTAAGGGTCCTTAGGTATGCTCTGACCAAAAGCCTCTTCTGAAACCTTAACCAAGGGACGTGACTTGTCATAAATTGCACCCGATCCGGTGAAAATCATTTTCTTGAACAAACCCTGACAGTTACTTAAATTATAAAACATTTTTAAATTTTTTTCTGTTACCTCTGAAGTGTTGTTTTGCTCACGAGTCAACCCCACGCCTGCGGAATGAATGATTACATCAGGCGAAGATTTATTTAAAAACTTTTTTACTGCTTGGGCATCAAGCAAGTCCAAGTCTTTATGAGTCGGCATTAGTAAAGCATAGTTAGCGGATAAAGATTCCGCTAAATTTTTACCTAAAAATCCACTGGCACCGGTAATTAATATTTTCATAAGCCAATTTTACTTATAAATACCTTTTCAACAAATTGTTTCGGAGAAGAATAATACTGATTAAAAATCTCCTTGCCGCTTTTTATTATTTCCGCTTGCTTTTTAGTATCAGATAAAATTTGTTCAATTTTATCTATAATCCCAGGAATATACTCCGGCTTAATTTGTTCATTATCATCGGTCATTTCATCTCTCTCTCCAATCGAAACATAATTTACCCCATCTTCCATAGGAAGACCGTAATCAAATTTTTTATGACTAAAGTTTATCATCACCACTCCCGCCCCGAAGCAATCGGCAGTGCGAAAAGATAACAATACCCAAGACAAAGCTAAAAAGCACTTGGCCAAGGCCAAGTTGTGAATATACAAACTTTGAGGGTAAAAATACTTTCCATATTTGATTTTAAACAAAAGCTTGCCAAAATTCCCGGTTTTAATTAAATAAGGATCAAAAACCTGTTGATTTTTGGGCAAATTAGTTTTCCAACCTTTGTCATCATAATCAAACGAATAAACAAATTTAGGATTAAGTCGATTTTGTATTTCCTTAATTAAACCGTAACGGAGCGTACCATTACCAAAAGTCCGAGTATTGGCAACCAAATCGTAAAGTTTTGCATGAGAAGAAAAATTCAAATCTTTGGACTTAGTAATACTTGGCACATAAGGTATAGGCAAAATTTTATGCCGATATTTATTAAAATCCATTTTAAGATTCTCTTCAACAATCACCGAATTTTGCATGACATCCTTGCCTTGGAATAAGGCAACCTTATTTTTATCAAAAAAAATACTTTCGTACTCGGGTTTAAATACCTGCCCTTTTAAACAAACATCAATATTATCCCAAAACTCAGGTCTACTCGTAAAATGGTACTGATTCTCCCCCATATCCAAAATGTAAATATGCTGGCTTTTTTCTTTAAGTTTTAAAATAAACTCAACAATTTCTGCTTGATTTTCATACCAACCAAAAAAGGGGGTTAGAGCGTTTAAATGAATAAAGACAGCTTCATTACTCCTTGGAATGTTTAACAATTCTTCAAGTGACTCATATTTTACAAACTTTACATCTTGACTATATGCCCACTTATGAAAAATTTGCCACAAAAAACGAAACCGTTTACTCACACTATAATAAACGGTCAAATCGTAATAATGGGAAAGACCCGCTAAAAAATAACCTCTAGCACCTTCAAAGGGACTTACAAATGCTATGGCCTTTGGCTTATTGGACATTGTTTACAAATTCTTTAAATAAATATTAAAATTTTTACTTAATTCCTGAATAATTGCCAGTTTAAAATCTTCGTATTTATTAATTTTTTCCACCAACTTTTGGTAGCTGAAATGAGAAAAAATATAATGCCCGGCTAACACTGAACATAAGTACTTATTACTTTCTGAATTTTTATACATCCATTTTTTCCATTTGCCACTTAAATAAGCATCGTTCAAAAACTCGGTAAAATCTATCCCGTAAGTTATACATTTCTGCAAAGTTAAAGTGGTTTGCAAAACTCCAAACTGTGGCGCCACATTGACTGCATCAATTATCCCCTGCCGTTGCTGGATTTCCCCTGCTTCCATGTAATCACAGTTATGTTCTTTTAAACCCAATTTATATTTTTGGGAAATTTCTTTAATCTTTACAATAAATTCCCGGTTAAATCCACCCACTTGATTTTGCTCTTTTACCAGACTACCGGTTTGAACAACAAAAAACTCTAAAGGGGCAATGTTAGAAAAATATGTCATATCTTTTTCAATCGCCGATACGTCTTCCAAAAATACCCCGACATTCTCATCTGTTCCCACCTCTAACAAAACTTTAGGATTTTTATTTTTTATATACAAAATCGCTTTCTTGGATTCTTCTAATAATTCTTTCCGGGCACCCTTAAAATGACAAAAATCTACGTGAATTAAATCAAAATGATTTTCGATATCGGCATCAATAGTCTTATAAACATCTGCTAAATCATCGTTTTTAAACCCCGGACCACAGTGATCCCGACAAATAAACACTTGAGCTTTCGGGTATTGCTGTTTCATTTTTCTAAGATACTCTGCGTACTGCTTAGTATTCCAATTCCCGCAATATCCACCGTCAAAATCAATTTGATTTTTTGACGCAATCAACATTAAGGGTACTCCGCTGTTTTGGGCATGGGAAAAAACCCCTTCTACAATTTCCGGACTCATGGGCCCAATTCCTAATTTACTGATGTGTGGCATATCAAGCTGATGGATTATTTAATGCTCGCCATAAAGCCAATCTACCAAAATAATACAAAAAGAAATTATACGGGTGGTGGTGCAAAGGGGCCATATTCAGCCATGCTATAGCGGTTAACACCTTTACCTTTTTTAAATCCCATCCTTGGTTCAAAATAAATTTATGTAGCACCTTTTCACATTCAACTAAATTAGCACTCCTTAAAATATCACACATAACTACCTTCCCTCTCACTTTTACCGTAAAGCTATTCTGATAAACCATATCATGATTAACCGTTAAATTATGATTCAACTTAGCCAAATCATAATACATATCTCCACTGGTTAGCTGGCCCCCGAAGTTTTGTCGCCAATCTAACAATACGTAAGCATCCTGAGTACGAATAATATTGTCTAATATCAAATCGCCATGAAAATTCGTCTGTCTGCCTGTACTTAGCCAATCAAAATCCACAGAATCTAACAACTCACTAAGAGGGGAAATTTCCTGACCATCAATAACCAAAGCCGTGTCTTTAATACCCGTCTGGCTATAAAATTGCTCTATACGCTTAAAAGTTTTATTTTTATAAAAATCCATACAGATTTCCTTAAATTTTCTGTCCGGGACTTCAGTGGATAATTGCCATAAATGCGTATTAGCCCAAGCTAAAAAACTTTCAAAATCGTTAGGGGTGACAACTCGAGAAAATAAACGCCCGACAGAAAATTTATATTTATAAAAATGTTCGGTTACCCCCTCAATTTTGGGCACCAACCCCAACAAAACATTATTGGCTCGACTTACTCGATCTTTGACCACCTGAGGCTGAGCCATAAATTTAACCACGCTATGCTCAAAAATATAAGTCGCTTCCTCGGCTTTATCTAAATTGATTAACTCATCCCCTAAAATCTTTCTGGCCTTATTTAGACTCTCAATATTTCCAATGTCTATCCAACTCTTTAAATGTTCAGAATAAAATTCACTCCCTTGTTTAATCATTTCACTATAAATTTCCAAATCATTTATAGGCTGATTTGGACTTTGTTGATACATTGCTTCTAACATACTCCAAAATTTTTGATACTCTTTCACTCCAGCCAATCCAATATATAAATAATCAAAATCAGCTGAACCCTTACCATTAAACGCCATGATTTTTTTATCTAACTCAATAAACGAAGCGTAATTGGAACTAACTTCGCCTTTAGCTCCCCCACACCAATTAGAAATTAAAGGCGTAGGCACCGGCTCCCTTACCACAGTATCGCCCGCATGAAAAATAAAAGGGCATTGCAAATGCTCTTTTGCACACAGCATAGAATAACCTTGACTCGCACCAGGACCTTCGTATTTATCGACTTCTACAAAAGTAAATTTTCTGTCCGGGTAGACCAACTCTAAAAACTCTTTTACTAAATTACCAAAATAACCTAAAGTTACTACTATGTCTATTTCCTTAGGGTAAAGTTCAATAATATGAGCCAAAATTGGCTTTTGAGACAATCGAACCAAACTTTGATTCGCGTGTTTAGTAAACTCCCCCAAATCACGTCCTACGCCAGAAGTTGTAATTAAAATTTTATATTTCTGTTCAGTCATTGTTTTAACACTTAGTAATTAGCGATTAGCATTTAGCAAATCAGGGTGAGTGAGCAAATACTCTTCTGTTGACTTAAGTGCAGTTGGGTTGCCAATATCTAACCATAATTTATATTCCACGGGTTTAAACTGCGATCCCCTGTCTAGCATAACATTCATGGTGCGGGTATCGTTTAACACGCTATCGTTTGGATTGTTATGATAGAGTTCGGCTAAACACTCCCAAAATAATTCATAATCTTTAATCCCCACAAAGCCAATATGCAATAAATCATAATCCACGGCTCCTTTGTCTGCAATTTTACTTATGGCGTGCTCATTAACAATTTTAAACGAAGTATAACTAGCAGCCGAAGGTCCTTTAGTACCAGCATTCCAATTTTCTTTACTTGGATCTAAAATGGGTTCAAACACCAAAGTATCATTACATTGAATAATAAATGGGCAAGTTAAATATTGCCTAGCTTGAAGCATGGAATAGCCCATACTCGTGCCCGGCCCATCAAATTTATCTACCACAGCAAAAGTAAAATTATGCTTGGGAAATCTCTGTGTTAAATAATCTTTCACTTGTTCTTTCAAATACCCAATGGTTACCACAAACTCCATATCTTTAGGATAACTCTCAATAATATAATCAATCGCTGGTTTGCCCGCGACTTTAATTAAAGCTTTGTTGGTATGTTTAGTTAGTTCCCCTAAACGAGAACCAATTCCGGAAGTGGTAATTAAAACTTTATAATTAAACATAAAAAATTAAAGCATAATTAGTTCTAAAGTTTTGTTTATGGCCAATAGTTGTTCTTGAACTTCAATGTTATATTGCCCGATGTTTAAAAATATTCTTAAATTTTCCGACTCTTTAAGTACTTCTTCGGGTTTACGACAAATTAATGATGTACCGTAAAGACGCTTATTGTGTTTTAATGGGCTATTATCCATAACCCCAGTAAAAATTTTTTCATCTAACCCATACACAAACAACGGCTGAGTAAAATTACTTGCACCAAATACCCAGTTGGATTTATCTGGTTTGGCATTCTCCAAAATAATTTTTATTCGATTTTGAATACTGTTTTCATACTGTTTCAAAAGAGCATAAGATAATTCTTTTACGTCTAAATTAAACTCTATGGGTTTTTCCACTTTTTTGGCTACAATTTGCACCGAATGATCTTTAAAAAAACTAAGCTCCTCGATTTCAAAACCATTTTTATAATGTAAATATTGCCAATGGGCATTAGTACAAATTGACGGGTGTTCAAAATTTAATTGATTACCATAACCTTTGGCAAAATTAGACTCCTGATTAGGCACAGAAGTAAATAGTAATCCACCGGCGGTTAATACCTGCCAAGCATCTCTAAAATAATCATTAAAGTCAATAAAATGTTCTAAAGTATGAGAAGAGACGACGGCTGAGAACTTATTTTTATTCTGTAACGCAAATTCGGAATTGAGCAAAGTAGGATGCACTACCACCTTTTCTTTGGGACCCTCATATTGCGGATCAATCACTTCCATACCAGTCTGATAATGTTCTAATAATTTTTTCATCAACTTACCCTGACCGGAACCGATTTCCAATAATCTTCCTGTGTGACCTGCCCCGTACCCGAGACGATGAACATCGGAACGAGTGGTATTGGGGTGATGTTTGAATATCAGACGGGAAAATTTTTCATAATGTTCTTCCCAAACTTTACCAATGCCATCGGAATGAAAAATTTTATATAAAACTACCGGATCAGCTACATCGACTAATTGGATTAGACCACAATTGTTACAGATAGTAACACTAAAAGGAGCAAATTCGTCTTGCTCTTTAGGCGTATCCACACATACTGGCAAAAGTGGAAATGGCAAATTTTTGTGAGGCAAAATTGCCCCTGGCAGTTCGGCCTTTTCACAAACCGGGCACTGTTTTCTTGGGTAAATAAACGTTTTTGACATAATCCCATAATACCATTTATAACTGAAAATTTAAAGCCCCGTCCTTTATCAGCAAAGAGCGGGGCTTTCAACTATTTTACCGGGGATTTCATGGGATGTTCTAGATGTTTATAATCATAAAATTGTGGGGTTTCAAAACCAGGACGAATTCGATAATACACTCCTTGTAAACAAACTGAGTTTTCCAAAAAATTTTTACTCGTTTCCCATTTCTTATCAAAATAATCTTTATTGGCTTGAGCATAGCCACTCCCAATAATCGCTGAATCTTTTTTCCAGCCCGGGTCAGTATTGCCCGCAACTACATTGGTAATTCCGAAGCAGTAAATATTATGTTGGTGCAAAACTTGCATGGCTTTTTGGCCTTTTTGTAAAGCAATTCGCATTCCATAATCGCCGTCTTCATTACCGATGGCTGGAAATCTTTCGTCAAACCATCCCACTTTTCTAACTGTTTCCTTGGAAAGCCAACTAATGCTCCAAGTATTATTTACTACCCCATTCTCAAATGGCCACATTTGCATCTCCAAACATGGACGAAACAAAAACCTAACTAACAAATCATCATTCAAAATTAAAACTTTTTTTCCGGTGGAATGTAAAATTAACTGGTTAAAACAACGTGCCAAAGGTTGGCTTTCGTTATACGCAATGACATTAGAAGCTGAAGTGCCTTTTAAGAACTGTTTGGCGTTATTTAAATACTCAGCTTGAATTGCCTGATCATAAAAACCATTTAATACATAATTTTTTTCCACGTTGGGAAAATATTTTTCTAAAGAGGCTACGAGAGGTTTAAAATAAGTTTCAAAACGTTTAACATAAGTCACCACACCTATGGAATAATCACTGCCAATTGCTTTGAGTAAAGGATAAATCATATATAATACTTTTCTTTTAAATATCTACTTAAGGCGTCTTGCCATGTTGGCATGGGCTTCATGCCTAAATTTTCTAAAGCTAAATTTTTTAGAATACTCTGTTTTGGCCTTTTCACTTGACTACCAGAATCCTCCGAGGTTATTGGCTCTATTTTAGCATTAAGTTTCATTAATTCCAAACTGTTTTTGGCTAATTCATACCAGCTACAGCTCCCCTGATTCGTAATATGGTATAGTCCCAATGGTGCTGATTTTTTGATTAATTCTTCTATTTTTACAGCTAAATCTAATGAATAAGTAGGGCTCATAATTTGATCGTTCACAACTTTCAAGTCTTTACCCGTTTTAGCCAAAGCAATCATTTTATCCACAAAGTTCATTTTTTGGCTGGACTGACTTACCCCAAACACAGAACTGGTCCTAATTAAATAAAATTTAACCCCTGAGTCTTTTACTAATGCTTCTCCCGCAAGCTTAGATGCCCCATAAGTATTTAGGGGGTTAGGTAAATCCTTTTCTGTAAAAAATTCTTTACTACCGTCAAAAACATAATCAGTGCTAACATGGATAAATATGACATTATTTTCTTTGCAAATTTTAGCCAAATTTCCCACAGCTTTGCTATTTATGGAAAAAGCTAAATCTTTTTCGACTTCAGCTTGCTCAACTTTGTTATAAGCCGTAGCATTAACAACATAATCTGGTTTAATTTTTTGAATAATGGTTTGAATGCTGTTAAATTCCAGAATATCTGCTTGGGCATGACTGAAAGCAAAAACTTGGAACTCATTTTCCAAAACTCGCTTTAAATCAAAACCCAATTGACCTTCGGAACCAAAAATTAATACCCTGTTCATATTTTTAATTGCACCAAAAATTGTTTTTCCAATTCTTTAAAATGTTTCCGATACCATTGAATAGATTTCTCAAACCCTTGTTCTAAACCAATTTCCGTTCTATACCCCAATGCCATAATTTTTGACGAATCCAAATATTCATCGGGGATCTCAATAAACTTAGGTGGTTTGGAAATTACCACTGGTTTGATATATTTAATTTTTTTTGTTAATTGTTCAATAATTTGCTTTACATTTTTTATATTGGCACATTTGGACAAACTTGCTACCTGACGACCAGTGTAAGACCCAACATTAAAAGCCAACCACCCGTAAGTGTGTTTACCCGTTCTTGGCATATGACGAAAACTCGGACCGTAATACCTTTCCAAATTTTCTGCCATAAAAATGTATGCCCTAACAGCATCGTCCACATACAAATATTCTCGTAAAACCCGTTCATGCCCAACTTTTATAACCGGAGCCTTATTGGATAAAAGAAGCATAATAGTCCTAGGAATCAATCTGGTAAAATTACGGTCGCCGGGACCGTAAATATTACAACACCTAAGGACAGCTATATGAATTTTATACTGATAAGCATAAGCTTGCGCTAAAGTATCAGCGCAGACTTTAGAGGCGCTATAGATATCCAAACCTCTTAAAGCATAACTTTCTTTAAACGGTAAAGATTCTAATTCTGTTTTGGCATGTTCACCATAAACCTTGTCCGAAGATGCTAAAAGCACTCTTTTAACTTTATGTATACGGCATAATTCTAAAATATTTAATGTGCTTAACACATTATTTTCCACACTATACTGGGGTTGTAATGCCACCTGACTAACAATCGGAGAAGCTGCTAAATGAAACACTGTATCTATCCCCCCATCCCCAAAAAGCGCCTGTACCTGATGATATTTAGAAAGATCGCAAGACCGGGTGACTACATTCCTGGCCTCGTTGGATGAAAAAACTGTATCTGTCCTAGGTGACATGACGGCAATTACTTTAGCTCCTAAACTGGCAAGTTCAACTACTAACTTAGATCCAACAAAACCACTGGCACCGGTAATTAAAACTTTTCGATTTTTCCAAAAATTTTTAGAATTATTCATGAGTTTAATAATATAACGCTCTTGACTGTTTTTGGTAATGATCCAAAAATTCTTTTTTCTTTTTGATTTTTTTCCACCAAGCAGTATTTTGCTTATACCATTCCACAATTTCTTTCAAATTTGTATCAATATTTTTTGTTGCTCGCCAACCTAATTCTTTTTCTAGTTTTGAAGCCGTGGGGGCATAGCGAAAATCCGCACCCGGGCGATCCGAAACAAAA
>CAZFXC010000015.1:0-6240 GCA_964522815.1 uncultured Candidatus Saccharibacteria bacterium
TATTTAGAAAAGTCGTCGAGTTTCACAAATACATTTTTTTTATCAATCTAATCTATAAAATATAGAATTTACGGGTTTGAACCGAGTACGAGGCAAAATACGAGGATTTTGGGAGCCGTAGTAAAACTACGGCGAGAAAAACCAGAGTATTTTAACGAAGTAATCGGTCAAATGCCATTTTGGTTCGGGCTTTGCCCGAGCAAAAATAGCAGTCCAGTAAATTCTAAACTATTACTACTATGACTGGTGTTATTAAAAAGAAAACCGATAAAGGTTTTGGTTTCATTACCGCTCAAGGTATGGACAAAGACCTTTTCTTTCACAGCAAGTCTCTCGTTGGCGTTACTTTTGAAGAACTCAACGAAGGCGATGAAGTAAGCTTTGAAGTAGAGCAATCTCCTAAAGGCCCCAACGCTGTAAACGTCCAAAGAGCTTAATCTCTCTTAAAAACCCCTCCGATGAAAATCGGAGGGGTTTTGTTTTGGCAGAAAATTATTGAACAATATCCCTATAATCTATCCAATCACTTAATTCTGATTCGGTTTGCACATACCCGCGAATATCTAGTTTTGAACCTTTATGAATACCTAAATGTAAATGCTTTCTTTCTCCACCAGTCTCTTTTGTAAAACCTCTACCTAAAACTGCAAACTTCTCCCCTGACTCTAAAGTATCGTTCACCTTTTTGACTGTTTCAGATAGATTGATATGCCCATAAATCACAGTTACAATTTGCCGGTTTATTTCACACTCTTCTACCACCACCCCGCCATAGCCACTTACTGACTCTTTAAAGACAATTTTCCCTTTGCAAATCGCATAAATATCTACTGGGCTATTTTCTTCACCTGCTAAAATTTCAAAATCAACTGCATTATGAAAACCAGTAAATTTTTCGGGGCTCACCGGAGAATTTTTTGGGCTAACTCGCAAACCAAATGGTTTTTTGGTGATGCGGATTAAAGCATTAAAAATCGGCTCACTAATTGCGCTCTTTACTGGATAGGTTTCCACCTTCGTGTCTATTAACTTATTTGCTTCTGGTCTTTGACAGGAAAAAGTCAAAAAGCCTAAACTTAAAATTAACAAAAAATTTTTCATGGTATAAGTATAACATTAAATCTATTGGCAAAATACGTAAGACCTGATACCATATAAAAATATGGAAATTAATAAATTTACCAGTCAAGAAGAAGCTACCGCTAGTGCAGGCGAAACTTTAAATAAATTACTAAGTGAAAATAAAACCTCTCCGATTTTACTTTTACTTTCCGCCGGTTCGGCTTTAGCTATGTTAGATTTTGTGAGCGCTATCAGCATGGGAGAAAATTTAACTATTACCATGTTAGACGAACGCTTTAGTCAAGACGCCGAAGCTAATAATTTTTTAGCCTTGCAAAAATTAGACTTTTATACCTTAGCTTTAAATGCCAATGTTAATTTTATTGGCACGCTCCCCCGCTTAAACGAAAATATGAATGATATGCAAACCCGTTTGGAAATTGGGCTCACCAATTGGCTCAACCAACACCCTCAAGGTAAAGTTTTCGCCACCCTGGGTATGGGGCCCGATGGCCACACCGCCGGCATTTTCCCCAGCCCAGACGTTAAATTTTTTGAAACTGCTTTTGAAAATTCACACCTCGTTACTGCTTACCGTGCGGACACCACCCATAAATACAAAGAACGAGTAACCGCCACTTTTAATTTATTTAAATACATTGATGAAGTCATTGTATTTATTTGCGGACCGGAAAAACAGGCCAAATTTAAAGAATTATTGGCCGGTCAAGCACAAATTAACCACTTACCCATTGCGGGGGTGGTTAAAACCAAACACTACCAAATTTTTACCGATATTCAATAAGCGAAAACTAAAGTAAATTTAAAGAGTATAACAACAAAGCGGAACGGATATACAACCCATTTTTGGCTTGAGTGAAATATTTTGCATTTGGTAATAAATCCACGGCCAAATCAATTTCATCTATTCTAGGCAAGGGATTTAAAACAATGGCTTTACTGCCGGTTAAATGTTCAGGTTTTAACACAAATTGTTTCCTGTTGGTTTCAAACTCTGAAAGATCATCAAAGCGTTCCGCTTGCAATCTGTTAATATACAACACATCGGCATTACCAATATTGTCTAAAGTGCTTTTTAGTTCCACGGCAACTTGTAAATTTTTTATGTCATCAATCAAATCTTGAGCTGGCTTTAATGAACTCGGTGAAATAAAAGTAAACTGATTATTAGGAAAAATCGCCAAAAGCCGGGCAAGCGAACGAATCGTTCTGGAATGTTTGGGGTCAAATCCAAAAACTACTTTTAAATTATCCAACCGACCTAATTCTTTTTTAATTGTCCATAAGTCATAAATGGCTTGGGTGGGATGCTCGTTGCCACCATCACCCGCATTAATTACCGGTGTGGACGAAACTTTTGCCACCCGTTCTGCGGTTAAAGCCTCGGGGTGACGCAAAACCACCACTTCCGAATAACAGTTAACCATTCTAATGGTGTCCTCTAAACTTTCACCTTTTACGTCAGATGAAGTGGCTTTGGCATTTTCCACGGTAATTACACCGGCGCCCAATTTTAAAGCCGATGACTCAAAAGATAATCGTGTTCGCGTACTTGGTTCATAAAAAAGAGTAGCCACCACTTTGCCGGCTAACAATTTAGGCATACCCCCGTTTGAATCGGCCTGTTCCAACTCCAAAGCCTTAGCAAACAGCTTATCTAATAATGTTTTATTGGCAAATTGTTTACCGGTGAGGATATGGTTCATAAAATAAGTGAGCAAAAACGACGAAAATGATAAAACTAAATTGCCATTACGGTTTTAACTTTTGTCATTTTTTAAATATTCTTTATAACTTTTAATTTCCAAATCTTCCAACTTATAATTATTTAGTGCCTTAATAAAGGCCCGTGCCAAGTGTAAGTCGGTAAACAGTGGGATCTGATTATCTACCGTAGCTCGCCGAATATGATACCCATCGGTCAAATGTTGTTTTTGTCGACTCACTTCCATTTTTATGCTCTGCTGACTTAAGTTTACCACAAAAGCCACAACTTTACTTTGAATTAAATCCACCACATTCGGGGAGCCTTCAGAAACCTTTTTAATTGTTTGACAATGAATCCCCTGACTGGCTAAAAATTTAGCCGTGCTGTCGGTGGCATAAATTTTATACTCTAAATCCCGCAAAATACCAGCAGTCTCTAAAAATTTAGCTTTATTTAATTCACCCCCTAAAGACAATAATACCTGTTTTTTTTCAAAACTAAAGTTATTGGCAGACATAATGGACTTAATCAGCGCTTCGTCATAACTATGCCCAAAAGTCGCCACTTCACCGGTGGAAGACATTTCCACCCGCAACACCGGGTCAGCCCCCGACAGTCTGGCAAAAGAAAATTGCGGTGACTTCACCACGACTCGGCTCGGGTATTCATAACTGAACTTTTTGGCTTTCCCAAAAAACGCATCCACTGCCATTTCCGGAAAATTCGCATCTAGCGCTTTGGACAGCAAGGGAAAAGTTCGACTCGCGCGTAAATTCACCTCAATTACCGAAGGCTTGTTGTCTTTGACTAAAAATTGAATATTAAACGGACCCGTAACTTTTAATTCTTTGGCGATTTTTTTAGCAATTTGTTTTAACTGAAACTCGGTGGACGCATACACTCTTTGCGTGGGATACACAATGGTGGCATCTCCACTATGCACACCCGCATTTTCCACATGTTCCGAAATCGCATAAATCATTAATTGACCGTTTTGTGCCACGGCATCAAATTCCAACTCCTTGGCATTTTCAATAAATTTAGAAATGGTCACCGGATGTTCTTTGCCTAAAATTACGGCTTTACTTAAAAAAGTTTCCAGTTGCGCCTGATTATAACACACGCTCATCGCACTCCCAGATAACACATAAGACGGTCTGACTAAAACCGGATACCCCACTGTTTGTGCAAACTTTTCCGCTGAAGTTAAACTGGAAAAACTTTCCCACTTAGGCTGTAAAATGCCGAGCTTGTCTAACAAGGCGGAAAATTTTACTCGATCTTCCGCGCGGTCAATATTTTGAGCCGAAGTCCCGAGGAGCTTAAAACCTTCCCGAGATAATTTCTTGGCTAAATTATTGGGTCTTTGTCCACCCACCGAAATAATTAATGAACCTGCTTTTTCAAACTCAAAAATATCCGCTACGGTTTCAAAAGATAAATTTTCAAAATATAACCGGTCAGACATATCGTAATCGGTAGATACCGTCTCCGGATTGCAATTAATAATCACGGATTTTTTCCCATGTTTTTTCAATTGCAAACCTGCGTGCACGCACGACCAATCAAATTCCACACTACTGCCAATGTGGTAAGGCCCACTCCCTAAAACCACAATCGCGGTTTTACCCAAAGGCTTCACGTCATGATGTCCACCATGATATGTAAGATATAAATAATTAGTTTGTGCCGGCACTTCACCGGCTAAAGTATCAATTTGAAACACAGAAGGATACACACCCAAAGCTTTACGGAGCTGTCTAATTTCAAACTCCGTCTGCCCCACCACTCTACCAATTTTTTTGTCCGAAAAACCTAGCTGTTTTAGCTTCAGTAAAACATTGGGATCACTAACCCCTCCCAACCTCCCCTTTGGAAACAGGGAGGCACTACTCTTGCCCCCGCTTGTTAAAAGCCTGTCCTGAGCTTGCCGAACAGAAGCGGGCTTGGGGGAGTTAACTGTGTTTACCAATTCCCTCTCCGCGTCTACAATATTTTTAATTCGGTATAAAAACCAAGGATCAATGCCAGTTAAGTTGTAAATTGAGTTTACTGACATGCCGGCTTTCAGACCGGCTGACACGGCAAAGACCCGACGAGGCGTAGGAGTCATTAAAAATTCCTTAATGGCTGGCTTATTGGCAAAGCCATTATCGGTTACGCTTTCCGTTTGCCCTGACTGCATCCGCACCGCCTTTTGCAAAGCCTCTTCAAAACTTCTCCCAATGGCCATCACTTCCCCGACTGACTTCATAGCACTCCCAATTTTTTCTTCCGCCCCTTTAAATTTTTCCAAATCCCAACGAGGCATTTTAACCACAACATAATCTAAAGCCGGTTCAAAAAAGCTTTGGGTAACTTGAGTAATTTTATTTTGTACTTCAGTCAAACTTTTACCCAATGCTAATTTGGCTGCCACATACGCCAAAGGGTAGCCCGTAGCTTTGGAAGCCAAGGCAGATGATCTGGATAATCTGGCGTTGACTTCTATCACGTAAAAATCTAACCTGCCATTTTTGGAGTTAGGATTCACCCCGTTAGAAGTCTGGCGCACCCCAGCGCCAGCAGTCCCAACTTGTCGGGACTGACTTCTAACGGGGTTAAGAGCAAACTGCACGTTGCATTCGCCCACAATCCCCAAAGATTTTACAATTTTTATGGAAGCTTCTCTAAGGCCATGGTATTCTGCATTAGTTAAAGTTTGACTCGGCGCAATCACAATAGAATCTCCGGTATGAATGCCCAAAGGGTCAAAATTTTCCATATTACACACTGTGACGCAATTGTCATATTTATCGCGCACCACTTCGTATTCCACTTCTTTAAAGTGATGCAAATATTTTTCAATTAACACCTGCGGACTTACAGCCAAAGCGCCATTCACAATTTCCTTTAACTCCTTAGCCGTTTTTGCCACACCGGATTTTTGCCCGCCCAAAGTAAACGCCGCCCTCACCATTACCGGTAAACCAATTTGCTCCGCGACTTTTTGCGCTTCGGCTAAAGTAGTCGCTGTGCCACTTGAGGGCACCGGAATATTTAAAGCTTTCAGGTGATCCGCAAACATTTGGCGGTCTTCGGTAAGTTCAATGGATTTGACCGGACTCCCTAAAACTTTCACTCCGTACTTTTTGAGCACCCCACTCTTTTCTAAAGCCAACCCGCAATTTAAAGCTGTCTGTCCGCCAAAAGATAAAAAGATGCCATCAGGCTTTTCTTTCTTAATTACCTGTTCTACAAAATAGGGATTGACGGGCAAAAAATACACTTCATCAGCTAAAAATTTAGAAGTCTGAAAAGTGGCAATATTCGGATTAATTAGCACGGACTTAATCCGTTCTTCCTTTAAAGCCTTAATCGCCTGACTGCCGGAATAATCAAACTCCCCGGCTTCGCCGATTTTTAACGCCCCACTCCCCAAAACTAAAATTTTTTTAAATTTGCTCATA
>CAZFXC010000015.1:6340-8932 GCA_964522815.1 uncultured Candidatus Saccharibacteria bacterium
TTTTTTTATAAACTCATCAAACAACCAATCGGTATCGGTCGGGCCCGGATAACTTTCGGGGTGAAATTGCACCGACATAAACGGTAAACTCTTATGAATAATCCCTTCGTTCGTCTTATCGTTCCCGTTATAAAACCACTCCTTAAAACCTTTAGGGATTTTTCCTACGGCAAAACCATGGTTTTGTGTGGTTAAATAAGCTTTTTTGGTGCCTACCAACACCGCTGGTTGGTTTTGTCCCCGATGGCCGAATTTCAGCTTATAAGTTGTGCCTCCGGCTGCCAACGCTAAAATTTGGTTGCCTAAACAAATTCCAAACGTGGGCAGTTTTTTCGCTAAGAGTTTTTTAACATTTTCAATAGTCGCTTTAGCCATTTGCGGATCACCCGGTCCGTTAGAAATCATGACGCCATGAATTTTCTGTTTTAACTTTAAAACATCGGTCTGCCAAGGCACTACCAGCACTTTAACTCCCCGCTTGGCTAACGAACGCGCAATATTAAATTTGGCTCCACAATCAATTAATGCCACAGTTTTGCCTGCCTTAAGCGAAGTCGAAGGGGTGATGATGTAAGGTTTTTTACAAGAAACTTCCGCGACTAAGTTGCGCAGATTTGGATCCTGAAATTCTTGTTCTTTGTCATTCCCGCGATCCGCCAACCGGCGAAGGGAATCTATTTTTTTAGCTTCCGGCTCGTGTCCCGACTTTAGTCGGGACTTGGCCGGAATGACAAAACGTCCCAGCATCACCCCATGGGTTCTTAATTTTTGCGTCAAACCCCGCGTATCTTTAATTTCCAAAGCCGGCACCCCTTGTTGTTTTAACCACTTAGCTAAAGTTTGTTTGGAAGTGTAATGACTCGGTGTGTCGATATAATTACACACCACCAAACCGGAAATTTGAACTCTGTCTGACTCCCAACCTGGTTTATCCGGCACCCCATAATTACCCAACAGCGGATAAGTCATTACCAAAATTTGCCCTTTAAAACTCGGGTCGGTAAAACTTTCCGGATACCCCACCATACCCGTAATAAACACCACTTCGCCGGACACAGGGATATTGGCACCAAAACTCACTCCTTCATACCGTGTGCCATCTTTAAGAATTAATTCAGATATCATACTTTGTAAATTATTTTAATTGTTCTAATGAGCTAATTGGTCTAAATAATATTGAATTTCTAATCCACAATTTTTTTATGCGACTTTGAAATTTATTTAGAATAATTAAAGCAATTAGGTTAATTAGAAATTTTCGGCCTATGATTTATCAATCTTATAAACCTTACCCTTAATAACTGTCATCACAACTGAGCCGGGAAACGTTACGCCTTCAAACGGCGACCACTGGGCTTTGGTTTTTAACAAGGTCTTAGTGATGGTGATGGGCCGGTGCATATCAATTATCGTTAAAGAACCCACAAACCCTTTAGCAATTTTACCATATTGATAATTGGAAAATTGGTTAAAAAACTGCGCCGGATTATAAGCACAAACTCGTGCAATATCTTCAGGGCTAAACTGATGTTCTGTCATGAGCCAAGTTGTAAAAGGGGCAAAAGTATCCAAATGAGTCAGCCCCGACATACCTTGAGCTTTTTCTGCCGGCGAATGCGGAGCATGGTCTGTAGCAATAAAATCTATATCGCCCTGTTTTAAGGCGCGAAGTAAATATTGCCGAGTTTCCGGTGATTGGCGAATCGGCGGATTAACTTGAAACATTTTACGACGATTTATTATGGAGACCTGGTCATCCTCCTTCGTCCGCCCAAGACGGACTTCGGAGGACGATTTGCTATTTTTTTCCTCAGCTGAAGTTGAGTCAAAAAGAGAGGATAAATCGAAAAATAAGTGGTGAGGAGTGACTTCTACAGTCACTCTTACGCCTCTGCTTCTGGCTTGTTTAATTTTTTCTATGGCCTCAGGCGTGGAAGCATGACAAATCTTACCTTGCAAATGATATGTTTCTATCATGTTTAAAGCCCTATCTACCGCGGAAACTTCGGCACTCTCCGGCCTTTTCAGTTCATGCGTCGATTGATGTAAATTGGCTTTTAAAATTTCCGGATCTTCGCAGTGGAAACTCACAGGTTGTCCTTGATATGTTTTGGCAAAATTTTCCAGTTCGGTAAAAGCATCAAAAAATAAATCCCCGACCGATTTGCTAATGTAAGCTTTGTAAGGCACGGATTGTTGCAAAGGACGAGAAGTTGGATTTGTGCCAGCGTAGAGCAAAATTTCTACAGCGGATGTTTCGGTTAACTTTAATTTTTCCGCGTAACTCACGTCATCTAGGGGTGGCGTGGGGTTATTGGGCATATCGGCAAAAGCGACCACGCCTCCATTGATAGCAGAATTGGATGCGGACCTAAAATCTTCTTTATAATCCCAAGTGTGATCGGCGCATTCACGGGCATGGACATGTAAATCAATAAACCCCGGAAAAATTAGTTCGTCCGTTAAAACCATATCTGCTTGACCCGTAGGCAAACCAACGGAGGCAATTAGACCGTCATGACCAATTTCAATCCGACCACGCTTTACGCCATCTATATTTACTATGAGTCCTTCAAGTGTGAGCATAGATGT
>CAZFXC010000015.1:9032-17267 GCA_964522815.1 uncultured Candidatus Saccharibacteria bacterium
TAAAAAAATAACCCCAGTCCCTAACTAAGGGCGGGGTTTAAAACTATTAAATTCAAATTACATTCAAATTCGTTCATAGTTATCTAATGTAAGATATCAAAGCTAGCCAGAGCGGTCAAGAGTCCAAATTTAACTAAAATCGCACAAACTTCGGGTTTATCCACATTTTGTATTTTTACTTTAAAAAGTGTATGCTTTTAGTAGCAATCAGTGGACAGTTAACCAGAAATCAGTGAATCAACAGTCAGTAGTTAGCCAATAAGCCATAAAAGATTAATGAAAAACCAACATCCAAATATAATCATCCAACCGATTCGCAAAGCCGGTAAGGTGTGGCAGAATTTAGGCCCGGGCTTTATTACCGGCGCAGCCGACGACGACCCTTCGGGCATAACTACCTATGCCCAAAGCGGAGCCAAATTTGGGTTTAATTTTCTTTGGCTGGCCCCCTATACTTTTCCTTTAATGGCAATTGTGCAGGAAATGTGCGCCAAAATTGGCATGGTGACAGGCAGGGGCCTCGCTGGCAACATTAAAAAATACTATTCCAAAAGTTTTTTAATCCTCATAACCGGTTTGTTATTTTTTGCTAACATCTTTAACATTGGCGCGAATTTGGGCGCCATGGCCGAAGCCGTAAAATTAATTTTTCCAAAATTAGATTTTTATTTTCTTACTTCCACCTTTGTTATTTTTAGCCTCCTCTTACAGATTTTTTCCAGTTATAAAACTTATTCCCAAATTTTAAAGTGGCTTGCCCTGTTTTTATTGGCCTATGTATTTTCCGCCTTTTATGCCGGTTTAGATGGCAAAGAAATTTTTACTAAAGGTTTTTTACCTAATAGAGAGATTTTTTCCAAACAAGGCATTGTGCTGTTGTGTGCTTTTTTAGGCACCACCATTTCCCCTTATTTATTTTTTTGGCAAACTTCGCAAGAAGTGGAAGAAGAAATTCTGGAAGGTAAAACTACTTTAAAAGCCAGACAAAGTCCCACTTTGCCCAGAGAAATTAAAAAAATGCAAATTGATGTCTGGGTGGGCATGTTCTTTTCTAACTTAATTGCCTTTTTTATTATTGCTACGACTGCCTCGGTGTTGAACCATAACGGCATTTTTAATATCCAATCAGCGGGCGAGGTGGCTTTAGCTTTAGAACCACTGGCAGGCAAATGGGCAGCAACGTTATTTACGATTGGCATTCTCGGCACTGGGATGCTGTCGATTCCGGTTTTAGCCGGCAGTTGTTCTTATGCCCTTTCGGAAACTTTTGGTTGGAAAAGTGGTTTATATAAAACTCTAAAACAAGCCAAAGCTTTTTATGGCACGATTATTATTGCCATGATTTTAGGCTTTTGTATGAATTTAATTGGGATTAATCCCATTAAAGCTTTAATATTTTCAGCCATCATTAATGGCTTAGTGGCTCCGTTTATCCTAATTCCCATTGTGCAAATCAGTTCTAATCACAAGATTATGAACGATTTTACCAACAGCAAATCCAAGCAAATTTTCGGTTGGGCCATTATTGGTTTAATGTTTTTAGTCGGCTTGGCTTCGGTAGTGAGTTTCTGGTATTAATTAAAACCCCGTTAAATCCGCCGAAGGCGGAACCGCACAGCGGTTATTTAACGGGGTTGACCCCGCCTCTCGCGAGAAGCGGGGTTGACCCAGTAGAATCACATTGCAATACAATTGATTATTAAGATTTATTCCTTTAGTGTCGTCTGTGTAAGAACTAGCTTAATTTTAGAGCTAATTGCAATGTTGCTCTACTGGGTTGACACCCGACAATCATTATAGTAAGATATATTAGCTAAATTGAATTTAAATTGTGCTACAAAAAGTAAAGATTAACTTACAAATTAAAGCTCCTGAAGTGAGGGTTATCACTGAAAACGGTGAACAACTCGGGATTTTTAAATTATCAGAAGCCATCAATTTAGCCAATGAACATGGTTTAGACTTAGTGGAAGTGGCACCTCAAGCCCTGCCCCCAGTCTGTAAAATCATTGATTTTGCTAAATTTAAATATCAGCAAAAAAAAGCCGAGAGTGAAGCAAAGAAAAAAACTAAGAAAACCGAGCTCAAAACCATGTGGCTCTCGACTCGCATTGGCCAACACGATATGGAAGTTAAAGCTAAAAAAGTTGACGAATTTTTAACTGAAGGCGATGTGGTAAAAATTGAACTCAAAATGCGAGGACGCGAACAAGCTTTTCCGGATATTGCTAAAGAGCAATTAAATAACTTCATAAAACTCGTAACGCACGCCTACCGAATTGATGTGCCCATAAAAAAAATGGGCGGAACCTTTTCCTTAACCATTGCCCCAACAAAATAATTATATAGCATTTAGTTAGTAGCATTTAGCGTTTAGCTAAACCGCACAAGCTACCTACTACTTACTACCCACTACTTATTACTAAATCAATGCCTAAAGTCAAAACTCACAAAGGAACCAGTAAACGCATTAAAAAAACCGGCTCGGGTAAACTCATGACCCGCAAAACCGGTCAAAATCATTTTAATTCCAGAGAATCCGGCAAAACCACCAAGAACAAACGCAGAGATACCATGCTCGGAAGAGTTCACCAAAAATTACATAGTTTAATCCCTTATAAGTAATCATTTAAACATTCTAACATCTTAACATTCTAACATTATAATAATGCTGTCGTGATGAAATGATAGTATGATAAAATGTTAAAATGAACATCCTATGACCCGAATCAAACGTGGCACCACTGCCAACAAACGAAGAAAAAAATTACTAAAAAGAGCCAAAGGCTTTACTAACCGACGCTCTACTAATTTTGTCTACGCCAGACAAGCTTTGTTAAAAGCTGACTCCTATGCCTACCGAGACCGCCGAAATAAAAAAAGAGACTTTAGATCGCTTTGGTTAATTAGAACCAATGCAGCTTTAAGAGAAAATGGCACCACTTGGAGTAAATTTGCCAGCTTAATGAAACAGCAAAATGTGCAAATTAACCGCAAAATGCTGTCCGAACTAGCTGTGCAATATCCGGAAGTATTCAATAAATTCGTTCAAGACGTACTTAAATAAAAAAATCCCTCAGTAAAAACTGAGGGATTTTTTTTAAATTGCTTATTGGCAAACCTTAATTAAACTATCACGAGTAACTTTAGCTGTATGATTTGCTGTATTACGAGCGTTTAATAAAGAAGTTCGGCTAGTATTATAAGCTTGTCTTAAATTTTCATTAGCGGTCTTTCTAGTGGCTAACGCAGTTTTAACCGCAGTCGTGTAAGCTTCATTAGCTACTTTTCGACTGGCTGGGGTGGTGGAAGCATTACCTAAATCAGCTTTTAATTTGTTTTTTGCCGCTAAGACAGCAGCCTTATAATTATCTTGAGCGACTTTTTCCGCATCTTTTCTTACTACACCGGCTGCTTTTAAACCATCGGTGTAGGTTTTATTATTAACTTTTAACTGAGCGGTATATTCTTGTCGATATTTTTGGTTATCTTGCAAACACTTTATTTTATCACTTAATTCAGTGGCCATAGCGACGTTAGCTAGTGACATTAACCCTAAACCAAGTACAGCAGAACCAGCCATTAACTTAAACTTGAGATGCCTCATAATTTATTTCCTTTATACAATGCAAGAATATCTGCATTGTATTTTAATTTTTTATTTCACTTAACTTTTATATTATAACACATTTACTTAATTTTACCTAGGGTTTCATGGGCACTTTAGGTCCAATAGGTAATTTTAGATCTTCGGCATTGGCAGGCACAACTTGAGAAAAATCATTCGGGGTATGCCAAGAGTTATAAACTGACAAATTTGGATATGGCATTCGGTTAGGTACATTAGAAATCCAATAAATTACTCCTTTGTAAATAATATCTGTGCCATAAGGGTGTCTTACCGTATCACCTTGTGCACTCATCTGATTATTATTGGAGGTAGGTAAATTACTATTGCGAGGCACAATGGCCCAAGTTTGATCGTAGGCTAATGCGTTCAAATACTTAGACACACCGGTATTTAATGTATCCCAAGCGGTATTGCCACTTAAACCATCTATAGTCAAACCTGGCAAATAACTTGCCGCTGCCCTAAGTACTATCGGAAACCCATGTTGAGGATTAGCAGCATTACCATAATTATTATTAATTATTTCGGTCAATTTGGCAGGTTCATAAGCTTCAACAAATTCCTTAATATTTCTAAACATTTTATTCTGCCCATTTCTAGTCGGAATAGTATAAGCTCCGGCAAGTTGAGGTACCGAATCTGGACTGGCTAATAAATTAATTAGAAATTTAAAGCGATTATGCAAGTAGCCTTTAGCAGGTAAACCCATATCCACCGCATGCCCCAAAGTTACCCAATGATACGACCACATCCACATGGCCGCTGAAGCGCTGGCTTTGGTTTGATCATAACCAACTGTGTAGTCATCGCCTCTAAAAGCTTCTCCCGGCTCCAACATATTTAAAGGATTATCCTGCATATATTCATTTTTTATGCTGTATAACGCTTGAATATTTTTGCCATAACACCATGGATTAAGCTCTAAAGTTCGGTCAAAAGGATTAGTAGAACAATTCGGGTTATAAAAACTACCGTTAGTGATATTGCCCATACCTTCTCTTACAGCCATATTATTTTCAAAAATCTTGGTATAGTAAGCTTTTTCCACGGAATCGTCGGGAGAAATAAACGCGGCTTGCGCGACTTCTCTTAAAGCCCAAGCTTGACCTCTAAACTCGGTGTTAGAAATTATGCCGGCAATATTCTTATTTCTTACTCTATAAGCATCCATTTCAGCGGTGTCGCCAATCACATAAGCCGAGCTCGCCCACAGTTCTTCCAGGAAATAATAATCGCCGGTTATTAAATATGGCAAATATGACAACCCAGGCCAATGTGCCACTTCCGGGGTAATTCCAGTAGCATTTTTAAGTTCGCCTACACTTATTAAATTATCACCCGAGGTAGCATCAGACTGAGTTTGTGCAGGTTTTAACACCATGCCAGGTCTGGCACTTATAGACAAAAAGTGACCAAAGGCATTTTCACCACTAGATTTTATATATTTTCTATCGGTTAAGTTCTCTCTAAAATGCATTCTAATGGAACCGGAAGCTTCGGCATTGCCAATCATAATATCATACAATTTAGGAGCATTTACATCGTCAGATCCCATTGAATACAGATAAGCCATATACCAACCCGGAATATAGCCAATATCTGGACGACCGCCAGATGCCGGCATATAAGTACAAACTTGAGCCGGACCCCCTATGTCAGTTTTTCCTTGGCTGATTGCCTCTGACCAAGTAACCGAATTACATTCGCTGGTCGGACGTTTGTTCGCCCAAGTATTAATTGCATCAGCCGTCATTTGAATACTAGAGTCATAATTGGGAATTGCTTTAGTCTCTGTCAGGTAAGCTAAGTTATAATCAATCTGCACCGGCGAAAACTCACCGTTTAACCAAAAAGTTTTTCGCCATCTTAATTGAGCCGAATGATTAAAATTGTCTTTGGTATAAACCGGAGTCCCGCCTAATTGCAAACTTAAATTATAACTAATATCTTGTCTGGCATTTGCCCAAATATTTTCGCCAATAAATTCAGTTTTAACTTTTTTTTCTTTAGGATAAAAAGTTGCGACAAACATCGGATGAAAAGTCTTATGACCATTAAAACTTAAATCATAGGGCAAATTTTGTCCTCGGTCTTCAATTATTACTTGCGTGACCAACGGACCTTTTATCCAATAACGGAAATCCCCCGCTTGGAGCATAGATTTTGCATCTACTACTCCCCCAGGGTTTAAAGTCATCGTTGCATCAAAATTATACTCTGAAGACAACATCTGGCTTGCATTCAATCCACTGTCGCAGTTACATGTAGTTTGGTTAACAAATTTCACTGTTTGCCAAGCACCCGCTGACACATCGGCATTAAAAGCTACAAAAGTTTGCTTAACTGAACCATCGGACCAACGACTTTTTACATTGACCTGAGTCAGGATGGCAGTATTATTAATTTCCGCTTGGGGGAAATTTGCAATCTCACCTTGTTTAAAGACTCTGGAAATTAAGAAGGTTCTGTTACTCACTCCTGCGCCAGACAAATCTTTAATCCGAATGGCATTACTGCTGGCTGGGAGAATTGGAGTTGGAGTTGGAGTTGGTGCTGGAGCTGGAGGTAAATCAGGCTGGCTATTGACTCTTACTATAACTTGGGAAGTAACTACTTGTCCATTAGCATTTTTTGCGGTTAGTTTATATGTAGTTGTCACAGTTGGGGAAACTGTTTTAGTTCCCGACAAAGCTACATTACCAATATTTTGGTCCAAACTAACCAAAGTGGCGTTGGAAGTAGTCCAAGATAAATTTACACTTTGACCAGAATTGATTACGGTTTTATCTGCGGTTAAACTAGCCACTGGCGGTTGCACAATGGGAGAGTCTGGCGTAGGATTGCCAATAGACTTACTTACCAAAGCTTGAATTTCTTCGGTAGACAAAATTTTATTATATATTCTAAATTCATCTATAACCCCTTTAAAATAAAATTGATACCAACCTATCCAACGTCCAATCTCTAATCCCTTAACAATTGGTTCTTTAGGGGCCGAAGAATTTTCTACAAAAGCGGCTTTTTGTCCATTTACATAGATTGCATTTAATTTGGAATGTTTACCTCCGGAAATTAAAGTTAGGTTATACCACACTCCCGGGTCAGGCACATTGGCATAGATTTCGTTTGGCGAAGTAAAAGACCACCAAACCTTATCGTTAGAAAATGGCAATAAAGCTGCCACAGCATAATCTTGCTTCTGGCCAATATTAAAAGGACTTCGAGTTTCTTTGTCTTCGGCTTTTACCCAAAAATTTATTGAAATCGGGTCATTCGGATTTATCGAAAAATCACTAACTTTTACATAATCATTTTGTCCATCAAACCTAATTGCACCCGCACCCACTTTACCAGCCACTCTTTCGGGTGAATTCACTAAAGCTCCATGAATTTTTTGTCCACTAGAATCTCGGACTAGAGTCCCTTCTGCTTCATCAAAATTCCAATAACCTAAAAGTCCTGCCACAGTTGGTAACGTACCATTTTCCCCACCAGACGAAACAGGATTTTTTTGCGCTATTACAAAGTTACTAATTAAATCATCAGAAGCAAACCAACCACCGCCATAAGAAGTGGGCATTCCGGCTCCAATACTCAACACAGAATTATTACTCCAAGTAGGCCTAAACTCACAAGTTTGTGAACCCACTTTATTGCCAGCTAAAAATAAACTACAAGTATTGTCTTGCCATTCAATTTTCACATCCATTTCTTTATTCTTCCCAAACAAGCTTTCATATTTTTGTACTGAATCTTCCCGATAGTTTATTGAAGTATTACCATTTATCCCAACAGTGAAATAAGCAGGATCAACATAAAATTTTAAAATTTCTTTAGATCCATCATGCAATTCAAACGCAGTTCGATATTTATAATAATCTGGCAAAGCCTTACGTTCATCTAAAGAGTATTTAGATTTTAAAGTAAAAGTAATATAACCCATTCGATTATTAAATGCTTCGCCTAAGCCTTGCCCTTTAAACAAATAAAAAACTGTATCGTTATTTTGAGAACCTCCAGGCTCAAAGCCCACTCCGCTCCCAGCCCCCACAGCCTCAAATCTTACCTTGCCGGTTCCCCTTTTAACTAAAATTCCTTTTAAACCTTTTTGTGGGGAAACTTGTGCGTTATTTTCTTGACCCGCCAACTCACCAGATGAACCCATTAAAAAAAACTTAACGTTGGTATCTTCCATAATACCAAGCACATTTCCCTGTCCGGCCAAACGGGCAAATTGTCTTATATCATAAACTGCCAATTGGTCAATATAGCTATGGGTATTTATCGCTTGAAGCGTAACCAATGCCAAAAAACCATACACAAAAAGACCCAACACTTCCCAATGCTTTTGGAGAACTTTAGAAGGATTCATACATTTTGAATTCTAATTAATTTTTATTTGTATTTTGATTTTAAAATATGCTCTGAAATTACACAAATATATACTATATATTAGTGTAATACCCAATGAAATCTTTTATTTTTTTTATTTTTGTTTCGATTTGGTTTGTTTACTTAAATAAGTATAGCATATGTAAATAATTTTGTCAAACTAAAATAAAATTCCACACCTTATAGCGTGGAATTTTATTTTACTCAAGAGT
>CAZFXC010000016.1:0-10114 GCA_964522815.1 uncultured Candidatus Saccharibacteria bacterium
GTAAATAATTTATAATCCAAACTCCAATCACCCACCCAGTCCGCCGTCATGGTTATGGTTTGGTTTAAGGTGCCGTCTTGCCCCACATACATTTGCTCGCCTTGGTCATTTGTCAAATAAGTTCTTCCGCTTTCACCATTTTTTCCACCATCGTAAAATACCACAGAACCCGGCTCGCCTGTTATATCTATTTGCACACTCTCGCCCACCCGCACTTGACTATTGTTCCCGGAAGTTAAATTCCGAAAGTTAATGGTCGCCGAACTGGCTTTGGCTTCCTTAATGCCAAACACTTTAGAAATGGCATCTTTGGCTTTTTGGGTATTGCTTTTTTTCTTGCCCGAAGTAAGCATGTCTTTTATGGTGCTTACCATTCTTTGCTCTTGCATCCCTCGGCTCACCCCTGCCACGCCACCCACGAGCGTGGACGTTAAACCCACGCCCGCTAAAGCCTTTTCTTTCAACGATAACTTTTTTTTGTTTCTTTTAGCTCTTTTGATTTTTACTTTGTCCATATAAAATAAACTGTTATTTTTTACCAGATAACCCTAAAGCTTTGTTATAATTTAAAGCTCTGACTAATAAATCAGCACGTATATGTTTCTTTAATGAATTTAAAACTAATTTCTCTTTTGCTGATTTAAACTCATCAGAGTTAAATGATACTTCCGGGAAAATTTTTGCTAATTCTTCTGCTATCTTTTCCGGATCATTCTCCAAACTATCACCAAAACTCTCCATTTCACTACTAAGTTGATTATACCTATCCATAATATTTTTGTACTCATCAACATTAGATGGCTCAGCATGTTCTTTATATGCTAAAAACAATTCATTTATTTTTTTTAAAGACTCTAAATTTGATTTATGACATTCCAATAATTCGCTATACGCATCTTTAGCTGCCTCAGCATTAATTCTCAATCTGGACTGATTCCGCTGACTATTTACATAATCTACCCTATATTTAACAAATGAGCCTGGTGGTAAATTAGCATCAGATCTTGCACATCGAAGAGTTAAACCCTCTATTTTTCCTACGGTATTTAAATTATTAATTTCAGTTAGGCTATCTAATTTTTGTAACGCTTTTACAGCATCGCGGGATTCTTGCTTTGGCTCCCTTACGCCACAAGCTTCACTTCCAAGAGCAGTTAACCCTACCATTTTGCTTATAAACTCTCTACGATTTGAAAGCGTCATAAAACTTTATCCTTTCCGGAATGGATTATAAACCTAATTAATTATATTAATACTCTGACCCTTTAAAAAACCTAAAATATTTTCTACTGTGGTATCTAAAATTCTTTCCACGGCTTGCTTGGAGTTAAACGCATTATGAGGGGTAATTATTACATTCTCCATATGCATTAATTCATGATCAGCTAAAATGGTCATAAGAGCGTTGGCGTTCGGGTGGGTATTTTGCCACAAGGCATCTTCGTGCACTAAGAGCCCCTCTTCTTCTAACACATCCAGCCCAGCGCCCGCCACTTGTCCGGTTTTTAAAGCCGTAATTAAAGCCGAAGTTTCTACCAGTCCGCCCCGAGAAGTATTAATTAAAATAGCGCCCGGTTTAAATAATTTAAATTTTTCCGAATTAATAATGTGGTGAGTAGCCGGTAAATACGGCATATGTAGTGTGATAATATCAGCGGTCTGTAATAGATGATCTAAATCCAAATATTCAACTTGATACTTATCGGTTAACTCAGCTTTTGGGTGGGGGTCATAAGCCTTAATTTGCATTTCAAACCCTTTGGCCATTCGGACCACATGCTCGCCAATATGTCCGGTACCGACCACGCCTAACACTTTACCTTTTAAATCTTGCCCCATTAAATTTTCCGTAGAAAATTTCCCTTGCTCCTTGACTTGTTTAACACTTAAATAAAGTTTCCGAGTTAAAGCCAACAGTAAAGCAAAAGTAAATTCCGCCACGGTGTTTTCGCCATAGGTGGGCACATTACTTACCGGTATGCCTCTGGTCTTGCATGCGTTTAAATCTATATGGTCAAACCCCGTGCTTCGGGTGGTAAGATATTTTAAATTTGGTAACTGGTTTAAAATCTCTGCATTCACGGGTGAATTAACAAAGTTAGAGAGGATTTCGCAATCTTTGTGCATTGCCAAATCTCCGCTCTCACAAAAAACCAACTCCTCTTGCTTAAATTTGGTTTTTAAATATTCCGCTTCCCAAGTTTTGGTTTCTAAAAATACAATTTTCACTTTGGTTTGGAAGTTATTAATTCAATATATTTTTCTTTAACTTTCTTTTTAGCTCTATGTAAAATCGATCGAAAATTTCCTACATTAAGCTCTAACTTTTCTGCCAACTGCTCATAAGGAACATCGGGATGGCTTAAGCTTTCTAGGATTACTTGTTTTTGTTTGTCAGTTAATGTTTGAATAATGTTATTAATAATTTCCGTTTGCTCGTTATACCAAGTCACTAACTCAGGATCAAATGTTTGCAGAGTTGCTAAATGAGGAGCAATTTCAAACTCATAAGAATTTACCCCGGACAATCTTACAAATCTTTCATTCTCTGCTATCCTTTCCCTAATAAATTTTTTTACTAAAATGTTACAAATCTTTTTTAATGCCCCGGTAACGTAATTCGGGTTTTTATACTTTTCAGTATAGTTTTTTTGTAAAAAAATTGCGACTACCTCATTCAATAAATCATCAGCCACTTCATCTATGTGAATAGGCATATGATAGCTTAATAATTTACGGATAATAATCCTTTTTAATAAAGCATAATTAATTTTGCCCGCTTCATAAACTTCGGTGTGAGATTCTAAAATACCTAAATCACCGGCTTTATCGCCTCCAGCGTGCAAATATTTATATTCAGCATTAGTTTCCGCACTCATAAATAAAATTATACCATAATTTATTTATTTAACCAAATAAATAAATCCGCGACATTACTTCCGGTAAGCCCGGTATGTAAACCATCCCCCACGGCTTCTAAAAAATTAAAACTGTCGTTATTTTGCAAATACTCATCTAAGTTTAAATTTAAATTTTTAGCTCGAGTTAAAGTTAATGCATCAACTATAGCTCCGGCTGACTCGCTATTATCATGTCCGTCCGAGGCCAAACTTAAAAACACCTGATCCTCATGTAAAAACGGCAACACCCGCAAAGCCAATTCTTGGTTCCGCCCCCCAACACCTTTGCCCTTTACCTCCACCGTGCTTTCCCCGGCTCCCAGCCAACATAAGTGTTTTTTATTTCCAACTTTAATTATGTCCTGTGATAACTTTTTTACTTCCCCTTGAAACTGCTCATTAAACACTTGAGTCTCATAACCCAAATCCTCGGCTTTCTCACGCATGGCTTTAAGCGCGGTTTTGGCCGAGACAAACAAAAGATTTTCCACATGCTGAAAATATTTATGGTCTTTGGGAGTTTCTCTAAGCTCAATTTGAGTAATGCCAACTTTTTTTAAAATATTATAACGTTCTAAAATGCCTTGAGCTTCTTTCACTGTTGTTTTATCTGGCACAGTCGGACCCGAGGCAATGGTTGACAGATCATTGCCCGGCACATCGGAAAAAATCAGACTGATTAATTTAGCCGGATAAATTAATTTTGCCAACTGCCCACCCTTAACTAAACTCAAATGCTTGCGAACGGCATTCATTTCAAAAATATTTGCGCCACTGTTCATTAGCTCCTTTAATATGCGAGCTTGGTCTTCTACACTTACATTGTGAGGATAACACAAGAGCGCGCTCCCGCCACCGGAAATTAAACACAACACTAAATCGTGGGCTGTCACCCTAGATAAAAATTCCTCCATTGCTTGAGTTGCCTTCACGTTTTGTTCGCTGGGGTGCGGGTGCGTGCCGGTGCGGAATTGGATATTGGGGATACTTGAAGTCTGATGAGACACATCTATGGCAAAGCCGGCAGTTAATTTAGACCCTAACAGTTTTGCCACCGATGCCATCCCCGCAAAACTGGCTTTACCAAAAGCCACACAATAAATATTTTTAAATTTGGCTAAGGCATAACGTTTGCCTAAAAGCTTCAAAACCTGCGAAGGAGCATGGTAAACAAAATTCCGCTCAAAGGCCTGCTCGGTATTAATGGCTGTTAAACCCGCCTCAGCAATGAGCAAGGCATCTTTGCGTAATTGAGAACTGGCTAAATTTTGAAAATTTTTTATATGCATTTTATTTCAAAAATTTACATCCCCACCATATCCCAAACTTTTTTGGCCACATTCTGAGGTTCACCCAATAGTGGGGTATGGTGTAAATTAATAAACGGTAAACTATTGGCTTCAATAAAACCGCACTTTTGGTTTTTATAAGTTTGAGTAATCTCCGGAATGATAAAATCAAAGCCCACAATCGGCTCATGTAAAACTTTCGCGGACTGCACAAATAACGCCCGAGTGTCCGGATGGCAAAGCTCTAATTCTTCTTTAGCAGAGCCCCCGTAATTGACCCCAATCTTTTCCGACAAATTTACTCTTTGACCTAACGGCAAAACCGAAGAAAAAGACCAGCCTTGTAAATTTAAAAATCTTTCGGTATTGCCATCTAAACTTATTGGTTTTAGGGGAGGTAGGGCCGTAGTATTTTTTTGCTCTGCTAATTCAAAAATAGTTGACTGTCCATTGCCCTCAACTTGGGGCGGATCGCCTCTTAGCACTCCACATAACTCATAATTTATTACCGTAGCTCGGTAAATGGGCCCCGATAATTGTTCTTCCACCATCACCCAAGCACATAATTTTTTGGCAGATGCCACCGCCACTTTTAATTGCTCCGGGGTATGAACAAAAATACTGGTATGCCGACCTCGACTCCCGGCTCTGGGTTTTACAATTACCGGTTTCTTAATTTGGTTAAAAATCTTCACTGCCTGTTTAAAAGTTAAGACTGAACCCCCTAACGGCACAGGCAAATTTTCTGATATGAATTTTTGCTTTAATAGCCACTTGTCATCCATCCAATCTAAAGCTGAGTTATTATAATTAGCGGGTCTGGGTAAGCCACTAAATATTAGTGTGTTATTTTTATTTAGTTTGCCGTTTTGATTTTTTGCCTTTTTTAAAAATTGAGAACTAAAAATTGAAAATTCTGTTTTTTGTGCTATGTAGGTATCAAACGGTTTACCCAACAAAAGCAACTCCTGCATGTTAATGCCTCTGGCGGTGGCCTCCGCCCAAAGCACTTTAGCTCTACTGACTTTACACTGGTTAATGTCTGCCGAAAGACGGAGCAGGCCCAAAGTTTGACCGAGAATCACAAGCCTTGCCCCCACCCTTAATTTGCTAAACACTTTTATTACGAATTGAAAAAATTGACGATTTAAAAAAAATCTGCGGATAGGGCCAAACAAAATATTTAAACTTTCAAAATACCAATACAAAAAGTGCGGAACCTGATTTTTCCCGCAATCAACGCATAGTTTTTTTGAAGCGAAAATAGCCATACAGTAAGGCCAAGCCCAACGCTAAAATAATTACCAACTGCCACTTGCCATTACTATTCGTGTTAAGTGGCAATGTTTCAGAATGCTCTTTGGAATTTATATCCGAACTAATTTCATCTTGCGGATTTTCAGTTGGTTTGTCAACTTCAGAAGTTGGAGGTGAGGCTTGAAAATTAACATTACCCTGATAATTGGGGACCACTGCATCGGGTAGAGGTTGCAAAGGCGTACTGGTGGGCACACTGCCCGGCACCAAACGCACCGCCAAAACCGGCTGTGAGACAAAAACCCACACCGCTAATAATAAACCCAAATAATACATATGTTTTGTCATAAAAATTTTAACATCTTATCATACTAACTTCTTAACATATAAAGATGTTAACGCCAGCGGATTTCTGCTTTGTTAGAATGTTAGAATGATAATTGCTTTAATGTTCCTAATCACTACTCCAACTTAATTGCCGATAGCCTTCGCTGGACAAAGGAAAAGACGGAGGCGGGTAATACAATAAATTGGCATCGTAAGTTGTCGCGGTTGAGCAATACCCACTGGTGCACTGATTACTGCCATTCACCCAACTCCAAGTCCACACCCCAAAACTCGCCACTGAGCCAAAAATATTAATACTCGTTTTAGTGTTGCCGGGAAAATAATACCTTTGTGCACTACCCTTTTGAGCAATTAACGCGCCATTAATTTCTATACTATTGGGAGCAAAATAAGTAATTAAAATATCTTTTTCAGCTATTAAACCTAAACTGTGACTGCCATCTTTGGCTAAATAAGTTAGATTATTGGGAATTAAAATTCTCGCTTGTAAATTAGGATTCGTCGAATACTTAGTTGCCCCCACCACCACCCTACCCTTTACCACACCTTCCACCCAAACATGATCTTTCACAAAAATGACACCGTTAGTGGGTATGCTCATAGTGTATTGAAAGGTCCGATTTTGATAATCTAAATCTTCATTATGCGCAGAATCATAAACATCCCATCCAGTTTGATGCGCTCTTAAAGAGGTAACTTTATAGACACTCACCGTACCATCTGAGTTAAATACCAAAGAATAACCTTGCGCATTGGAGGGCGGTAAATCCGCCTGACCTTCGGCGAGACTCTCTAAAGTCTGCAAATCAGCCGTAATGGCAGAAAAATCGACATTCGGTTCAGACATCTTCCAATAATTTTTGGTGGAAGTGGCTGCACTGCCCCAAATCCCCGGCTTCCACTGAAAGGGATTACTGCAACCATGATAAGAATAACATTGGTACCCCGGCCCCGGCGGAATATTTGGCTTAGAAGATTTGATTGGTGCATTCCCAATCCCGTCAAAGTGAATTCCACCATTAGCATGCATTTCACCATTCACTGTTTCTGTATTGCCGATCCATACATCAGTATTGGTTAAGAAGGCATATTTAGCTAAAGAGGGCACCCCATAACGAACTGTTACTGTGCGTTTTTGGCTCGGATTATCTACGGTATAACCCGTAGCCTTAACCGTGACCACTGTGGAACCAACAGTGGGTGGAATAATTTCCAAACTATATTCTCCTAATTTTTGATTGGTATCGGTATCTACAAAATTATGCACATAAGGTCCCGGGGTGGTAGAAGCATTGCCATCGTAATAATCGGCGGGAAAATGCGCTAAGTGCCACTGGTAATAGTTGACTCCAGCTTCGGCAATTTGAAAAGCCAATTCTCTATTAACACTACTCCGAATAACTCTTAATTGCACCACAGCGTAAGATAGCACCCCGAGCATGACGGTCGAAAAAATAAAAATTAAGACTACATTAAAAATCAACACACTACCCTTTTGGCAATGACATAAATTAAACAAATGACAAGAACGCCGAAAATATCGGGGTTTTAATTTTTGTTCATTTTTGTCAATCTTGTTCATTTTTGTCATTTCTCTTTATACTTTATTTCCACCAAAGGTGCCTGTCTGCCGATAAGGCAGGGATCCCGCTTTGCGGGACATAATTCTTACTTCAAGATGCTTTTCGTATTTTCGTATAATTTCGTAGTTCGTAAAACTCACTCTCCCAAATTGGTTTTAAGACTCCGAATGACTCCGTGAGTCACCACCGTATAATAACTACTATTAGTCACTCCGGCTTTATTAAAAATCCTTAAATCTAACTTGACGGTTTTGACTTCGGTCACATTGACGGGCTGAGTTAAAGCACTCTCTTTGCCCGTATAAGTCCCATTGTAATAATAAAATAACGGACTAGCGCCATTAGCGAGATTTGCTTGAACCGTAAGAATTTTTTCATTGTTGCTGTTATAAGTTAGGGGGTTACCGGTGGGATTAATAATGCCTTTAAGTAACTTACCGTTCTGAACAAAATATCGAACTCGTTCTATATCGGCATCGTTGTCCACATTACTATAAAAAATTATAGTTTGGGCATCTGCCGTATCTAACGGATAAGCCCCCACCGAAGACAAACTGGCGTTTCGTAATTCATTTATAAGTTTATTACTTAAACTGCGAGCTGCATCGGAATCAGCCAATAAATTGGCTTGCTGGGTGGAAGACATAAATACATTACTTACTAAGGCCACTAAACCAAAAGACAAGATGGCAAAACCAAACATTACCACAATCAACTCAACCAAAGTGAAACCTCGGTTAACACTTAACCATTGACCTTTAACAATTGACTTATTAAATTTGACGCTAACTTCTTTATTCATAATTCATAATTTCCGCCAAAGGCGCCTGTCTGCCGACAAGGCAGGGATCCTGCTTTGCGGGACTTTATTCATAAACTTACTACTTACCAACTTACTACTTACTTCTTGCCCGCTATGGGCTCATAAATACTTCTAATACTTGGCTCCCAGTAACGGTGGTATTTTCCACTTCAAAATTCTGATAACCATCCAAGCTCACTGCTATATCATAATTATTGCCAGCAGTTAAGTCACCAAAATAAACTTGGCCCGGAGTAAAACAGCCAGAGACGTAATTAAGACTTAAACCCGTTAGCACAGCGGTTTTTTTATTATCTGTTGTGGACAAAAAGGCTTTATAACGAATATATCGGCTGTTATCATGAACAGAGGCAATATTATTACCCGAAGTTGTGTAGTAAGTAGAAGCTGTGCCATCGGGACCTAAGTAATTCCAAGGACCCTCTACAGCACTAGCCGTGGCCAACTGAAATTTAAGAGTAGTATTAGCTGTTTGGCTGGTGGGCTCCCACGAAATAGTAGTCCAATTACTACTATCAGTACCTGAATCAAAAATTGCACTCTCCAGCCACCCACTTAACGCATATCTCCCACTGGTTTTTTTTAGCCTCACTCCGGTTGGGTCAGAATTAACATCAATATTACCATCATCGGCATAATATACACTCGGCGAAGTTGTGGACCAAACACTACTCCCGCTCCCACCGGTCCAACTGTTTTGCGTCCACACACTCCCCCCGGTAACCCCGTAATAATCTTGTGGCTCACTCCCGCCTTTCTGTAAATGGACCATGGCATTTTCTAAAGCTGAATTGGTAGCACTGTCTTTTACAATCACCAACAAACTATTGGCCGTGGAGTTCTGGTTTAAAATCATGGTAAAAGTTTGGCTACTGCCGGGTAAGACATCAATTTTCTGAATGGGTGAAGTGCCTCGCACCACCCAATCTTGGTTAGCTAACAAAGTTGGCGTATAAGTGTCCCACTCAATATTAGTTAAAGCAATTTGACCAGCCACCGATGAAAAATTGTTGTTAAATTTATAAACGAACGGATTAGTGCCAATGAGTTTATCGCCTCGAATATTTAAATTCACTCCACTCACATTTTGACAAAATTCATTTAAAGTTTTGATGGTCAAATTAGACAACAAGTCAATACTAAAACTAATTTCCGTCACTTGTCCGTTGATGACCGTGACATCGGGTTTAGTGGGATTGGGATTTTCAGCAGTAATCGGATAGGTCTGGTCCGAATTATATCCACTTTTACTTACCACAATCCGATAATTATTTACATCTGGCGTTAAACCCACTTCTGTCCATTGCCCACTACTGTCAGTCTGCCTGTCTAAAATTAAGGTCGGTGTGGAAGTGGGTCTTTGAATGCGAATCTCTGCGCCACTTACTGGCTGACCCGAAAAATTAAAAACTTTTATCCTTATGGCTCCGGCATTCGTGGTGCCTTCTAAACCCTTTGGCACAACATTAGTTAAAAAGTCGGTAATAATGCCGGTTTGGGTATTTTGCACGCTCATTTTGACTTGTTTATAGTCAGCCGGAGCCGTATCATTCGGACTCCCGCCTAAAGTACCATCTGCTGGATCATCTATATAAGTGACTTCATAATAAATTTTATACGTCCAGCCTTCAATTTTGGTGGTCGTGGCATTAGCCAAATCTAACAACGTGCCAACCGGGTTCCCACTAATAGTGCCAATCTGGCTATAGGGCATATTCCTAACCACTTCTAAATTGCTGGAAGCCAAAGCCGAAAGCACGGTTTTTTCCCTAGCTTGTTTCACTGTGGTGGACAAGGCTAAAAACGCGGAAATTATGCCACTGGCAAGAAGCACAAACACCGCCAGCCCCACCACTAGTTCTATAATCGTAAATCCGGCACCAGTTTTTACTAGTCTTGATTTTTGATGATTTG
>CAZFXC010000016.1:10214-15280 GCA_964522815.1 uncultured Candidatus Saccharibacteria bacterium
ACCTGAATAGGTTTGTCTAAGGGCACAAAATCCATTAAGACTCGAATGATGGTGTCGGGTTTAGGTGAAATGGTTAACGGCGCTAATTCGTCCATAGCCGAATTACCCAAAAAAGTTATAAAATAATAAGGACTCCTTTGCATCTTGGGATACCAAAACTCCATAAAGTCAGCAGTTTCCTGTGCGTTTAACCCTAATTGATGCAATTTTTCTTGTAAAAAGTTACTTACCTCTCCCTTAGCTACCACAAACCCTTTTTCCGGTGTTTGATAAATTCCGCCTCGGCCTTCCCAAAACAAATAAGGGTAGGTTAAACCATCGGCTAAATTTTTTATTTTACTTTGCGGATCTGCCTCCACCTCCCAGCCTTGGTGGTAAGCGGGAATCGATACGCTCATACCGCCTTGAGGCTCAACTTTTACGGAAATTTTTTGCGTCTGTGTTGGGTATAAATAAATTACCGGCTTGCCACATTCAGCTAACGGTTGGTAATCTCTGGATTTAAATTCCACCATTCTGCCCAAAGGATCTTGCCAGAAAAAAATTGGCCGAGAATTCACAAAAGCCTCATAAGTCATTTTAGTTTTTCCCTCAGGCACATACATACTCTCATATAAATCTTTCAGAGCGGTAGCTTGACTATCTTTATAAACATAAACTGTTTGACCGTCAAAAGTCACCCCTGCGGGAGTTAATTGGTCGGCTGTAATGTCTCTAACCGCTAAAAATTCACCGGCTCCACACCCGCCCACATGAGCATTGTCATATTCTTTAGTATTAGGCTGTCCATTTTTCCAAGTAATTAAGGGCACTTTATTTTGACCCATAAAACTAATGCTCAGTTTATAATATTGCACAGTGCTGTCCGGAGATTTAACATAAAAACCAAACTTGGGAAACATCGGCGTTTCAATATTCGGCTCCAGCATGGTATAAACTTCACCAGCCTGAGCATCAGAAAATACTTTAACTAATCCATCTTGACAAAAAAATTCACCGCCACTTTTAAAGAAAGCTACGGAGCTCACTGCTTCCAAACTTAACTTGGGATTTTCTGCCTGTAAATTGGCGGGGAAATTTAAATCTGCCAACTCAAAGCTGGGGTCAACTGTCAATTTAACTTGAGGTGAAAGGTATTTGGCGTCAGGCAAACTTTCCGAATATTTACTTAAAACTGTGTATAGCTCACCTTGTTTGACGATTCGATACACTGCCGGCCGACCGGGAGCATTGTAAGTAATATAAGTAAGCAGTAAATCGCCTCCCTTAAACTGCCCGGAAGTAAAATGCCCGACTTTATAACTATGGTCACTACCATAATCACTATAACCATCCGGTTGAATCACTGATTGGAATATCTTTAAATCCTCTAACAATTCTGGTTTTTGCCAAACAAGCAATCCCGATTTACTAGATAGTACTACCCCAAAATTCCTGCAACGTGAATACGAAAGCGGATCTACGATCGGCGGATTTTCAGCGAAAGGAGGCAGTTGATTTGCCGGATTAGTAGCCGAATTGGCGTTATTAAATGAATTATCCGATACTTGAATATTGTTAGGCTGATTGGCTGGGTTTAATAAATTATTGGCTAACTGTTTTTTATATTGCCCGTAACCTAAAGCTAAGGCCACCAACACTAAAACTACCACTCCGCCAACTATCCCCCAAGTTTTTTTACTTGGCTGGGAAGAGTTTTGGGAAAGATTGGTAGGTTGGTTATTGGGATGTTGACCAAGTGGAGTTTGTTCCATAGTTTAAAAATTAATTATTCCTTTTTGTATCATGATTTTTATATCTTTGGGCACACTGGAATTATTGGCCATTTCTTTTAATACTTTATCACTTTCTGTGCCAATTAGCAATTTTATTGCACCAGCTTTTACGCCCATAGGCAAAAGATATACTTCTAACTTACTTGCTTTACTTACCACACCCACAGCTAAACTGGTTGTGTTAGATGCAAAGCTCGGACTGTCTACCAAATTCCCTGTTGCAAAAATTATTGGCACATTTTTATAAATTTCTACTTTATTTTCTTTTGCCCCTTGGCAAATCACCATACTTACCCCATGTTTAACCACTTGATATAACACGTCATCTGATACTTTTTGACCATTCACCAAGGCAATTCTGTTGTTTCCTAACTGTTTGTATATAATGCTTTCCGATATTTCCTCAATTTCTCTCTTAAAAAATACCTTTGCTGTTGGGTCAGTCACAAAACTTAAGGTATAATCTTGTCCCCAGAATAATCGATTAACAAACTCCCAAGAAAGCTTAGAATTATTCCCCGCCAGATTACCCAAACTTAACAAAGTATCAATTGACTGCGGTTTATTTTCTCCTAAACTAAACCCACCGGTAAGATAACTCGTGCTTTCTAAAATATCTTGTCTGACTAACTTCGCAGAATTACTCTGCTTAAACAGAGTAAACTTTTGAGCTGAGGCTAACCGCATCAACTCTAAAAATACAGCTAAGCCCGGCCGGGAATCTACATCTAAAGTTTTTAATTTATTAAAATCCAAATTTTCCAAAACCGCCAAACTTTGCGCATCGTGAAAGTCACTGGCCCGACTGGTTAAATAATGAGAAAAATCAAACGACCCCACTACCATATATTTTTTATTCGGCAAAATTTGATGCAACTGATTAGCAATTATTTTCGCTGATGTTAAACTTAACCGGTCTTTAACAATTAGGGGCACCAGTTTAGCATTGGGTAAAGATTTTTTAATAAATCCCACAATCCCGCTAACCCCATGTTCTTGCTCAAACGGGGCTTCTTCTATATAAATTTGATTTTTTTGTGATAGGTTTTTAATTAACTCGGCATCAGGCTGTAAATCCCCAAACGGAGTTTTCCAAACCGCACTGGAGGTAATTATGGGAAACTTCCCGGTAGCAAAATGGTTCGGGCTAATTAATATAACGGTGATGGGAGCTGTAGTCGCAATTCGATTAAAAGTTTCGGCAATCAATGCTTTAGCGAGTAAATGATGATTCACAATAACGCCTTTAAACACTGCTTCAACTTGGCTATTGCCTGCCATAGTATACGCTTCCTCAAAAAACTCCGCTTGGCTAAAATACGAATAATGTTCTACCGCCGGCCCATGCGGTTTTTTTGATGGAAATAAAAATATAAAAACCGCCATAGCGGTAATTAAAAACAACACTGCCCAAAAATATTTTTGCATACTTTTTATATTCTCACTTTTTTTACATTAAAACCTAACTCACCTAACGCCTTAAGTAAAACCAAGTCATTGGGATTTTTTGCAAAATCTTTAGATGTAAAAGCTTCCTTTGGAAATTTAGTTTCAAAAATTTGCTCTAATTTTTTATCTATATGTTCAAACATTAAAGCGGTTTTCTCATTACCCACACTTCGGGCATATTCTGCATACACTTGGGCTTGTATGCGCAGTTGGATTAAAAAATCCATAGCGACGGGGTCTCTTTCTAACGCTCCCGATGCCTGTTCTTGATGTTTCTGTAATCTTTGAAGCTCCTCTAAATTTCCCGAACCCACTAACAGCATTTTGGGCAAACCTCGCCATTCGCCTTTCATTTGTAAACCCGGCCGATTTGGAAGAAAATATTTTACCTTGCCCATTTCCCCACTCTGTAAACCGGCTTGAATGTTTGCTAATTTTTCTCTTATGCCCTTTCCTGGTATTTGCCCAGAATTTTCTGTTATATCCACAGCCAAAGCCCACATAGAAAAATCTTTTTGCGAACTTCGGTGAAATTCCACCACTCCGTCTACTCCATTAACAATATCATCAAATTTTGCGGTAGGGTTCAAAACCGCATACGGCCCTAACCAGCCATGTTTATTTATACCACCTTCCACAATTTGTTCAAGCAAAACTCCCTCTTGTTTTTCTTTTTCTCTTGTCATTCGTGCTTCTAAACCTGCCACTGTTCTTAAATCTGCCTGAACTTCCGCTAGTGGATAGGGTTTACCAATAAAATCTTGTTCCCGTGGCCTACTGTTAACTACTCTCGCTTCTGGCAATCTTAATCCATCACTCCGGCTTACAACCGGTGGTCTTACAGGTTGAGGAATTAATTCTCTGGGCTGATATACATTGGGCATAATTTAAACTTTTTTATCTTAAAGTTAAAGCTTTTTTTCACGAAAACTCGCATATTTCCCGCTGTGAATTTTATCTATCCCTTGCCTTTCCATTTCTTGCCTGTGCAAATACCTGGGGTCATTCTCAGTCACTACTTCCCTTACTTCCAGAGCTTCTGGTGTAATAAAGTTTAATTCCGGCAAATTTGGATATTGTTGTTGTAATTTTTTCCACAAAGCTTGAATTCTCTGTTGATGATACTTATTGGTTAAGAGGGCAAAACTACCCGCCGAAATTCCCTTCTCTAATAAATACTCGGCTATCTTTTGCAAATTACCTTGAGTGGAAGTTGTGGAATCTATATAAGCAACTGGCGCTTGGGGATTTTTGCTTGTTAACCACTCGGCCATTTCTTTGGCTTTAGAAAATTGTGTTTGATGGTCGCTTTCTAAACCTCCCACGGTAATTATTTGAGTTTGTGGGTAGAAATTTGAAAACTTATGCATAGCTTCCATTCTTACACCTCCCCCGGTATAAATTTCTTGCTCAGGGTTTTGTGGGCTGGCTTCAAAATTGGGAAATTCACCCTCACTGTTTAAACGCACGGCGGATAAAACAAAAATCGTGGAATAACTTTCCATACGTTAAGAAGTTTTTAAAGGCACAAAAGGTTCCTTTAATTCTTCGGTTTCTAACTTTTCCACCTTAGCTCCGTCCGGACCTTTTTCTGCCCAATTAATTAACTGTTGCAAAATTTCTTCTTCACCTTCGGCAAAAATCTCCACTGTGCCGTCTTCGCGGTTTTCGGCTTTGCCCACTAAACCTAATTCTACAAACTTTTCATAAGCACACCACCGAAACCCGACGCCCTGCACCCGGCCATAAATTTTTAATTTAAGATGTTTAACCATATATAGTTTATTCAATTATTTTCTCCCTATGTTTGAGGACCTGTCTGCCGACAAGGCAGAGATGCTC
>CAZFXC010000017.1:0-13399 GCA_964522815.1 uncultured Candidatus Saccharibacteria bacterium
TAACCATCTGAGCTACACGCCCAGACGGCAAAAATAGAATAGGCAAATAAATCTAACTTGCTTTGAAAGGTGCTGGGTGAATGCTCTACCTATCTGCTTGTCTGTCCTCCGTAGCCTCGGCGATTTGTCCACCATAGCCTTGGCGACGGTGGAAGGAGAGAGCTACACGCCCCTACTTGGTTAAAATTTCGCAGGGCAAGACCAATGAATTATGATTAGAGAAAATCTTTACTATTCTATCAAGGATATTCAATTTTGACAACCCTTAGCTTTTATATTATTATAAATTGGTAAATAAGAAAAATCAGAAACAAAATTTCAATGTTTTTTTCTAAAAAACAAAATATTATAGGCATTGATATAGGCACGTCAAATATCAAGCTTACGGAAATCAATTTTGACAATCCGAGCATGCCAATTTTGACTACGTTTGGTATTGTTAATGCACCCAGTGGAGTTTTTAGTTCAAATTTGGGTGAAAATGTTCAAATTATTGCTAATTTGTTAAAAAATTTATGTCAAAAAGCTAAGGTTGAAACCAATAAATGTATAATTAGTTTTCCAAATAGCTCGGTCTTTACCTCGGTAATTGAATTGCCGATTATGAATAAAAATGAGTTGGATAAAGCTGTGGAGTTTGAAGCTAAAAAGTATGTACCCTTGTCTATTAATGATGTAGACCTCTCTTGGAGTATTATTGGGGCTGACCCTTTAAATACCAGCGAAAGTAAGCAAAAAGTGTTATTAACCGCAGTACCCAAGCAGGTTACTAAGTATTATTTAGAAATTTTCTCTTTGGCTAATTTGAAACCCATTGTGGGTGAAATTGAAGCTTTGGCTTTAATTCGTTCATTAATCGGTAATAAATTAATAAATTGTGCTATAATAGATATAGGCGCTAAATGCACCGGAATTAATATTGTTGAAAAAGGATTATTGCGCTTAAGTAAAAATTTAAATATTGGGGGGGAGACAATCACTAAAAAAATCGCTGAAACTTTAAATATTACTCAACCCCGGGCAGAACAATTTAAAAAAGATTTTGGAATTCAAAAATCCACTTTCTTACCTGATAGTATAAAACCTGTACTTTCTTTAATAAAAGACGAGTTAAAACAACTGCTAAATATTTTACAATCACATAGCGATGGATTGGATAAGCTGATTTTAGCTGGAGGTGGGGCAAATTTACCCGGTATTGTAGATTTTTTTTCGGATTTAGGTATGAAGGTGGAAATAGGTAATCCTTTACAAGGAGTTGGCTACAAAGAAGATTTGAAAGAGATTTTACAAAGAAATGAGTTAAGTTTGCCTATTGCCATTGGTTTAGGATTACGAAAAGAATAAAATAAGTATTGATAATAAGAAAAAATAAAAATGGCTCAGATAAATTTATTAAAACAGCAAAATCCTTATGCCTTTAGTGGAGGGACTTTTTCGATTATTAACAAAATTTTAATTTTATTAATCGTTTTAGGGGTGGGTTTTTACATATGGAGCTATTTTAAATTAAAAAATTTAAACCAACAAATCATATCCCAGCAAACTGAGATTGCCAATAAAAAAAATGAGTTTAGTAATACTCCCAGAAGCGACGAGGTCATTACCAGGCAAGCTCAACTCAAAGAACATGATAATTTAATTAGCTCACATGTTTATTGGTCTCAGTTATTACCAGAAATTGCAAAAATTACCATGAAAGGAGTAAGTTATTTATCTTTGCAAACCGATTCTAAAAATACGCTAAGTTTGTCTTTAGAAGTCGCTAATATGTTAGAGCTGGATAAATTTTTACAAACCCTAAACTCGCCATTAATTAATAAGTATTTTAGAGATGTCAAATTAGGGTCAATTAGTAGAGAGCAAAAAGACGCTAGCGAGTTTTTAAAAGTGGATGTAATTCTAAGTTTTAACCCTACCATAATTCAATACAAACCAGCAGACAACCAAGCTGTAAAATAAAAATATATGGAAATTAATTTTCCTAAAACTCCAGAACCAAAAATCGATCCAACAAAATTATTAAAGGGCAAAGGGTCACTTTTAGAATTTTGGATTTTGGTAATTGTTTTGGTGTTATTTGCCTGGTTTATATTATTACCTAAGTATAAAGAAGTTCAAACTTTAAATAATAATTCCCAGACTTTAGGTAGTGAACTGAAGGTTATAATTGAACAACAAGCCAAATTAAAGAATTTAATTAGTCAGATTGATAGCCATGCTAAAGAAATAACAATATTAGATGAGTCTTTACCTTTGCACCCTCGGACGACTTGGTTATATTTATTAATTCAAAATTTGGCTGGTACTTCGGGCATTACTTTATCGGATTTAAGTGTTAATAATGAAAAAGAAAGTGTGGTATCGGCGGATAGTGCTTTAATTGATAAGCCTTTTGCTTATCAGAGGTTTCTCCGTAAGTCTTTGGTAAATATGAAACTGAGTGGTTCGATGGCTCAATTTCTTGCTTTTTTAACTAAATTAGAAAATAGTGGAAGAATTATGGATGTAAAATCTTTAGATATTCAAAGCTCTTCTGACGGTGTTTTGGATTTTGGTTTAACTTTAGACGCATATTATTTTGCTCCATAGTCCTGTTTATTAAGTTAGGTGTAAATAGGTAAAATTTATGTTTAATCGATTAACAAATTAGCTATAGAAGTATAAAAATATGGAAAAAAAGAAGCTAATTCAAATTATAATAATTGTGATCTGCTTTTCAGCAGCCGGTTTTATAGTTTATAACGGTATGTTTAAAGGCCCTCCCTCAGCTTCAACTACAATGAATACACCCGGAGTTACTAATGCTACACCGGTTGGTGCTAGTAATGCTTCGGCCATGCCTAATAGGCCAACCTCCAACCAAAATGGAAAAGGCAATCAAATTACTCCGGTGTCAATTCAGCAGTTATCTATCAACTATGATTTTAGTAAAGAAATAAAGAAGGTTTTGCTCAAAAATGGGTTATTTTATCAGACGTTTCAATATCCTAAAATTAGTGAGTCTGAGGTTGGGGTTCCGGTAAATGATTTACTCAAACCAATTCCCGAACAGTAAACTATGACTACTGCGCCTGTTAATCAAGCTACTAAAACTGGAAAGAGTTTTGAACAGTTTTTACTTCAAAACGGTTTTTTGAGTGGCAAAGACTTGGATGTTATTAATTTGGAAGTTAGCAAGGGTGGTAATTTAAACCAGTTATTACTTGCTAAAAAAATTATCGACGAAGAAAATTTAGCTAAAGCCAGAGCGGCTTTTTTTAATATTCCGTATGTGGATTTAAGAAAGACTCAAGTTTCACCTACAGTATTGTCAGTGGTGCCACAAGAATCAATGAATTTTTATAATTTAGTTCCCTTTGAATTAAAGGATAAAGTTTTAAAAGTTGCCATTACGGATCCGGCTAATCTTTCGGCTTTAGAAGCTTTGGAATTTTTAGGTCAAAAACAAAATGTGCAAATTCAGTTGTATGTGGCTTCTTTAGCCTCGGTGGATTTTGCCATGGGTAGGAAGAAAAATATTAAAAAAGTTGTCGGACAAGCTTTGGAAGATATTGAGAAAAAGGAATTGGTGGAGCAAAAGGTTCAAAATCTTAATTTAAAAGAAAAAGAGGTAAAGCCAGAAGTTGTAGAAGATGCACCAATTATAAAAATTGTTGATGTGATTTTAACTAATGCTATTGAAGGTAATGCTTCGGATATTCATATTGAACCTTCGGAAAAAGATGTGCGAGTCAGGTACCGTATAGATGGAATTTTACATACTTCATTGATGTTACCTAGGTCTGTACAGTCTGCAATCGTAAGTCGAATAAAAATTCTATCTAATCTAAAAATTGACGAATCCCGTTTACCGCAAGATGGTAGATTCCATATGGAAACCGGAAAAAAGGCTGTTGATTTACGTGTTTCCATTTTACCGTTAATTTACGGTGAAAAAATTGTTATGCGTTTGTTAGACAAATCAACCAAGGCCCCAACTTTAGAAGATTTAGGGCTTCGGTCCATTGCGTTTAATTGGGTGCAGGACAATATTCGTAAAACCCATGGAATTTTTTTAATTACTGGTCCAACGGGGAGTGGTAAATCCACTACGTTATATTCAATATTGTCAATTTTAAATACCACTAGCGTAAATATTGTAACTTTGGAAGATCCGGTGGAATATTTTATTCCTGGCATTAATCAGAGTCAGATTAATCCAGATATTGGCCTAACTTTTGCAGCTGGATTAAGAAGTATTTTGCGTCAAGATCCTAATGTGGTAATGGTAGGGGAAATTCGCGATAAAGAGACAGCTGAACTCGCGGTTCATGCTGCTTTAACCGGCCACTTAGTTTTCAGCACTCTACATACCAATAACTCTATTGGTGCAGTGCCCAGAATGGTAGATATGGGAATTGAGCCTTTTTTGTTATCAGCTTCGATGAATGTGGTTATGGCCCAGAGATTGGTAAGAAAAATTTGTCCTCATTGTAAAATCGAAACAGAAATTACGCCGGCATTTTTACAGGAAATTCAGACTCAGTTAGTGGGTATTCCGCAAGATTATTTGGTTGGCTTGGATTTGCAAAAAATGAAATTATATAAAGGTCAAGGTTGTGAAAAATGTGGTAAGATTGGTTATCAGGGTCGAATGGGTATTTATGAAGTTTTACCCCTAGTCACCGATATTCAGGATTTGGTTTTAAGTAAAGCCCCGGTTTATAAAATTTACGAGACTGCTAATAAATTGGGTATGATTACCATGAAGCAAGATGGTATTGTTAAAATTTTACGAGGAGAAACTACTATGGATGAATTAATTCGGGTAACCACAGAGTAATAATTTATTGTCAATAGTTAAGCACTAAACGCTACTTACTAAATACTAACCTATGTATTTAACTAAAGAAAAATTTAATATTCAAGATTTAGTTGATTTGTCATTTAAGCCAAGTCGTATTTTAGTTATAAGTGCCGATGAAATGCTCAGGCAAATTTATCAACAGCATTTAGAAGCTAATAAATTTTTTGTTGGAATCGGGCATTATAAAGATTTAATGCCGGAATCGCAAGAATTAACTCAGTATGATTTATGGATTTTGGATATTGTGAATGAGTTATTTGATGAACAACAGCAATGGTTAGTAGTCGCCAAAAATAGTTATCCGAATGTGAAAATAATTACTTTGGGTATGGGTTTACCCGAAGGTTATTTGACTAACTTAATGTCAGCCGGAATTGTGGGTCATATCGATAGAAAATTAACCAGGCCACAAGATTTAGTTTTGTTAATTAAAACTATCATCAATCCCAATCGTTTACTTCAAGAGTATTAATTTAAAGAGGAAGTTTAAATTCCCATTTTTCGCCAAAACATTAGTGAAAAAACAGGAAACAAGTTAGGAAAACAAACATATGTATAAAGCTAGTGAATTGGAATTAAATAAATTGCTCTCAATTGTATTAGAAAGAGACGCTTCAGATTTGCATTTACAAGTGGGAGAACCACCGATTATTCGTGTAGATAGTGCGCTGATTCGGTTAGATAACTATCAAGTATTAAGTAATGACAATATTTCTGATTTACTTGACGTTCTGTTAAGATCAACGCAAAAGGAACTTTTTACCAAACAGATGCATGCGGACTTCTCGTATGCCTACAAGGATAACATTCGTTTTCGCGTTAATGCCTTTAGGCAAAAAGGCGTGTTGGGCATTGCTATGCGATTAATTCCGAATCGAATTAAGACTTTGGAAGAATTAAATTTACCCACTACTTTTAAGAGTTTTACCGAAAAAAAACAAGGTTTGATTTTGGTGGTGGGTCCCACAGGTCATGGTAAATCAACTGCTTTGGCCTCTATGATTAATGAAATTAATAACTCCCGAGCTGAGCACATATTAACTATTGAAGATCCAATTGAATATTTATTTACTCCTAATAAATCGATTGTCTCGCAACGAGAGTTATATGTAGATACTCCGAGTTTTGACGGGGCTTTGAAGGCTGCATTGAGAGAAGATATTAATGTGGTATTAGTGGGTGAAATGAGAGATTTGGAATCCATGTCAGCCGCTTTGACAGTGGCGGAAACCGGACATTTAGTTTTTGCTACTTTGCATACCAATGACGCAGCTCAAAGTATCGATAGAATCGTAGATGTATTTCCGAGTTCCCAGCAACCACAAATACGAAGTCAGCTCGCGAGTGTTTTAAGTGGAATTGTTTCTTTAAGGCTATTGCCCAAGATCGGGGGCGGGAGAATTCCGGCTTATGAGATAATGATAACTAATCATGCAATTAGAAATGTGATTCGAGACAATAAAATTTATGAAATTCCCAATATTATTCACACTACTTTAGAGGAAGGTATGGTGCCTTTAGATAAAAGTTTGGCATTTTTGGTAAAGCAGGGACAGGTTGATTTTGAAACCGCTCAAAATTATGTAATGGATAAGGAATATTTTTTATCTTTGATATCATAGTTAGTGGATAGCATTTAGTTTGTAGCGTTTAACTACTTATTACTTATTACAAATGAAATTCATATATAAAGCTAAAACCAATGATGGAATAATAAAAACTGGTACCGTAGTTGCTTCCAATCAACAGCGAGCTGAGCAATTATTAAGCGAGTACCAATGGACTATTATTACTTTAGAAGAACAAACCGAAGATATTTTGGAGAAACTTAATCCTTTTAGTAAACGGGTAAATAATAAGGATTTAGTTTTATTTTCTAGACAGCTATCTACCTTAATTTCAGCCAGGGTGCCTATTTTGCAAGGCCTTCGGATTTTACAAGACCAAATTACCCATGCGTATTTGCTATCGATTTTACAGGATTTAATTGCTTCCATTGAAAATGGTGAAAGCCTATCTTTGGCTTTGTCAAAACATCCAGATGTATTTGGTGATGTCTACATTAGTTTAGTGAAGTCGGGTGAGGCCTCGGGTTCTTTAGATAAAGCTTTTAGTTATTTGGCAGATCAGTTGGAAAAAGAATATGAGTTAAAAAACAAAGTTAAAAGTGCGATGACCTATCCGATTTTTGTTTTATCGGCTTTGGGAATAGTTGGTATGTTAATGTTTAAATTTGTTTTGCCTAATTTGACTGCGGTTTTAGAAGAGCAAGGTGGTGAATTACCCGCAGTTTCGGTGGCCTTAATTGCTTTTACCAAATTTTTTGATAAATACTGGTGGGTGGTGATTATGCTAGTCAGTTTGTTAATATTATCTGTTAGATATTTAATTAGCACATCAAGTGGAAAGTATCATTGGGATAAATTAAAAATTCAATTACCTATCTTGGGTGATATTTTTCAGAAAATTTACTTAGCAAGATTTTCCAGAAATCTTTCAACTTTGGTGTTAGGTGGCACTCCAATTATTAAAGCCATGCAAATCGTGGCAGACGTAATCAGTAATGTTATTTATAAAGAAATAATTTTATTGGCAGTTAAAAAAATCCAAAGTGGAAAAAGTGTAAGTGAAAGTATTACTGGGTATAAAGAATTTCCCAAAATTGTAGTGCAGATGGTAAAAGTTGGGGAACAAACTGCTCAACTCGATGATATTTTAGCTAAAATCGCGGTCTTTTATGAAAAAGAGGTAGATAATAAAGTTGGCACACTTACAACTTTGCTGGAGCCTTTGATTATGATTGTTTTAGGTGTGGGAGTGGGAGTTATGGTGGCTGGAATATTATTACCAATTTATAATTTAGCCAGTTCGGCTTCGTAAAAAAAATGTTTGTGGAAAACTAATTTGCTTTTTTAGTTAATAACTTGTTAAAATACATTTAATATCCGTGAAATTATTCACATAAATGATCGGAGGTGAGAGAATTGAGAAATAAAAACGAAAAAGGCTTTACATTAATCGAATTGTTAGTGGTTATTGCTATTATTGGTCTTTTGGCCTCTGTGGTCTTATTAGCGTTAAATTCGGCTCGAGCTAAATCCAGAGACGCTAAGAGGTTGGCAGATGTCAGACAATTGGCATCGGCTATGGAATTGATCTTCAATGACGCTGGTGCATACCCAACTTGTGCCGGTGTGGCTTGCTCATTAGCAGCCAACGCTGCAACAAATTGTGGAGCTGGTACAGCTTGTTCAGTAGTTTTGGGATCTGGGGTATTAAGAGCAATTACAGCTTCTACCGGAGCTGCAGGGAAGGCATTAACGCCAACTTATATTGGTTTAATTCCCACTGCCCCGACTCCGGCAGATAATGCTAGTGGTTCAGTATGTAATTCCTCAAATAATAGTTATAACTATGCAGGAATCGAATCAGGTAGCACTTATACGTTAACTTTTTGTTTAGGTGATACTACTGGCGGTTATCCCGCAGGTATAAGAACTTTGACTCCAGCTGGTATTCAATAGTTTTGTCAATTAAAGACGCGTTTTTGTTTTTTGCAAAGCGCGTCTTTTTTGTTATACTACCTGTAGTAATAATCACAAATTTAAATATTTTGAAACAAAATTTTATCAATTATATAATTTTAAGTTTGGGTCTGGGTTTGTTGCTGATGAGTGGTTTTTTAGGTTGGCAGAAAGCTCGAGCTAAGCAAGCCAGTATAATCGTTTTAAAAAATTTTTCTGCCCTCAAGACCGGTTTAGAGTATTTTTTTAATGATTATGAAAGATTCCCGAAAAATACTGAGTTTGAATCTCTAATTTTTATGCAGGATTATTTTTCCGCTTTCCCGCCTAAAGATTTTTCCAGTAAAGTTTGTCCTCACTCTTTTAGTTATAACCGAGAGGAATTACAGAGTTTGAGTTTAAGTTTTTGTTTATTGACTCAGGTGGAAAGTTATCCATTGGGATGGCATACATTAAACCTTACTAAATAATGCTAATTTTTAGTTTCTTAAAATCCAAAAACGGATTTTTTCTTTCTGTTTGGTTTTTGTGTTTGTTGATCCCGTTGGCTTTTCTTCTGACATCTTATGAAAAGTTTGAAACAATTAAGTGGTGCTTGTGGTTAGGGATTACGGGTATAATATTTTTCAATTTAGCTAGAGCTCAGCAGACCTTGAATAAAGTGCCTAAAGTAATTGGTTACGCAATTGGCTTAATGTTGGTATGGGCGTTGATTTCGGTGTTGTGGGCTCCACAATTTTGGACTGGGTTTTTGGGTACGTATCCCCGTTTTACGAATGGGTGGTTATTTTATTTTATTTGGTCAATGTTTTTATGTGTAATCTTAAGTAAGATTCCAAAAGCAGATTATAGCGATTTACTCAAGTTGTTAATTTTTACTGGCGGGTTAGTTGCGATTTTGGGGATTGTGCAATCGGTATTCGGGTTGGCTTTTTATGAAGGCGTTGATAGAAGCGCAGTAGCCAGAGCTCCCAGTTTTTTAGGGAACCCCAATTTTAGCAGTATGTTTTTAGCGAGTTTGTTGCCCTTAGTGTTTTATTTTTTTTACAGTGCAGTAAAAGTTTGGCCTAAGATTTACTATTTGCTGTTACTATTTTTTTATTTTTTTGGCATATTAACTTTTTCTAGCCGGGGGGCTTGGTTAGCTTTATTGGCTGGTTTGACGGTGGTTTTATTTTTAATTGGGGTTTATCGGTTAAGCTTTAAACTGATTTTAAGTTATGGTCTTTTTTGTATTGTAGGTATTGCGATATTTTTTTCTAACACAAATTTGGTCAGACCAGAGACAGTAAAAAATACCATAAATTTTACCGAAAGTAATTTAAATTCCCGTTTGTTAGTCTGGAATATGGCAAAAGAAGGAATTCAGGCTCATCCGGTTTTTGGTGTGGGGTTGGGTAATTTTCAACTGTACTTTGAAACCCACAGAGGCGCAACTTTTGCCGATCATAATGGGGTTTATGATGATGTGCATAATTTATGGCTCCAGCAAGCAGTAAGTGGTGGGCTGGGTTTTGCTTTAAGCTTTTTGTTTTTGCTGGTTTATGCCTGCCGACTTTTGTATGAACGGTTTAAACTTCAAGCGGAGCTGAAAGATATTGCTTTGTTGGCCAGTTTGGTCGCTTGGGCGGTCTCTGCTTCATTTAATCCGGTAGCATTACCTAACTTTTTATTGTTAGCAGTTTTGTTGGCTAATATTTTCAGCGATCGGTTAAAAGACTTATTAGCAGAACCCCATACACCAGGAGTCAATCCCCGGAAGTTGACTAAAGTTTATTATTTGATGAGTGGAATGTTAATAACTTTTGCGGGCGGTCTGTTTTTAGGTGAGTTGAGCTTTTTTTATGGGTTACAAGCTTTTAACCAACAAAAATACACCGGAGCCCAAAAATGGTTTCAGGTTGCTAAAATAATTAATCCCATAAATCGTTTAAGTGAAAGTTATTTTGTTGCGACGCAAATTATTTTAAATCCCAGTGGACAGCATGAACAGGCGATTCAACAAGCCGGCCGGTGGGAAATGAAAGACGCTAATACTTTGGCAACTCAAGCCAAGCTGTTTTATTTATGGTTTGTGGTGGATAAGAATAATTTTCAACACTTAGAGCAAGCCATTATCAAATTAAGAGAATCCATTGCGATAGATAGTTTTTATCCTCAAAGGTATTTTAGATTAGGTTATTATTTAGCTGAAAGGGGTAAATTGGAGGAAGCGAGAGAAACGGTTAAATATGGTTTAACTTTGTATAATAAAGATGTGGCTGGTTGGGTGCTCTTAGCTAGGATTTATCAATTAGAGCACAAACCAAAACAGATGACTTATGCGATTGATAAAGCTTTTCAGTTACAGCCCATGCTACCCGAAGTGAGATTTTTACAAAGGTTTTTAAAAACCCACCCATTAGATTACCAACAATATATAATTCCTGCTCAAATTGATTCTTTAGATTTTTGATAATATGCAATTATTTTTATTATTTATTTTAGGCACTATCTTTGGCAGTTTTGCTAACGTATTAATTTTTCGTTTGCCCAATAATTTATCGATCTTAGGTAGATCACAGTGCCCTCACTGTCAGAGTCAATTAAAATTTTGGCAACTTTTTCCGATTTTAAGCTATGTAATATTAAAAGGTCAATGTTATAAGTGTAAAACTAAAATTTCAGGAATTTATCCGTTAGTGGAAGGATTATTAGGGGGACTGTTTGTGTTTATTGGTTTGGTGATCCAACCCACAAATGTATGGGAATGGCTATTTTTATTTCGAGCTTTATTGTTAACGGTGTTTGGAGTGATTGTATTTTTTATTGATTTTAAGCATTTTTTAATTATGGATAATGTCAATGTGGTTTTTGGGATCTTATTTTTGAGCTTAAATTTTTTAGAACAGATACTATTTAAAAATGGTTGGAATCTATTTAGCTTGAATCTTTTAGGTATGTTGGCAGGTAGCCTACCTCTATTTTTAATTTGGTTTTTTTCTAAAGGTAAATTTATGGGTTTTGGGGATGTAAAATTAATGTTGATTTTGGGTTTGGCTCTAGGTTTCCCTTTAATTTACCTAAATTTGTTAGTAGCAGTATTTTTAGGTGCCATTGTGGGTATTGGTTTAATGTTGGGTAAGCAGGCTAATTTAAAAACCGCCTTGCCTTTTGGTTGCTTTTTGTCAGTTGGGGCAGTTTTGGCTATTTTGTACGGGACCCCTTTAATTAATTGGTATTTATCTATTATCGGGGTATAATAATATTATTAAATATAAAGATAAAATAAATAGAAAATTATCAGGTAATGCCTCAACTAGTTAATAAATTATCATCCAATACATATCAAGCCAAATCAGCTCTAACGGGGTTTACGGTAGTGGAATTGTTAGTGGTGTTAAGTATCATGATGTTAATGGTAGGTGTGTTTATCATTGATTTTTATAGACAGAGAAATGTAAGAGATTTAAAAATCGCACAAAATGAATTGATTACTAATTTAAGAAAAGTGCAAAGTGCCGCTTTGTTTTCTAATGATATTGGCAGTAATAATGCTGCTCAATATCAGATTATAAAATTTTCCAATTCTACGCCAAATGAATACCTGATTCAAGGTATTGCAGATGCGACTATTTCACCGCAACTGTTTAATCTAGAAACTATTAGGTTTCCCAAAGGGGTAAATATTGTTTCTAAAAGTCTGACGGGGCCGATTTGGTCTTCGCCCGTAGCGTCTGATTGTACTTTATTGGCTTTTAAATCCCCTTACGGTAAAATTTACTTAAATAATGGATGTGCGGTTACTTCGCCGGCTTTTCAGGTTGGGGATAGTTATAAAAAAATCCTAGACCATGTTAGTAATAACCCGACTCAGACTGTGAGTACGGATGCAGATTTAGTGATACAATTATCTAAAGCCAATACTACTTTAACTAACTATGTTATCGTCAAAGGGGTTACCGGATTAATTTGTCCCAGTACTAATGGTATAGTGTGTGGATATTAATTAGATTTAAGTCTGAGATTTATGCCATATCAATCGAATAAACATCAATATGAGTTTGGTCAGACTTTAATTGAAACTTTAGTCGGGATTTTTATTTTAGTCATAGGAATTTTTTCAGCAGTAAGTTTGGCTGTTTTTTCTTATAGTGGCTCCAAAGGAGCGGTAAAAAAAATTATAGCGATAGGTTTGGCTAGGGAAGGCGTGGAGGCGGTTAAAAATATGCGTGATACTAACTGGCTAAGGCAAGACACATTAGATACGAATTGTTATAACCCCAAAGGCGCACAGAATAATGCTAAATGTTATAAGGCTTGGTTAGGTACCAGTAATAACTCCCTACCCTACTGTTTAGATCCGACAGACAACAACGGCAATTGTAATGGCAATGGTGCCATTACCCAGAATTATAATTTAGGGATGAATGTAGGGATTAATGATATTTGGGTTTTAGATAGACAACGGAACAAAGACAATTATGGTATAGATTTTAATTCGGATATTGCCAGTGTAAATTTTAAAGGATTTTATGCGCCGAGTAATTCTACACAAGGGAATTCTGAATTTTTTAGAAAAATTATTTTGACAGAAGATGATGGCACTGCCAGCTATGGCAGTGGGGCGAATAATCCGTTTAATAAAAATACCGGACCGCGTTTAAAAGTGGTGTCTCAGGTGTGGTGGACAGATCGGCAATGTCCCGTGGCTTTAAATTGGCCGGGTTTAGGCAAGTGTTCGGTGGAACTTCAAACTTATTTAACCAATTGGAAAGATTATTAAGATAAGACGCGGATTTAACGCAGATTGATAACGCTGAGAGAACGCTGATTATTATTTAATTTAACCAATCGGAAAGACTATTAATAGTTTATCAGCAGACAGTAATCAGTAAATCACAACAGAAGATTGAGAGTATTTAGAAAACATATAAAGTTATGGCAAAAAGTAAATATATTAAATGGAATAAAAGAGATTATAGGGCGGGATTTACCCCCACACCAAATTTTGGTATGGGCTTGCAAAGCAAGCGGGGGTTTACCC
>CAZFXC010000017.1:13499-14988 GCA_964522815.1 uncultured Candidatus Saccharibacteria bacterium
GGGGTTTACCCTTATGGAAATTATTGTGGCTACGGCAATTTTTGCTGTAGTGGCTTTAGCTATGCTGTCCCTGTTTAATTCCACGTTAAAAATTAACCGCAAAAGTGAAGCTTTAAGACAAGCTACTCAAGGCGTGAGAAATTTTACTGAGTTTTTAGTTAAAACCATTCGAAATGGGCAAATTGATTATTCAATTGATGGGGCAAATTTTTTAGTAAAAAATCCCGTTTCCCCTTGTCCTAAACCTAATCCATTGGTGGGTAATCCCCACGATGGTAGTAATACCTATAGTAACAAAGAAAATCGTTTAGGGATTATTACTCCGGAAAGTGAAAGATGGTGTTTATTTTTAGGTGATGCTAATGGCAATTTTGTTCCTAGCGGGTATACGGGTGAAACTTTAGTGTTAAGGACGGAAGCGGGTTTTACTCAAATTTTAAATCCGCCTTATTATCAAGTGGAAAATTTAATGTTTATTATTCGTCCGCAAAAAGACCCTTATTATAATAAAGCCGGCGGTTTAATTCGGACTCAGCCAGCTGTGAGTTTATTTATGAAAGTCGTAACGAAGTTACCTAGCGGAGACAATTTTCCAATTTATTATCAGACTTCGGTCTCTTCCGACAAATATGACATACCCAACAATTAAATATCAAATATCAAATATCAAATATCAAAATAATCAGCAAGGAGTTACTTTGCTTTTGGCGATTTTGGTTATGTCAGCCATTATGGCAATTGCTATGAGTTTAGCTTCAATTTTGTTAGTAGAAGTTAAAGTCTCTGGTGATTTAGGGAGAACTGAACCTGCGATTTACGCAGCGAATGCGATAACCGAGGAAGCTATGTTTACTATTAAGCGGGGGTATCCGAGGTGCAGTGGCTCGTGTAGTAATCAGTTTGCTTATTCAACTATAGTGGGTTCGGTAAATTTGACTAACCCCGCTCCGACTGAAACAACTTATAACGATCCAATTCTAATTGAAAAAGTTTTAGTTACTTCTAATTCTTTAGCTAATACCAAGAATCGTTATTTACTTTATAATCCTGCTGATATTAATTTACCCGGAGGTTATGCCAGCATTCAAGTTCAAAATAATTCCGGCAATGGCAGGAAATTAAATGTGAATATATGCGAATATAAAGCCCCCATCGATTTTAATCCGACCGATAGCCCAATTGATTGTAGCGGAAGTGATTTGAGATATAAGAATATTGAAGTGCAAGATGGAGCAGTAAGTCAAAATTTTAATATCAATAAAAACAAACAACAAGAGTTAATTATTTATGGCGACAGCACCATAAATAAAGATGGTTGGGTAATTCTAAAAACTTTTGATGAAAACGGCGCACCAAAAGGTATACCTAACTTTGGGGAAACTGTAGTAGAAATTAATGCGAGGAATCGCAATGTGACTCGCGCAGTCAGGGTACGAATCCCTGACACCGAAGTGTCTGTGCCTTCGGCTGTAATAGATAATGTTTGGGT
>CAZFXC010000018.1:0-14930 GCA_964522815.1 uncultured Candidatus Saccharibacteria bacterium
GAAGAATTTTTGCACCCAGAGTACGAACGGCTACATAGCCCTTTTTTGTTTAAGGATATGCAAAAAGCAGTGGATAGGATTTGGCAAGCCATAGAAAAACGAGAAAAGATTTGTATTTATGGGGACTATGACGCAGATGCCATTACGGCCAATGTGGTGCTTCTCCAAACTTTAAAAGTTTTGGGTATGGAGGGGGAATATTATATTCCTGACAGATTTAGCGAAGGTTATGGGGTGAATTTAGATGCTTTAGAAAAAATTAAAAACCAAGGCGTTAAATTAATTATTACAGTGGATTGTGGTACCAATTCTATGGATGCAGTTGAATGGTGCAAAAATAATGATGTGGATTTAATCATTACCGATCACCATGAAATAATTGGCGAAGCGCCTAAAGCTTTGGCATTAATTAATCCAAAAAATCCGTCCGATGAGTATCCGGACCAAGAAATTACGGGGGTGGGGGTAGCGTTTAAATTGGCGTGTGGAATATTAAAAAATCAAAAATCAAAAATCAAAAATCAAAATTTTATGGAAGGGTGGGAAAAGTGGTTATTGGATTTGGTGGCGATTGGCACAGTGGCTGATTGTCATAAGCTTTTGGGCGAAAATCGAATCTTGGTAAAATATGGTTTGATTGTTTTGGCCAAAACCAAATGGGTCGGATTAAAGGCTTTGGCCATTACCGCTGGTTTGGATTTTGAGCAACACAAACCGGACACTTATACCTTGGGGTTTGTTTTGGCTCCAAGACTAAATGCTACAGGCCGTTTAGAGCATGCTGGTTTAGCGGTTGATTTATTATTGTGTAGCGATGCAGTAGTTGCTCAGCAATCAGCGATGGCTATAGAACAAATTAATCGGAAAAGACAAGAAACTACGGCTTTAATTTTAAGTGAGGCAAGGGAAAAGGCATTAATGCTAAAAGATAAGCCAGTTTTAGCGATTATGAATGCCAATTGGCATAAAGGGGTGGTTGGTTTAGTCGCTGGTAAGTTGGCTGAAGAGTTTTATAAACCAACGTTTATTTTATCTCAAACCTTAACCGAAGCAACAGGTTCGGCGCGAACCGTTGGGTCATTTAATGTGATTTCGGCTTTAAGTTATTCGGCCAAATATTTAGTCCGTTACGGTGGGCATAAACAAGCCGCCGGGTTGACTTTGGCACCTAATAACTTTGAAAATTTTTATTTTAGTTTGCTGGAATATGCCAATAGCAATTTATTAAATGAAGATTCCTCACCGGTTTTGGAATTAGAAGCCGAACTTTTGGAGAGTCAATTGTCAATTGTCAATTGTCAATTATTGAGTCAGCTTGAGCCTTTTGGGGTAGGGAATCTCAAGCCAAAATTCTTAATATCATCAGCTGAAATAATTTCTCAAAGACCAGTCGGCACCAACAAACAACATTTACAAATGCAAGTAAAAGTGGGGAAAACCGTAATTTCTGCTATTGGTTTTAATTTTAAACCATACACAGCGACTGGCATGGTGGATTTGGCTGGTGAATTGATGTTAGACGAATGGAATGGAAAAAAGAATTTAAAGTTGAGAGTAATAGATATTAGAAGCCATCTTATTACTTAACATCTTAACATTTTATCATTCTAACATCTTAACATTTCAACATGGGTTGTGCTTTGATAGTATGATAAACTGTTAGTATGTTAAAATGAATTTATATGGATAAAATATCTAAACTTATTATCAACACTGACGGGGGAGCTAGGGGTAACCCTGGGCCGGCTGGAATTGGAGTGGTGATTGGCGATGAGTCAGGTAAGGTTATTGGACACTATAAACAATATATTGGCGAGGCCACAAACAATGTGGCTGAATATAAGGCTTTAATTTTGGCTTTAATTGAGGCTGGCAAAATCTTAAAGCTGAAATCTGAAATCTTAAATCTTGAAATCCGAATGGATAGTGAGCTGATTGTTCGGCAAATGCAAGGGAGATATAAGATTAAAGACTCTGGATTAAAGCTTTTGGCAGAAGAGGTGTTTAGCTTAATCAAAAATTTTCCAATTGTTAATTTTGTTCACATTCCTCGTGAACAAAATAAAGAAGCTGACAAGTTAGTGAACGAAGCTATTGATGATTATTTAGCGAAAGCTAAGGTTTTTTAATTCACTATCATCTAAAACCCATAGTGTTTTTTTGTCTTCTGACAAAAAGAATTTTTTAATTGCCTTTCCCGAGTATAAGCGGAATTGGTTTAAGGTGTGGTTTGGATCCAGCTCTAAACCGTAAACGTTTTGTTTGTCAGTAAATAGCAAATAACCTAACTCTTCTTCAATTATTGATTGAAGCATGGGTTGTGGCTTAATAGGAATTACACTTAGGCTATTTTTTTTGTTGATATAGTTGTAAGCACTGGTGGTTTGCCATCCAAAAATTGGATAAGTATTTAAATTTTGATTAGTAAAATTTTCCGAAATGGTAAGTAGGCTGTTGTCCGAGTTTAGTTGGTATAAAGTATTTTGTGAGCTAAAGTAAAGATTTTTTTTAAAAATAAATTGGAGAGTGGGTTTAGTGATGGTAGCGGGTAGGGTATACAAAGTTTGAGTGACTTGCGAGTTTGTATTTAGGCTTTGGAGTAAAGCTTGTGGATTGGATTCAGTAATGAAGTAGATATAATCTTCATGTGGTACAAAAGTCGTTATGGTAGTCGCTTGAGTTAAAGGTTCGGGTTTTTTACTGTTGAGACTGAGCTTAAAAAGTTGATTGTTGTCTAAAAAGATAACCTCACCTTGATTATTCACTAGTAGGTTTTTATGGGTATTGGGAATACTCTCACTTAGGTCGGTGAGAGTTTTAGTGGTTACGTCTACTAAAAATTTGGGAGTTTTTTTGGCGGTTGAATTGGACCATAAAAATAAGTAGTCATTGTTCGGGGAGGCTTGTAAATTGGTTAGCGGTTTTGGTAATGGGAGTATGGTTGGAGTACTGGAACTGTTATTTTTTTTCAAAATAAACAGGTCATTGTCACTTACGGCAAACAAGTAAGTTTCATTAACCACCAAATCATTAATTTTCGGTAAAAAAGTGTTGGTGGTGCTAGGCGTTTTAAATAAGATAATCTTCTTATCTTCCGGTTTAGCCCAAAAAACTTTATCGGGTTCTAAGGTTATACTTTTTTGCCAAGTATAGAAACCCGCCTTTTTGGCTTCAAGTCGATACTTGCCTGCTTGTAAATCCCGAATATATTTATATTCTGAATTGTCGACATCTTGTTTAGTACCATTTAAGTAAATTTCGGCATCGCCGGGTTCAATTTTAAGGGCAATGATCCCGGTTGAAATAATTTTTCTGGTGTCCCAGTTTAATTTTTTACCGCTCACAAAAAGAATTATAAATGGTACGGTAATACCAAAAACAATAAATCCAGCGACTATTAAGCTATATCTAATTTTTTTGTTCATATAAGGGTTTACACGCCATCGCTTTTTAAAATTTTTACTCACCGTAGATTGAGCTATACTTCGCAAAACTCCCTGTCTGCCGGCAGGGTAGGCAATGTCTTGACATTGCCTCAATGGGTAAGTCCTATTTAATTAGTAGTGTAGCCTAAATCCCGAGTTGTTTCAATATTGGTAATTTGTTATAATTGGCTTTGAATTAAGAATGAAGTATGTGTAATTATTGAATTGCATAATGATTCTTACCGCTTACTTCTTAATTCTTACCGCTTACTTCTTAATTCTTATCTCATGTTTGAAAATAAAATTGGCATAGATTTAGGTACAGCCAACACTTTAGTATTTTTACCGAAAAAGGGCATTATTATTAATGAACCGACAGTGGTGGCTATTTCCATTGAAGATAACAAAGTTTTGGCTGTGGGGCAGGAAGCTAAGGAAATGTTGGGCAGAACGCCGGAAACTATTGTGGCAAGTCGCCCTATGAAAGATGGCGTCATAGCCGATTATCGGGTGACTGAAGCCATGCTTCGGTATTTTATCAATAAGGCTTTAGGCCGAATCAGATTTTTTAGACCAGAAGTTATGATTAGCGTACCGGGTGGAATTACTTCTACCGAAAGACGCGCAGTGATTGATGCGGGAGTGAGCGCGGGTGCCAGAAGCGCTTACGTGATTAAAGAAACCGTGGCTGCGGCCATTGGCGCGGGGATTCCTATTGGGGAAGCACGCGGGAATTTGATTATAGATATTGGCGGGGGGACTACCGATGTCGCGGTTTTGTCTTTGGGTGGCATTGTGAATTCCACTTCGGCCCGAGTGGCGGGAAACCAAATTGATGCGTCCATTGTGGAATACATAAGGAAAAAACATGGACTCGCAATTGGTGATCGGACAGCAGAAGAAATAAAAATCACTATTGGGAGCGCTTTGCCGGTGTCCGAAGAAGAGGTGATGGAAGTGAAAGGTAGGGATAACTTAACCGGTTTGCCTAAAACCGTGAGTATTTCCACCAATGAAATTACTCAAGCGATTCAAGATGATTTAAAAAATATTGCTAGAGCGGTTAAGTTGGTGCTTCAGGAAACTCCACCCGAATTAGCCAGCGATGTGATTGACAGAGGTATGATTATGACCGGTGGCACTTCTTTACTTAGGAATTTAGATCAATATATTAGCCAGAGTGTCGGTGTGCCGTGTTTTTTGGCCGACGAGCCACTGTTATGCGTAGCCAAAGGCACTGGGCTGGCTTTAGATAACTTGGATAGTTACAAAAAAAGCATCTTAAGCTCCAAGTAAATTTGTAAAAATAAATAAAATATAGTAGAATATGTATATCCGTTGAGAGATAGCTTAAGAAACAAAATCAAACCAAAGTTTTAATATGATAGAGCAATCCAAGTGTAATAGTGGATTTAAAAAATCTTTGTATGTTTTTTTATGTTCGCTACTCGGGATGTTATTGTTTTTAATTTTGCATCGGCTGTTAGTTATTGGCTACTTTTCTCTAACCAGTAGAAATTTGTTAGATTATTTTTCTTATAATCTGGTGTTGGAGATGGCGGTAGAATATTTAACTTTATTTTTTGCCATTTTAGCCGGCAGTTGGTATGGTATTTGGCTGGGGCTCGGGTGGTATGCTTGGGTTTATGAAAATGAAAATTGCCAGCAAGGTTTGGTTGATCATATTGTGAGGAAATATTGGCCAAGCAAAGGAGATAAGCACAATTTCCATGAAAAAGTAAAAAATCTATCTGAACATCTGGAAACCAGTGTGGCGAGTAAAAAAGCAATGGGTGTAAAACCCAAAGTCAATAAACCTAAAGGAGTTAAGAAAAAAATTATTCGAAGAAAATCTAAATTAAATGGCAAAGTATAAATTAGAATCTGAAGCCCTAATTAGTTTTGGCTCCATCTTAAAATACGGTTTGGTTATGTGGCTTATAATGCTGGTTTTAAAATGGGTCTTTTTAGGTTGGCTAAATCCGGTATCTTGGCAAATGGGGTTTTATTATTTATTGATTGTAATCAGTGCCAGAAAGTTGAGCAGAAAATTTGGGGTGATTAATATTTTAGAGGCTGGGTTTATTGGAATAATTTGGGGCTTGATGATTTTGTTTTTAGATTCTCTGATAGCTAAAAGATTTTTAGTTGCCACTGTTTTTGTCAGTAAGGCTTATTGGTGGAGTTATTTTGTAATTTTTATTGCTATATTTTTTTTACATCAAAAACGGCATGTTGCCATTCGGCAGGAACAAGCTCATCATCATTAGCAAACTTCCGCACCACCATTTTTTTAAACTGGCAAAGCCAGCTTTATAAAAAGTGGTTTTGGTCAATTTCTTAGTTATTTTTTGAGAATTTTATTCACCGTAGATAAACTACGCTTCATAAAATTCTCAAAAAATGCCTCGAAATTGACTCAATGCGGTAGTTTGCTTATTAAATTCCATTGACAGTTTAGCTTAAAATGTTAATATACTTATTAAGTTATAGGACTTGCGGTGCGTATGTCACAAAGTAAATAGTATAAAACTATAGCGAAGTCGCGATTCGCTTTTGTTGCTGGTAAAATGTCAGACGGTTGGGCTCGCCGTAAAAAGAGCAATAAGCGCAGACCGAATTTTCGGATTAAGGCAAAAGCAAGGTGGTACCGCGGAAAAAACCCGCCCTTGTGAATAACTTATGGTTATTCTTAAAGGCGGGTTTTAGTTTGGAAAAAAATTTCAAGGAGTGAAAATGACGTATTATAGAATTATCGTTGACCTGCCTCCTCGGCAGGTCGGGGATAGAACTTTCCCTCGGGAGCGGGGGGAGATGTCCCGGGTTGCCCTTGAGTGGGCGCAGGGACGAGAGAAAATGGGGCAGGTGTTCCTGACCCCGACCATCACCTTGTCGGCCGGGGACAAAGTGATGGTGAAGGACGGTATGCTGTCGGTTGTGGTAGTCTATCACTTTGAGGTAACTGGGGTTGAACCTCTTTGCTATCAAAAGGTGGCAGATGCCACGCACCAGCTCGCAAGAGCGATTGAACAGGCGTTCGGCGTGAAGCCGGACGTTATAGTTCAGTCGTTCTAAGAGCGAGCGCGCCCTAGCGCGCCAATGGGAACCTGAAGCAGGAACTCGTTGGCGCGCTAAATTTTGTTGACTCCGTTAGAAGTTTTATAAACGAGTTATGACTAATTAATAGAAACCTAAAGCATTGTCTTTAACTTCTAACGGGGTTGACAAAAGGTAAACGAAAGTTTACTCTTAAGATATAAACTAATAACTTATCACAAAACAGTTTTGAGTTATTAGTTATCAATTAGTGGTTATCAGTTATGACTCCCATCATCTTACATTTAGATATGAATAGTTATTTTGCTTCTGTACTTCAGCAGGATAACCGGGCTTATAGAGGCAAGCCTTTGGGTGTGTGTGAACATTTGGGCGGGATTATTATTTCAGCGAGCATTGAGGCTAAAAAATGGGGCATTAAAACCGGCACGCCGGTGTGGGAAGCCAAAAAATTATATCCAAAAATTATTTTAACTCATACCACAGCGGAAAGGTTTAGGTTTTACACTAGGCGGTTAGTGAAATTAGTTTCCGAATATACCGACCAGGTGGAGCTTTCTAGTATAGATGAAGTGTTTATGGATATTACCAGAGTGGCAAATATAGAAAATCCGAAATTCCAGAGTCTCAATTTTAAAGCAGAAGATTACAGACTAATCACTAAGCACTTAGCACTAGGCACTAATTATGCTAACCCTTTTATAGAGGCGGTAAATATGGCTTTGGAAATTAAACAGCGGATGAAACAGGAGGTGGGGGATTATTTAACTTGCTCCATTGGTATTGCGGAAAATAAAGTTTTAGCGAAAATCGGTTCAGATTTAAAAAAGCCAGATGGCATAGTCGTGATACAAAATTCTAAATCCGAAATTCTAAATCCGAAACAAATCTTAAACTCTAAATCTCAAATCTTAAATTTAAAAAAAGAGGAATTATATCATCAACTTAAACTTACCGATGTGCCGGGGATAGGGGAGAGACAGGAAAAAAATTTAAATGCTTTAGGCATAAAAACTCTGTTAGATTTAAAAAATTATCCTAAAAGTCATTTAATTGCCCGTTTTGGTAGAATTACCGGACATCATTTACACAATTTAGGACAGTTAAATGCTTCGTGGAAAACTTTAGTGCATCGTACAGAGGATATTCATCCCCACACCAAAACATCTAAATTATCTCCGTTAGACTTTGGTTATCAGTCTAGTAATAAGAGTAAAGTTTTTAGAAGTGAGATAAATTTTGGTGTGGGGGTAAAATCCATTGGGCATATGTACACTTTGCCGAAGGAGTATAGAAAGCCAGAATTTTTTGAACCCGTGTTATTCAAGCTTTGTGAAATGGTAGCCAAAAGGTTGAGGCGAAAAAATTTAGAAGGGAATGTAATCAATGCTTTTTGTTATTTTGGGGATCATCAAAGCTGTGGTAATAGTGTGAAGGTTGGGGAATTTGTTTGCGACGGTAGAGAGATTTTTAGTTTTGCCAAAGCTATTTTAAATACATCGGTTGCGGATAAAAATTATGTTAAAATGATAGGTGTGACGGTAGGTAAGTTGCAATTAAAAAGCGGGCAATTAAGTTTGTTTGGGCATAGAGAAGAGAGTCAGAGTCTTTTGTTGGCTTTAGATAAAATTAATAATAAATATGGTGAATTTACAGTAGCTCGCGCCCCTGTTTTAGGCACAGGAAAAGTTTTTCGGGATTCGGTTGGGTTCGGCAGGGTAAAAGAGCTATAGTGTTTGCGGTATTAAATTTGTGAAGCGAATATTAATGGGGTAGGGTTGGGGAGAGTAAAGGAGTTATAGGAGATGATATAATAAGCTAGTGAGGTTTAGCTTTTTTAAATTTTTTTAATTTATGGATTATATTGAGGAAATAGCGAAAACTAGACTTCCATTTCCACCAGTTGAACTGCCACTGGTCAAAAGGATGTTTGATATTGCGGGTGTTTTATTTTTATGCCTTCTATTTTCACCTTTTATTTTAATAATTATTTTGATATTCGTAATTGAATATATATTTTGCCCAGATTCACGTGGCCCGCTTTTTTATTCCGAAACTAGAATTTCTAAAGGACTGCCTTTTAAACTTTATAAATTTAGAATTTTTAAAACCGTCTCGAGTAGAAAATATTTTCAAGAGCATGGATTTATTCAAACTAAAGCTCTGGAGCAAGATAAAAATAACTTAACTTTTTTAGGCGCGGTTTTAAAACAAATTTATATGGATGAACTACCCCAGCTTTATAATGTTTTAAAAGGCGAAATGACCTTGGTAGGTCCTAGGCCTTCAAACGAAGTTGTCACTTGGGAAGACGGCAAAAACGGAAAATTCCAGCGTTATTTATTTAAGTGCGGACTAACTGGGAGGTTTCAGGCGGAAAAAGGTGGTAAATTACAAAAGGACCAAACAGAATCAGATATGGAATATATCCTTTTTTGTAAAAATAGTCCGGGTTGGAAAATTATATTCAATGATATTAAAATTCTGTGTGCAACCGTATTAACAGTGTTAAGAGCAAAAGGGGTCTAAGGTTTATTTGCTTGACAAAAAAATTTAGGAGTGATAGTGTTCAACTTAATTACAATAAAATATTTTTTATAAATCGTTAAACCCATAAGGGAGTAAACTTAGAAGTCGCGCTCTAAGAAAGATGTGTCATAAAATTGGCAACGGAAATCTAACCGTAAAATAAGAGGCCGGAATTTTTGTTCCGGACTAAGGGTCCCGCCTTTTGTTTACGAAGAGCGGGGAACCAAGGTGGTACCGCGGTGAATCAATAAGTGTATTGAAAATCCGTCCTTGAAAATAACATTTTTTGTTATTTTTGTGGACGGATTTTAATATTAAAAAAATTTTTATGAACTATTTAAAAGACAGTGATTTTACGCCAAAGCAAATAAAAGAAATTTTAGCATTGAGCGTAAAAGTAAAAACCGAACCAAAAGTTTTTAGCCAAGTTTTAAAAGGCAAAACTGTGGCATTGTTGTTTGAAAAGGCGTCCCTTAGAACAAAATTTACTTTACAGATTGGGATTGAACAATTAGGCGGGTATTCGGTGTTAAATGACGGAAAAATCCCAGACAGAGAGCCAATTGCCGATATTGCCAGAAATTTAGAGCGTTGGGTAGACTTGGTCGTGGCACGGGTTTATGCGCATGCCACTTTGGAAGAATTGGCTAAAAATTGTTCTAAGCCAGTGGTAAATGCGTTAAGTGATATGTATCATCCTTGCCAGATTTTAGCTGATATGCTGACTTTGCAAGAAAGATTTGGTAGTTTAAAGGGTATTAAATTGGCTTTTGTGGGTGATGGAAATAATGTGTGTAATTCGCTTATTTTAACCGGTATGGCTTTGGGCTTGGATATGCGAGTAGTCACACCAAAAAAATATGAACCGCATCAAGACATTATAATCCACGCAAGGAAGTTAAAGGCACACAGTCAAGGTAAGTTATTTATCACCAGTAATATTCGTCAGGCTGTAAAAGGCGCAGATGTAATTTATACCGATACTTGGGTAAGTATGGGACAGGAAGCTGAGGCTGATGTGCGAAGAAAAGCTTTTAAAGGGTTTCAGGTTACGGAAACTATGTTTAAGTTAGCTAAAAAATCTGCGGTATTTATGCATTGTTTGCCCAAACATCCGAACGAAGAAGTGGCTGATGAGGTTTTTGAATCCACCAGATCATTGGTTTTTGAGCAAGCGGAAAATCGTCTGCATACTATTAAGGGATTGTTAATTTATTTGGCTTCCTTTAAGGATTAGGAGTTAAACTGCAAGTCGGGGTTTTGTGTTATGATGTAGGGGTGAAATTTTTAAAAACTATTTGGAGTTATCTTTTACACAACCATGTAGGGCAATGGATCCCCGTGTTTTTAATTTTAGCCATTGGGGCAATTTTTTATTTTCAAAATTTAGGTAATCAATACATTACTTTATGGGACGAAGTCGTTCATGTTAATGTGGTAAAAAATTTAAGTCAAAATATTTGGCCACCCAAATTACATTTAACCGACATTGGGAGTGACTTTCAAGATTGGACCAATAATTACATTTGGGTGCATAAACCCCTGTTGCCTTTGTATTTGCAAGCCGGAATTTATAAGATTTTTCCAAGTTTATTTGCGTTTCGTTTACCTGGGGTAATATTTGCTCTTTTGACAGCGCTTTTACTATTTTGGTTGGTTAAAAAACATTTTGATGTCGTATCCGCTTGGGTGGCTAGTGGGTTTTGGATTATAAATCCATACATTTTGGAATTGGTTACTGGTAGGCAATTTTCCGGACTCCATGATTTAATGTTTGTCAGTTTTGGCCTGTTAGCCTTAAATCAAATTTTAAATATGAGCGAATCTAATGATATTATTCAGTGTCGGCAGAAGTGTTGGTTATTTGGCTTATTTACCGGATTAGCTTATTTAAGTAAGGGGGGGTTGGCTTTACTGTTTTTTATTCCTTTCTTTAGTGAAATATTTCATAAGCAAAGATTTTATAAATTTACTCCTCAAGTTTTCAAGCATTGGACTGCGCTTTTATATGCTGGCTTATGGACCAGTCTAATAATTTTTCCGGAAAAAATTTATCTGCTAATTATGTATCCGGCGGAATATTTTTTTGAACAGAGTTTGCAGGTATTGCATTTATTTAAATATTTGGAGTATTGGGGTCGGCCTTGGGATTATTACTTAACTGTGTATTTAAGGGATATATTTATGCCTCAGGCTTATTTAGTTATGCTTTCTGGTTTGGTTTTTGCTTTGTATGTTTGGGATAGGCAGAAAAAAATTCGAATTTTAGCTATTTGGATTTTGGCGTTTTTGATTCCTTTGTCAGTTGGTATGACAAAAATTTCCAATTTTATGCTCGTGGTGCTACCCGTATTTTATATTTTATTGGCGCAATTCTTCCTAAGGCAAATACAAACCAAAAAATACGCGCTAGTTATGGCTTATGCTTTTTTAAGTATTATGGCCTATGGTTTCATTCGTTTAGATGTGGCTCAGATCAAATTTCATTTTTTTCAAGAGTATACTTTCATTCAAAGATCCGTACTGTTAATTTTTTCCGGTTTATGTTTAGGGGGGATGTATGCTATCTTCAAGTTTATTAATGCCAAATATAATTTAGCTGTTGTAGCTAAAGGGGTGTTAGTCTGTAGTATTTTATTGGTTGTGGGAACTTACTTAAGAGCGATGCAAATCAATAATCAGAAAGTAAGCCAAGTTACCGATTTTTTAACTCAAAAACAGCTAAGAGATTCAGCTATGGAACTTAAAGCTCAATTACCTGCCAAGGCGATTGTGCTTACTCATTTTTCACTTTTAAAAAAATCTCATTTATATTTTCAGTATTTTTCCGGTTTGGACGCCATGGAAATTTATAATCGACAACCGTTATTTTTACTAATAAAGCAAATGCCAAAAAATCGACCGGTGTATGTTTTGTCAGATAGTCAGTTAGAAGACAAGCGGTTAAGGTTAATAAATAGTGAACCTAACTTTTTTTATGAAATTAAATAATATGGTATAATTAATGAGTAATTTTAAAAGCGAAAGGAAATAAACATGGCAGATGAACAATATAAACAAATGTTAACAGATTTAATTAAAAAACAAATGGTGGTATTGGGTCCTAATATTGCTTTAGATAAGGCTAGAAAAGTTTCAGGTTTAAAAATCAGTGATGATGGAAATGTAATGTCTGTAGCAGGAGATCCGCAATTGGTTTTAAAAGGTGTGGCTAATGAGTATATGCAATTATCTGAGCAAATCACCCAAATGACTTTGAATAGTTTAGTCGAAAAGTACCCCCCTTTAAAAGGGTTATAAAAATAGAAATTTTTAAAACCACATGTTTTTAAATTATTTGTTAATCATCAATTTTTTTATGCTGGCGATTGTGGTCGCGGGTTATGCGTATTCCACCATGCGAGAAAGAAAGTTTTTAAGTTCCGCTGCTTCACAATCTTTGGAACTGCAACAAAAAGTTTACCAGGCTCAGGTGTTAAAGGAGATTAACGAAAGAATTGGTTATTCTTTAGATACCAATAAGATTGTGGACATTATTACCAGTAGTTTGGGAAATTTGTTGGAGTACGATACGGTGTCTTATATGGTGCTCGAACCAAATGAACAAGTGGTATTTAAATGTCAGGTAGAAAACTCTGTAAGTCATAAGTTTATAGAAGAAGTAAAAGAGAAAATGTTAGATTCGTATTCGGCAATTTTAAATAAAGAAATCAAGCCTGAAACGATCGACACAAGTATCACCGGCAATATTTTAGATGACAGTTTAAGGATTAGCGTACAGTCCTTTTTTAATTTACCCGTAGTTATTTCGGGTAAATTGGTTGGTTTAATTAATGTTGCCAGTCAGACCAAAGGTCAATATGGGGATAATCAAGCGACGATTTTATATACTATAACCAATCAAGCCGCTTTAGCTGTGTCCAGGCTCCAAGCAGTGTTAGAGAGCGAAAAAGGGAAATTGGCCGCGATAATTTATTCTTTAATTGATGGAGTCATTATGGTGGATACGCATAATCAGTTATTAGTTTATAATCCCACTATTAGAAAAATTTTTAATTTGTCTGAAGATAAATCGGTTACCATTTTTGACATTGTTGACGGTTTGGCTGGTAAGTTAGATTTGCGAACAAAAATTGAACAGGCCATCAAACAAGATAAGCCAGTGATTTCGCCCGAAGTGTTTATAAAAGATAAGGCATTAGAAATTACCGTTTCGCCGGTGAAAGACAATTCCGGATTAGTGTTTGGGGCGAGCGTGTTATTTCATGATATTACAACCGAAAAGTCTTTAGAAAAGTTAAGGCAAGAATTTACAGCCATGATGGTGCATGAGCTTCGAGCTCCTCTCACAGCCGTGCGTTGGTCTTCGGAAAGTATGGTGAAAAATTTGGCCACTGCCCAAGGCATTGATCCTCAAAAAATTAAAGATACCGCCGTCACCATTGAAACGGCTTCTAACAATATGTTGGAATTAGTGAATGATTTGTTAGATGTGGCAAAAATTGAAGCGGGAAAATTTGAATTAAATTTACAGGAAAATGATTTAGTGGAAATTTTAATGTCGCAAGTTCGGGCTTTTACCCCGCAAGTAGAAATGAAACATTTGACCATTAGTTTGACGAATCCACCTAAATGCATGGTAAAATTAGATAAAGTAAGGATTTCTCAAGTCTTAGGCAATTTACTTTCTAATGCTATTAAATATACTGACAGTGGGGAAATTCACGTGGATTTACAAGTTAAAGAAACAGACAATCAAGTCGTGGTGGCAGTAAAAGATTCCGGGATTGGTATTCCACAAGAAGATTTAAATATGTTGTTTTCTAAGTTTAAACAATTAAAATCCGGAGACAGAAGCCGTAAAGGCACAGGTTTGGGATTGGTGGTAAGTAAAGGTATTGTGGAATCGCATAATGGTAAAATTTGGGCAGAGAGTGCGGGAGAGAATTTGGGGAGTATTTTTTATTTTTCGTTACCAATTAAGTAAATCAAATTTACAAATGGAACGAATTTACGAATAATTACGAATACAAGGTTATATCATTTGTAAATTGGTCGTAATTAGTAGGTTTGTTTCATCTCTTAGTCTAAAAAATTAATAGAAAGGAAAACAAATATGGCAAAAATTTTAGTTGCCGAAGACGATAAACTCATTTCCGGCTCCTTGTGTGACGGTTTAAGGTCAGCGGGTTTTGAGCCTTTTCCAGCTTACGATGGAGAAGAAGCGGTTGCGAAAGCCAAAGAAATTAAACCAGATTTGGTGTTGTTAGACATTATGATGCCCAAATTAGATGGAATTGGCGTGTTGTGGGAATTTAAGTCCAACCCTGAGACTGAAAAATTACCAGTCATTGTCTTAACCAATATTGGTGATGTGGAAACTATTAGTAAGATCGTGGAAGCTGGAGCTACGGATTATTTACTTAAGAGTGACCAATCGATAGATGAAGTGGTAAAAAAGGTGAATGAGGTTTTGAGTCGATCGGTAAAGCTTGGCTAGTATTTATGAAAGTTGTTTTACAAGATCAATTTAGGTATATTTTACGTTTAGAAACCGGAGAAGAAGTTTTTTCTGCCATAAAGATTTTTGCTAAACAGGCAAAAATTACCTCGGCATATTTTAGTGGTATTGGAGCGTGTAGCCAAGCTGAGCTGGCATATTTTGATATGGCAAGTCAGCGATACCATACAGAAAAGTTTGAGGCAAATTTGGAGATTGTTTCTTTTACAGGCAACCTTTCGCTTCTCAATCAAGAGATAGTTTTACATGCTCATGGTGTGTTGTCTAAACCGGATTTTACCTGCCTTGGCGGACATGTAGTAAGTATGGTGATTTCTGCCACCGGTGAAATATTTTTAGTTAATTTGAATGGGAGACTAGAAAGAAAATTGGATTTAAAAACTAATTTGAATTTATTA
>CAZFXC010000019.1:0-14156 GCA_964522815.1 uncultured Candidatus Saccharibacteria bacterium
AGGGTGGTCGGGTAGTTGATGCCAATATTGCCAAGGGGGAACTGGGTAAGGGTAAGTGGGAAGATTATAAGAAGCTTAAAAAAGCAGGGTTATCAATACCAAGGACATCCAAGATAGTTGACAGTGAACAGTGGTCAGTGCTCAGTAAGCAGAAAGAGAGTGTATTTACTACCCACTACTCACTACCCACTACCCACTACCCACTAGTTCTAAAATGGATTTATGGGATGAAAGCCAAAGGCACCTTCTTAATTCAAAATGAGGAGCAACTAAAAAAAATTTTATCCGACCTTGCCAAGGCTTCGTCGGACGCCCATTATCAAAAGCATAAAAGTTGGGCGCAGGAGTGGCTGGTTCAAGAATATATACCAGCAAAATATGAATATAAAGTTATATGTGTAGGCTACAAAGCACTTCCAGTAGTATTGAGGTTTGAATTCAATACCCAATTAGGCAGAGCGGATTTTGATTCTAATTGCCTCCTCTCCCTTGAGGGAGAGGGTAGGGTGAGGGGGAACAGTAAAATAAAAAAATTGATAGAAGTTGCCGAACAAGCGTCCAAAATTCTTGGCCGAGAATTATCTAAAGTTGACATATTAGAAGATAATTCAGGAAAACTTTATACTTTAGAAGTAAACCGCTTTCCCGGGCTTAAAAGTTTTGAACAATTAACCCAATACAATGTCGTTAAAGAATTTTTAAACTATTTAATCTTTCCAAAGTCGCATTTGCCAAAAGAGTGAGTTTTTTGGTATAATCAATCAAATTAATTAAGCCACGGATAAATTGGAAATGCGGTAAAAAGTATCCGCAATTTATCACGTGAAAGGAATAAAGAAATGTTAACTCCTAAAGAGAAAAATGAAATTATTAAAAAGTTTCGAACGCACAAAGATGACACGGGCAGTCCAGAGGTGCAAATTGCTATTTTAACCGAGGAGATTGCAAGGGTGCAGGAGCACTTGAAAATTCATAAAAAAGATAATCATTCCAGAAGAGGACTTTTAAAAATGGTAGGTAATCGCCGAAGATTACTGAGATTCTTAAAAGGGGAAGATGAAAAGCGATATTTAAAAATTGCTGATAAGTTAAAGATTAAAATTGTGGAAACCGTGGAAAAAAGCGCTAAAAAAGTTGAACCGATTGTGGAAGAGCAAGAATAAAAATTCAATAACTTATGTTAGATTTAAACACTTTTGAGCAAGATTGGCGTAAATTATGTATAGAGGTTTGTCAGACTGTTTACATTCAAAAAGAAACTCAAAAATTAAAAAATATTTTGCAAACCAACGGGTTTCTTTCAGTTGGAGAAAAAAGTCAATTTATAGAAATTTGTGATAAATTTAAGTACGTAGTTATAGAAAAAAAATTTGGTAAAGAAGGTTCAGAAGGTTATAAAACATTTAGTAAAAATTGGGCAGAGTGGTTTCAGAAAAAGGGTGTGGAGAGTGAGCATAGTAAAGGTCAAAGAGACAGTGTAGAACACATTATGTTTGGTTCGACTCCTGACCCGGAAAGATTTTTACTAAATTTTGAACATGAAGTATTAGGTAGTATCAAAAATCCTCTTTAAGTAGAGGATTTTTGTTTGGGAGTAGAATTAATTGTGTTGAAGTCTACTTGACTTTTGGTGTTTAAATGAGAGTGAATGGGCAAAGTAAAGATAAAGCTAGAGCCTTTACCTTCGCCAGGGCTTTCCGCCCAAATTTTACCTTGATGTTCCTTAATTACAATTTTAGCTACATACAGGCCCAAACCTAAGCCCGCAGCTTGTTTGAAAGATTCTTTTCCTCTCGTATATTTTTCAAATATTTTGTTTAATTCGTCTGGACTAATGCCTTTACCCGAGTCTTTAACTTCAAAACGCACTTCTGTTTGGTTCATACTAACAATAATTTGTACTTGTCCACTCGGGGTGTATTTAATAGCATTGTCTATTAGATTATTCATAACTTGTCTGAGTTTTTCTTTATCTGCCATTATTTTGGGTAAGGGTAAGTTTTTGCAAATAAATTCCAACTTAATTTTTTTGTCTTGAGCTAGAGGTTCTAATTGTTCAAAAGTTATTTTAGCTAAATTATAAAAGTCCACTTCTTCAAATAAAAACTCTAAGGTTCCACGTTCAATTCTGGAGACATTTAAGATGTCTTCAATGAGAGCAATAAGTAGGTTGTTTGACCTTTCAGCTTTGATGATAATTTCTTTTAAGTTAGCGGGGACTTCTCCGTAATCACCGGAAAGTATGGATGCTAAATACCATTTTACTGTTGCCGGCGGGGTGCGCAGTTGGTGACTGGCGATGGAAATGAATTCCGCCCTGGCTTTATCTAAGACCGTTAATTTTTCGTTGGCTTCAGCCAACTCTTTATCCAAGATTTCGAGTTGCTCGCGTTGCCGAACTTCCTTAATAACGGTTTTAATAAGCAGTATACCTAGACAAACCACCAGTATGAAGATTGATGTTTTAAATAATAACGTTATAACATCTGCCGAATTAATCGCTTCAAGCAAAATGACCAGAGCTAATACAAAGGTAAGAATTTCCGTGGAAATAATTTTTAAATTAAGGAGTTTATGTTTAAAAATTGAGTAACCAATGCCCATAATGAATGGGAAAAAAAATAAAGCGCCTAATTCAATATATTGAGAGTTATTAAAAAATGCGGGCAAGATAAAGTTAAAAATTAAAATGCAAGAAAAGGTGGTTATTACGCCAATAATTACGGGTTTGCCTTGTTTTTTGTCCAACTCTTTTCCCTTACGAAGTTTATAAATAAAAATTATTATACCGCTAATTATAAATCCAAAAATTAAAGTTGAAAAAAGTATAATTCCGGGACCATTTGTTACTTTGGTTATTCTGCCGTCCACTGATAGTTCCGCGATTGCTTGAAAAGTAAACGAAGTCAGATTACTTAAGGCTGTTAACATAACAAAAGGCAACAGACAATATTTATAGAGTTTGGGCCAAATAACCGCTTCCTTTGGAAACACATACAAGAGCTGGAATAAAAAGAAAGCATGCCAAACCGCTGAAAAAATACTGATTTTTAAAAGCCAAAATGCAAGTTTTGGTATAGTAATCTGGTAGCTCAAATAATTTAATGAACCCCAAATTATTGTTAAAACGCAGAAGGCTAGAAAACTTTTATTGGTTATACTCTTAGGGTTATTAAAAAACGCCACAGAGCCCAGAATGCCTGTTGCTGCAATTATTATACCAACCGTGAGTAGATCCAAATGCGATAAAATAGTCATGAATTTTGATAGGTGATTTTAGGAGGGAATTTAATAGATCTGGCACTGGGCGGATTGCTCTGGCCAATTCTAAACATCATGGTAATAACCCCTGTGGGATTATTAAAAGTATGTTGAATGTTTTCTACGGCGGTGATAATTAATTTTTTTTGATTTTCGGGAAGGTTTGGTAAACCAGAGGTTACTAATCTTTGGTATAAATATAATACTCCGGCAATTGGTTGCATGCTCAGGCCTAATTTAGTCGCCGTTAGCCAAATTCTCTGTAACTCCATTCCGGTCTGTAAAAAATCTTTTGGCGCTTCGCTTTCCATTACTAAAGCGCAAATAGCCGAGCAGGAAGAGTAAATTTTGGAATTTTCTAAAGCAATAAATTTTGGTAGCCCGACTCTTCTTAAAATAGCCGAAGCATTCCAGTGGCTGAACCATTTGAATATTAACTTTTGAGGAGGTAAAAGCTCTAAGGTCTTTATGTTTAATCCGCCATGTTTTTGTTGCTCCTCTTTTTCGCTCCAGCGAATCATAGAAAAAAAAGCTTCATGTAAAGGTTTGTATTCCAGCATTATCCGTTCTGTTATACTGACAGATTGAGCGAGTAAATGTTTACTCGCCTCATCCTCACAGAACAATAATTTTTTTTGACTTCCTACAGCGACTAAGATTTTTTGCTTTTGTTCTGGGGTTAAAGGAATAGATTGATATTTTTTTCTGTTTGTGTTTCTTTCTCTAATTAACCTAAGTATTTCAGATTCGGGTTTTAACGAAGAAGGTATTAACTTCACTTCAGCGGTAATATTTTTGTTGCTTGAGTCAGGGAAAAAGGTAATTTTGGCTTCGTGGCCATGAAGTTTTGCTAATTGGGTAATATTTTCTAATAATGCGCCATGGGCAATGTACGACCCTCTTTGCTCAAAGTTAAAAATTTTATTATCTTTTTGGGGTAGGTTTTTTATTTGAATTTTCAAATCTTGGCAAATAAATTCCCAAGGTTGGGAATTGTCGCCGGAAGGGGCAAAAATTGCATTTTCTAAAATTTGTTCTGTAATTTTTTTCATATTATGAAATTATTTTTGGTTTTTTGCCTCTTTGGTAAAAAAGTCCGGATTTTGCATTTAATGTTCCATATTTTTTTAGGTGAATTATAGGTAAGGCTTTATTGCCAATTGTACTGAAAAGTTTTCTGTATTCAATATTCTCATGAAGCAAATGTTCTACTATCACCTTTTGGGACTGTAAATTAATTTTTTTATTCGGATGTTTATTAGGTGCGAGTTCTAAGACCAAATGCAATTGGTGGGTCTTGTGGTTTTGACCATTTTGGTTATAGGAAAGAAAGTTGCCGGAAAAAGTTTGGGTAATCCGTTTGTCTTCTATGCCGGCACGAAGATGCTCAGGGTAAATATTAATAGCGTAAAAAGTAACAGCCACATCTGTTCTACCGCTTTTTATTAAAAACGGCATTGTCCATTTGGCAATGTTGGATTTCCTTACTTGATCAAGTAAATTAAATTTTTTTAAAATGTCGCAAAGTTCAAAGTAAGAAAAGACTTTACCGGTATCGTGGATATTATACCTGACTAGTGGAATTCCAGAATTTATGGTAAAAATTAGTTCGCCATTATGTTCTTCAAAGAATACTTTATTTGGGTTGTACTGCACTAAAGCTGGTTCAGTTTGACACTCTCCAAACAATGCTCTAAAAAGTTGTGGATTGTTTTTGGCCTGTTTTCTTATAAAAATACTAAGAGGAGTTTCAAAGCCTAACATGCCGGCATCGGCGCAGCCGTATATATTAATAATGTTACCGGGAAGATGATTATTCGTTAAACGCATTACAGTTTCTCGCCAGTGTTCCGTAAAATTGTCACCTGCGGTCAAAATTTTTACATTTTTTAAATTTATTTTTTCATCCTTTAAGCTATGAAGTAAGTCACTGATAAAAGGCGGGTAACCTGCTAAGATAATATGTTTGAAAAAAAGAGCGATGGTTTTAAAAATATTTATCGTATCATTTTTTTCTATTCCTGGCGTAATGGTTGTGAGGTTGTAGCCTTGTTCTGACAGCGCCTTAAATGCCGCAGCTTCAGAGTTGCCAGCCACCCACACCCCCATGGAGAAGCATATTATTACTAGTGTGGAATCTTTTTTGTTGATGCGAAAAATGTCGTTAATAATCGTTTCATGAGCGTTGCTTGCGTATTTTTCTTGTGGCTGGTTTCTAAACCAAAATGTCGTTTTGCCAGTGGAGCCGGAGCTACCGTATGCAATAGGAGGGAAATTGCCCTTAGGTATGAGTTCGTTCAGCTGAAACTTGTGAATGTAAGTTTTTTTATCTAACACGGGCAGGTTTTTAAAATCCTGCTCGTTTTTTATTTTGCTTGGTTGAATTTTAAATTGATCCAGCAGTTTTTGATAAGCTGGTACGGCTTTAGCTGCGGTTTGAAAGATTTTAAGCGCCTGGTAAAAATCACTTTTCATATTTTAAGTTCCAAAGTTTAGTTGAAATTTTTCAGTTTGCTTTTTTCTATGCTTGATTGCTTTGGGTTCTAGGTATTTGGGAATGAGTTTTTCTTCCAGAGAAATATGATATCTGCCAGAAGGCATACTTTGTCCGTTCGCTATCCTGCGCAGAGCTAGACAGACCGCTGCTCCGGCCATTCCCGCAGTAGAGCCCAGTTGTGGCACTGCCGGAATTATTTTGCCAATTTCTAAAAGTGAAGCCTGCATGGCTGGAGTTAAAAATTCAGGTCCAATTATTTTAGTGGCCAATGTCAGCCAGGTTTTATGGGTAAGTGTTTGTAAATTTATTTTTTCTATTTGGGGCAGTAAGCCGTGAAATATTTTTCGTGTTGGCTCAAGATCATATCTTTCAATATCCAGCAATACGGAATCACCGTTGTCGGTAGCCATAATGACCGGTATATTATGGCTTTTACACAAAATTCGAGCTTGTATTTTTAAAGGAATATTGTCCATTTCGTCAATAAATATGTTTAGTTTAGGTTTGCCTAAAAGAAAATTTTTCAGATTGTGTTCGTCTAAACCCTTGTCAAAAAGGGTTAGTTCCGCAAATGGATCTAATCGCCAAACTTCTCTTGCAGCAATTTCAACTTTACTTTTACCGATATCTAAAAGAGTGGCCCGGATTCGGTTTAAATTGGTAAGTTCCAAAGTATCAAAATCAGCAATCTTAATTTTTTTGGGACCGCCACTTACAACTAAAGTGGCCAGCACACAGGAACCTACCGATAAACCGGCAATACCCACAGATAGGTTTCTAAAATTTTGTTGTTCAAGTTTTGTGATTAGGTTTTTATTTCGTGAGGTTCTTAACTCAAAAAAATGTTTTTCCGCCAAGGTTTTTACCAACACTTTTTCTTTAGGGTAATGTATCCAAGTTGCGGTTAGCTTGTTGTGTGCCTTAAAATTGGCTAATTGGTCGTTGGTCTGTTTTTCGCCTTTTTTGCGGTAGGGATTTTGGATAAAAAATAGTTCTTCCAATGCGCCTGAGTGCGCGTCAACTACTTTAACGTCTTTAATTGGGGGTCGTTTTTTGTATATGGTTGGCCTCATAAGTTAAAATTTTGTAAATAAGTTTATTTCCGGCCATGATGGTATTTCGCTCAAGAATGACCCCAATTCAGCCTGTATTTCTCTGTCGTTAACCAATTTTTTTATATGGCTTCTGACAAATTTAAACAATTTTTTAGACTCTGGTGAAAGACTACTGGAAATATTTAAATAATCCACAGCTTGACATAAAGCAAATAGCTCAATAGTTTGCACGATGTAACAATTTTCTTGAATTTTTTGAGCTAATAAAGCTGAATCTGTACCCATGCTAACCACGTCTTGGTTGTCGCCGTTGGTGGAAATAGAATGAAGGTTCATCGGGTAAGCTAGGGTTTGGCTTTGGGCAGTTGTAGAGGTGGCAACAAATTGTAGGGCTTGCAGACTTAAAGTCAAACCGGGCGTGTCTAAATTTAAAAATGGCGGGAAGGTCTGATTAATTTTATGGTTGAGGAAAAAATTCAAACGCCGTTCGGAAAGCATGGTTAATTTTACCATGCTAATTTTTAGCTGGTCCATTGCTACGGATATATAGTCACCGTGAAAGTTACCACCATGGAGGAATTCATTGCTTTCTCTGTCAACAATAGGATTGTCGGTTACTGAGTTCATTTCCGTTTCCGTAGTTTTCCAGGCAGAAGCAAGGGTTTCGTAGATAGGTCCAAGAATTTGGGCTGTACAACGTAGCGAATAAATTTCTTGAACCGACTCATTTATTTTGTTTACGGTATTCCCGTGATTGGCATGTTTTGCCAAAACCGTACGACTTCTAATTAGGGACGAATTATTTAAAATTTTTCGCATCTGTTCGGCAATAATTCGTTGTCCTGTGTGGGGTCTTAGTTGGTGGAGTTTTTCGCTAAAACTGTCCTCATATGCTTTAACAATTTCTAAAGCTAAGCAGCCGTTGCGAACCGCTAGGCTTAAGAGGTTTCGGCTGTCCCTGCAGACCAAGCTGGCGATGCCTGTCATCATGCTGGTGCCATTTATTAACGACAAGCCTTCTTTGGGCTTTAGTCTATAAGGTTTTAATCCAGTTTGCTTAAAGATGGTGGCAACTTTTTGTTTTTTATTTTTATAGTAAGCTTCGCCTTTACCTAAAAGAGTTAAAGCAATATGAGCCAGCTGGACTAAGTCTCCGCTGGTGCCAACCGCGCCATGCTCCGGTACTACGGGGAGAATTTTTAAATTAATCAGCTTGCGTAGTTGTTGTAATAGTTCAGGTGAAATCGCGGAGTGCCCGTTGAGTAAGGTGTTCATCCGAATAATCATCGCAGCATGAACAAATTTTTTATTTATACTTTGCCCCAAACCAACGGCATGGCTTAAAATTAGATTATTTTGCAAATCCAAAATTTGGTCTTTAGCCAAAATGTAATTGGCCATTGGTCCAAAGCCGGTATTTACCCCATAAATAATTTTGTTATTTTTTTGAAGAGTTTTATTTAAAAATTTTTGAGTGGCTTGGACTTTGTTTAAAGCTTTTTTTTCCAAAATTACTTTGGTTTCTTCGGCATTTACCAAAGAGTCAATTTGACTAATGGTAAGATTTTTTCCTGTTAGAATAATATTTTTCACTTTATTATTTTTTGGACATTAGTTTATTTTTCTGATATATTATATCATATAAAAGTATATTTATGATACAAAATAAAAAAATAGTCGTTATGGAAGATGATTTAGCTATGAGGGAGATTATGCTCCATAAGCTTACTAAAGCCGGATTTGATGTTAAGCCAGCAGAAGATGGCAGTCAAGGTTATATTTTAGTGGAAGAAGAAAAGCCGGATTTGGTAGTAATGGATTTAATGATGCCCAATATGGATGGTTATGAAGTGCTGAAAAGGTTAAGAGCGCATCCGGATAGTAAAATTGCTAAAACTCCAGTCATTGTTTTAAGTAATTTGTGGAGCAAAGAAGATATTTTAAAAGCTCAACAATACGACGTGAAAGATTATATGATCAAAGCCTACTTTACACCGGATGAAATTTTAGCTAAAATTAATGCAGTTTTAGAGAATCATTAATTAAAATGTTCTGGTTTATAGATACAGCGATAGGCTTCTTAAAGTCATCGTAAATCTATAAATCAGGCGGAAATGCACCCTTCACTTTCTGAATGTTTCTCATTTTTCCAACCGTTAAAATTATTTGAATTTTGACAGTCGGTTGAATTGTGAATATCTAGAAAGTGGGGGGAAAACAATATGGAAGTAAAAAAGATTTCTTGCAAAATCGGTGAAGCTGATTTTGTTTTTGAAACTGGCAAATTGGCAGGTCAGGCCAGTGGAGCGGTGTTAGCGAGAGTGGGAGATACCGTGGTGTTGGCAACTGCGGTGATGAAGAATCAAGCCAGAGAAGGGATTGATTTTTTTCCTCTCTTAATGGATTACGAAGAGCGTTTATACGCTGCGGGAAAAATTAAAGGTAGTAGATGGATAAAAAGAGAAGGTCGGGCTACTGATGACGCAATTTTAAAAGGACGGGTTATCGATAGGACTCTCAGACCCTTGTTCCCAGATGGGATGCGGAATGATGTGCAAATTATTACCACGATTTTATGTATTGACGGTCAGAATGAACCGGATATGCTAGCGGTTAATGCTGCGAGTATGGCTTTGGCGATATCAAATATTCCTTTTGATGGTCCTGTGGCCGGTGTGCGGGTCGGTAAAATTGATGGCAATTATGTTATTAATCCGACGCATGAACAAAGTGAAAAATCGGTAATGGATTTAATTGTATGTGGAACCGCTGAGCACATTATTATGGTGGAAATGGGCGCGAAGTTAGTGGCTGAAACAGAGATTGTAGAAGGTATAAAATTTGCCCAAAAATATTTAGGCGAATTGGTTAAATGCCAATTAGCTTTTGCTAAACAAATTGGTAAAGCTAAAACCGAACCCATTATTGTGAAAGCTAATGCCGAAGTCATGGCAGAAGTTAAAAAAGTTTTAACTGAAGATAAGATTGACTCCGCGGTATATGTAAAGTCGAAAGAACAAAGAGAAGTAAATATTACCAATTTAAACGCTGAAGTTTTAACAGCCGTTAAAACTGCTTTAGGTGAAAGAGCCGATATAGATTTAGAAAAGGAAACCGAAGCTGTCGTGGATAAATTAATTAAAAAATATACCCAAAAACAAATTTTGGAAAAGGAAAGGCGAGTTGACGGTCGGGCGTTAAATGAAACTCGGCCAATTAGTTGTGAGGTAGGGGTATTGCCTAGGACTCATGGGAGCGCTTTGTTTACTCGAGGCGAGACCCAAGCTTTGACTATTGTTACTTTAGGGAGTAAAGGCGATGAGCAAACTCTAGATGGTATGGAGGATCCTAGCGAAGGTCGAACTAAACGTTACATTCACCACTATAATATGCCCGGTTATTCGGTTGGCGAGGTGGCGCCGGTTAGAGGTCCGGGTAGGCGAGAAATCGGTCATGGGGCGCTTGCCGAAAGAGCTGTGGAAGTAGTCTTGCCTCCACAAGAAGAATTTCCTTACACTATGCGTTTGGTTTCGGAAATTATGTCGAGTAATGGTTCTACTTCTATGGCGAGTACTTGCGGTTCCACGTTAGCACTAATGGATGCGGGTGTGCCGATTAAAGAAGTCATTGGCGGGTGTGCTATGGGCCTCGTGATGGATGAAAAAAATCCTTCTCACTTTAAAGTTCTAACCGATATTGCCGGTATTGAAGATTTTAACGGTCACATGGATTTTAAAGTTACTGGCAATGAAATCGGAGTAACCGCTCTGCAACTAGATATGAAATTAAAGGGCTTAAGTGCGGAGATTTTAGCCCAGGCTTTACAGCAAGCCAAGCCAGCTAGGGTTCATATAATTGCTAAAATGAAGGAAGCGCTTTCTGCGCCTAGAGCCGATTTATCTCCTTTTGCTCCGAGGATTACCAGTTTCAAAATTAAACCCGATAAGATTCGCGAAGTAATTGGAAGTGGAGGGAAAACCATAAATGAAATTATTGCCAACTGCCCTGGGGTGAAAATTGATATTGAAGATGACGGTTTGGTAATGGTTACTTCCACGGATGCCGAAAGCGCTAAGAAAGCTGTGGCGTGGATTCAGAATATTGTGAAAGAAGTGGAACCCGGAGAAATTTATGAAGGGAAAGTTACTCGGCTCATGGATTTTGGCGCTTTTGTGGAAGTCTTGCCGGGCAAGGAAGGTCTGGTGCATATTTCTCAATTAGCCAATTATCGAGTGGGTCGAGTGGAAGATGTGTGCAATGTGGGAGATACCTTAAAAGTTCAAGTGAGCGAAATCGATGAGCAAGGCAGAATTAATTTAACTCATAAACCTTTTGCCGAGCCGGCTACTCCCGAACAATTGGCACAAAGCGCCAGTCATCAGTTTGATGATACCAGACCCCACCTTCGCCAAGGCTTCGGCGGACAAGCCCGCAGGCCGTCGTTTGGCGGTAGAGGTGGGCATGGAAACGGTCATGGACGTTCACCCAAAAGAAGTTTTGACCGATAGGTTTTAATTTAAAAATACTCTCGCCAAAGGCGAGAGTATTTTGTTATACTGTATTCATTATGCCATATTTTGAACTGATAAAATCTGATTCTGCATCAAAAGCTCGCAATGGAGTGATTCATACAGCGCATGGAGACATCCAGACGCCAGCGTTTTTACCGATTGGGACTAAAGGTGCGGTTAAATCTATAACTAGTGAAGAATTGAAGTTTTGGGGGGCGGATATAATTTTGGCAAATACGTATCACTTGTGGCAAAGGCCGGGGGACACTTTAATTTACAAAGCCGGGGGTCTGCATAAATTTATGAATTGGAAAGGGCCAATTTTTACCGACAGTGGCGGGTTTCAGGTTTTTTCTTTGGCCAAAATGAGGAAGGTAATGGAAGTGGGCGTGTGGTTTCAGTTTGATTTGGACGGTAGGCAGGAAATTTTGTCTCCGGAGAAGAGTATGCAAATTCAAGCTAATTTGGGCAGTGATATTTGTTTAATTTTAGATGATTTTCCTGGGTTTCCGTTTGAGTATGAACGTTCCAAATCATCAATTGAATTAACCAGACGCTGGGCAGAGAGAGCCATTAAAGAGCATAAAAATATTATAGAAAATGGGGATCCTATCAACCCAGGACAAAAATTGTGGGGGATTGTGCAAGGGGCAAGTTTTTCAGATTTAAGAGCCCAGTCAGCTAAAGATATGGTGAATTTAGGTTTTGAGGGTTTTGCGATTGGCGGGGTGGCGGTCGGTGAACCTCACGAGGAAATGATGAAAGCCATAGAATATGCCATGCCACACTTGCCAGACAATGCACCAAAACATTTATTGGGCGTAGGTACGCCGTTGGATATCGTGCAAGCCGTGGCGCGAGGCTGTGATACTTTTGATTGTGTAATTCCAACTCGGGAAGCCAGACATGGGAGATTGTATATTAGTGCTAAGTGGTCAGTGGACAGTGAACAGCGCGAAGGCTACTCCACCATAAATATTGACAATGAAAAATATAAAGAAGATTTTACTCCCGTGGACAACACTTGCGACTGTTATTTGTGCTTGAATCATACCAAGAGCTATTTACGTCATTTATTTGCTACGGGCGAGCCCTTGGCGATTCGTCTTGCCACTATGCATAATTTAAAATTTTACTTGAATTTAATGGCTAAAATCAGACAAGCTATAACTTACGATTATTTTGAGGATATGGTGGCAGAGTATAGAGAGGTAGCAAGTAGCAGGTAGTAAGGAAATTTGTTATAATTAAAATACTAATGTTCCATAAGGTTCTCCTTGTGCTACGCAAATGAAATACATAAAATTTAGTTTTTACTATATTGCCGGTTATTTGGGGTTTACGGCTGTGGGCTTAATTTTTGTACCCGAGCCATTTCAAAAATTCATGTTTGCTTCGGAAGTTTATCCCAGCGTGCCTATGCAATTTGCCGGAATGTTTGCTTTGTTATTATCCATAGTAGTTTTTCAATTAGCCAGAAAAGGTTTGTGGCAATTATATTTAACCACCTTATTGGCGAGAACTTTTGGTTTAGTTATTTTAATGAGTTTGTATGTTAAAACTCATAATCCATTTTTTCTTTCTGCTTTGGTTGTGGTAAGTGTGGGGTATTTTTTAACTTTAGTCGGGCATTTTAAGAAAACATAAATTTATGCAAGAACCATCAAGTTTAATTGATAAGATCGTATCACTTTGTAAGCGTAGGGGGTTTGTGTTTCCGGGGTCGGAAATTTACGGTGGTTTAGCCAATTCTTGGGACTACGGGCCTTTGGGGGTGGAATTAAAAAATAATATTAAGCAATTGTGGTGGAAAACATTTGTGCAGTCGCGCGAAGATGTGGTAGGGATTGATGCGGCTTTAATTATGAATCCTAAAGTGTGGCAGGCCAGCGGGCATGTGGCGACTTTTAATGATCCAATGATTGAGTGCTTGAAATGCCATCAAAGATATAGAACAGACCAACTACCCTCACCCCAGCCCTCTCCCACTGGGAGAGGGGGAGGGGAGAGGGTTTGCGAGAAATGTAATGGCAAAGAATTTACTGAAGCAAAAAATTTCAACTTGATGTTTAGAACGCACATTGGTCCTGTGGAATCGTCTGAAAATGTGGTGTATCTTCGTCCCGAGACAGCTCAAGGTATGTTTGTTAATTTTAAAAATGTGGTGAATACTGCGAGAAAACAACTCCCTTTTGGAATAGCGCAAATTGGTCCGGCGTTTAGAAACGAAATCACCCCTGGCAATTTTATTTTCCGCACGCGGGAGTTTGAACAAATGGAAATAGAATATTTTGTGAGAAAGGAAGAATGGGAAAAGTGGTTTGAATATTGGCTCAATGAGCAAAAGGCCTGGTGTAAGGCCATTGGGATTTTGGATAAGTGTGAATTTGTAGAAATTCCGGAAGCCGACAGAGCACATTACAGCAAACGCAGTGTGGACACGGAATATAAATTTCCGTTTGGACAAAAAGAACTTTATGGCTTGGCGTATAGGAGCGATTTTGATTTGGCCCAGCATCAAAAAACCTCTGGGGAAAGTTTGGAGTATTTAGATCCACAAACCAATGAAAAGTTTTTACCGCATTGTATAGAGCCGACTTGGGGCGTAAACCGAACGTTGTTAGCTGTGTTATGTAGCGCTTACGATGAAAGTAATCCGGAAAATCTTACTTTAAAATTACCTTATGCTTTAGCGCCCTATAAGTGCGCCGTGTTTCCACTTTTAAAAAATAAACCCGAATTGGTGGCCAAAGCTCGGGAAATTTACTCACAACTCACTACTCACTCATCACTCGGGCCAATTGCTTGGGACGACCGCGGGAATGTGGGTAA
>CAZFXC010000020.1:0-4308 GCA_964522815.1 uncultured Candidatus Saccharibacteria bacterium
GTGGCAATCCCCACATTACCGGTTGTGGAATCAACCACTAAAACATTAGAATTGGTAAAAGCTCCACTACTCTTTTTAATTACAAAAGGTGCAACTCCTGAACCATCACGAATATCAAACTGTGTCCCACCTGATGCAAAATCTACAACGTATCCATTTACATCTACCAAACGTAAAGGAATAAAAGAGGAAGGGTCTTTTACCGTTAAAGCTCTTGAGGGTGTAGTTGTCCCAATCCCTACATTTCCACTTTCTGTCACCCGAAGAACCGATGTTCCAGTAGAGGAAGCTAAATCTAAAATAGCGTTAGCCCCGGCTGTGCCTTGTAAAGCCAATTTAGCTACTGGTGTAGTAGTGCCAATCCCCACATTCCCAGTATTAGTCACTGTTAAGTATTGATCACCGGTTGAAGAAGCTACGGCAAAGATGGGTAAAGCCGGTAAAGTAGAAGTGCCTTGGACGACTAAAGTAGCGGTTGGTGAAGTAGAACCAATTCCCAAGGAACCATTGGCTTTCATTACGGCTAAGGTTACACCGGTGGAAGAAGCGATTCTAAAAGGATCTAACACACCTGTGCCTTGAATGTTAAAGGAAACTGTAGATGAAGAAGCATTGACTCCGGCCACTGTGCCGTTGTCGATGAGGGTGCCATAAGTTAAACCAGTAGAAGAAGCCCAGGTCGTCACATAACCAGTTAAGCCACCAGAAACGCTTCCACCACCACCCGTTTGATCTGTCACCCAAGTTAAATTACCCGAAGCATCGCTTTGAAGCACTCGGTTACTTATTGGTAACGCCCCTGGCCAAGAGTAAGTTACTCCGTTTAAAGTAGTCGGTCCACTAACTAATAAATGCGTAATGGAAGTAGTAGCTAAAGTGGAAGTTGCCGAAACAGTGAGTAAATTAGAAATGGTAGTAGAACCAGTAATGCTTAAAGTATTGCCAGTGGGATTCCAAATAAAATTGTTACTACCCGCTGTAGTGGTAGCACCCGTAGCATACAAAATCTGATTCGCACTTAAACTCCCCGACAACTTGTTGTTAAAGGTTAACCAATCGGTATTAGACAGTTGACCAGTGTTATTTAGGGAAGCCGTGGGTAAGTTAATGACTAAAGCATTGGTAGAAGTGGAGATATTAAAGATGTTGCCAGCTGTGCCGGTAGAGACATTGGAGATAACTCCGGCAGTTAAACCAATGGTGGTGGAAGTGCCTACAATAGAGAGTTTGCCATCACCAGAAGTAAAGGCTAAACCACTTCCTAAAGATAGGTTACCTAAAGTAGTAGTCCCTAAGCCACCATTAGCTAAACCTAAGACACCCGAAACATCTGACGAATTTAAGGCTACAGCACCAATGTTTAATTCCCCGCCTACACTTCTCACTAGGCCGGTGCCTAAGGAAGACAAAGTGGTGGAACCTAAGGCATTCACTGTTAAGAAAGAAGAACCGGAAGAAGAAGCTAAAATTAAAAGGGGTTTAGTGGTAGTGGCTACGTTCTGCAAATGCAAAAGCGCAAGTGGCGTAGCTGTTCCTAAACCAAAATCTCCCGTGGGAGTAAATACGGCAAGTTTAGTACCGCTATTATCTAACCACTCAACTAAATTAGAAGTTTGGGAAGAAGTTGCCTGAGCAATTAAAGTGGGTAACGTAGAAGTAGTGGCTTTTATATGTAATTGTCCTTGCGGAGTCGAGGTGCCAATGCCAATTAAATTATTCGCAAAAAATAATATTGATTGTGGACTTACCGAAGCATCGGACGATTGATAATAAGCAAAAGCTCCTGCAGTTCCAGTAGCCACGCCACCACTACCAGACCCACCACCGGTTAATGCGCCCCAAGTGGTCCCATTATAAACGTTAAACTGATTGGTGGTAGTGTTGTAAATTAACAATCCGGTAGCTGGGCTAACAATGGCGTCTCTTTGAGCCGTTGTCATTCTGGGGGTTAACAAACCTTTAGCTGTGGACTCCAACTGTACTAAGGCAGAGGTAGCAATTGTGGTTGTGCCAATCCCTAATGCGTTTAAGTTATCGTCGTAAAAGAAATTAGCATTGTCTTGAGTCAAACCGGTGGAACCTTGAAAAATTACACTACCGGCACCGAAGCCTAAATTTATACTACCTGCCGTTAAAGTCCCTGAAACACTCGCATTGTTATTTACTGTCAATGAACCAGCGGTTAAATTATTTATTACCCCACTGCTGGCAGATAACTGCGAAGAAGTTAAACTCGTTCCTCCTGTAAAATTGTTGGCTGGTACTGGTTGGTAATAAGCATAAGGCACATAACCGCCAGGTCCGGTAGCTTGTCCCGGTTCACCTTGCAAACCGGTTGCACCAGTCTCACCCTTTTCACCCTTAAACTTTCCTTCAGCTAAATATTTATTTAACCTTTGGTCAATCAGTTGATTCACCAAGTTAGCATCGGCTGACAAAGACTTAACTACGGTTTCGGTAGTGAATCTATCCCTAATTACAATTTGATTACCATTTTGAATAATGGCTGGCGGAGTACTAGTATTTTTATTTTCTGCAATAAAATTAGTTTTGTAAACAATGGCCGGGGTTTGGTAATTTCTATACTTACCTTCATTTAAATAATTCCAGGCCACGCTCGAAAGAAAAGCTAAAACAGCTACCACCATTGCCAAGGTTGGAGCAAAAGAATTATTTCTAGTTTTGATTCTGAAACTTTCTTTTAATTTTAAAACTGAATCTTTTGCTAATATAGCTAGGGGTGAAGAATCTGTTTCATTTTCCTGAGAATTAGTAATTATTCCAAAGGTAGGTGAAAATTTTTCTTTTAGTTGCCTTTCTGTTTTTTCTACTGGCAAATTGTTTTCTAATTTCGTCTCGGTTACAAAATCTGTCTGTGTGTTTATAGGAACAATAACACTTTCACTTTTTGGTGTTGAGGTTAAATTAAGTTTAGTGTCTAATGCATTTAATTTTAGAGTTAAATTTAAAATTCTGTCATTCAAATCATCAAACACTTTTCGTTTTAAATTAGACAAGTCGGCTACTGGTTTTGGAACAACTATTTTTGGCTGAGTAGCCTCAGATTCAGAACCGCCTTCTAGAATGGTTTGATCTTGATTTTCAATTTTTACCAGCACAGTTTGAGCGCCGGAATCAGAGTGCTCATTACTTTTTAAAAACTCGTCTAATGCTGACTTGGTAATAACCCAATTTCTGCCAATTTTAAAACCTTGTAACTTTCCTGTTCGACACAAAAAGCCAAGGTAGTCCTGGTGGTACCCTGTTTTAGCACTTGCTTCAGATAAGGAAATGAAATTATTTTGATTTTTTGTTTTTGTGTCGTTCACTTTAAACTTCGCTTATTCTTAAGTGGATTTAGTTAATCTCGGATATCCGATTTGTTTAAATAACTCATATATATATTATACTTTTTTTTTGCAAATTTTTGAAGAGTTTTTAGTCAAAAAATTAAAATATTTTGATCAATTTTTTAAAAAAAATGTGTTTCACTCATTAGACCATAATTTTTTCAATTTGCAAGAAAAAGTAGTGTATAAAAATTAAAATAATCTTCTAATTAAAACTAGTTTATGACTTATATATTAAAAAAAATTAAACTATTCACATAATATACATAAACAAAATAATGTAGGTTAATATACTTGAATTTAAAAGTATTTAAAACCTAAAAATTTAAGTTTTACAAAGCACGCAATATGAAACTTTAATTAAATTCTCTCTTTATTAGATTATTACTCCTCCTCCAGTACTAAATTAAAAATATTTTATTCTTAAACTGTATTTAATTAAATCTAGAATATAAAAGTTGTGCTGGATTATTAGAATTCTATTTTTATTAGTCTGATTCCTTTATTGTAGAAAACAATCTACAAAATATCATCTATTTTATTTATGGGAGAATTTTGGTAAATATCGGATAAACGCTCAAACAATTTTCTAAAAATGATTTATGCATTTAATCAATTTATTCTATTAGTTAACTCTGCTTTCAAACTGTGCCACTTATAAATCTCTAAAATACTTATAGCTTGTTTTTAAGAATAAAATAATTACTTTATTTATCCATATACTTTTTATTAAATACGAACAATTCATATAAAATATATGTTTAAATTAATAAATTAATGAAACTAAAAAAAATTAAAGTATTTTGTGTTCCACACAGCTTTTTTGGTCTCTATCAATTTTTATTTAAAATCTTCTAAACTGACTCAGTTTATCCACAGAAAATAATTCTTTTTTTGACAAAAAATTCAAATAGGTTTATTATCTGAAAACAACTTAAAATAATCAAAAAGGAACTCC
>CAZFXC010000020.1:4408-6476 GCA_964522815.1 uncultured Candidatus Saccharibacteria bacterium
GGGACTGTGCCGCAACAGTAAAGTTTGCCAGTTGGCAAAACGAGTCTGGTCTATTTTGCATTATATATTTTGTCCCGAAGCAGGAATCTAATTCGCTGACTTCTCAGCGTTTTTTTATTCAAATAAATAATTAATTTATAAATTAATATGTCAAAACTTAAACTCAGTAAAATTCTTTTGGCCCTCTTAGTCATTCATACCTTATTAATCCCCTTACCTACAGAGGCCTATAACAAGCAATCAGCGGAAAATTATTTACTGTCACATTCGGAAAATGGTTGGTCAACTATGGGCCTGACTGCTTTAGGAAAAACTTCTTTAAGTTTAGACTATTTAAAAAATGTTTCCGGTAGTAAAGCTATAGATTTTACGAAACCCATTTTGGCTCTCACTGCCACCGGCCAAGACCCCAGAAAATTTGGCAGTCAAGACTTAGTCGCCAAATTGAAAACTTTTTATACCGAAAACCAAATTGGTGATTTGGAAACTGTGAACGATGACATCTTTGGCATATTAGCTTTAGTCGCCTCGGGCGAACCGTTAAGCGATAAAATAATTGAGGATGCTAAAAAATTTATTTTGGAAAAACAAAATTCCGATGGTGGCTGGGGCTACGCGCTCTCTGCCTCCAGCGATTCTAACACTACCGCTTCGGCTGTGGTCGCTTTGCTGGCTGTTGGACTCTCCCCTACCGATGCCAAAATACTTTCAGCAATTAATTTTTTAAAATCTTGCCAAAATCCTGATGGAGGTTTTACTTATGATCCCAAAAGCGAATGGGGCACCGATAGTGACACGTCTTCCACGGCTTGGGTCATGTGGGCAATTAATGCTCTAAAGCAAAATTTAACTGAATGGACAAAAGAGGGTAAAACTCCTAAAGATTATTTGGAAAATTACCAGCACACTTTGGGTTATTTTATTTACCCCGGGTTAACTGAAAACTCTCTAAGCGCCGACAACACAGCTTGGGCGATTATAGCACTGGAAGGCAAAACGTTACCCTTAAAAATTATTACACCGGCAAAACCCCAATACCCGTTTAGAATTGAAGGTGCGCAAGAAACGATTTGTGAAGGAAAAACTTTTGGCACTACAGCTATGGATATAATTAAAAATGCCAGTTCCCTGTGTGCCTATACCTATAACATTAAAGATGAAAATTATTTAACTAAAATTAATAACGAAGAAGCTACAGGGAATACCGGTTGGCAATACTGGATAAATACAGTGAAGCTAAACCAATCTGCGAGTGACTATAACTTAAAAGAAAACGATGAGATTTTGTGGGCCTTTGGAGATATTTCCGCTAAACCCCTAAAACTTACCGCCACTCCTACCGAAATAAGTTCCGGTCACAATGTAGACTTATTGGTAGAATCCCAAGACACCACTAATAAGCCAGAGGCTAACGTAAACATCTTGCCCCTAACCACAGACACCCAAACCAATTCCCAAGGTAAAGTTACCTTTACCCTGCCCGATGGCTACTACAAAGTTTATGGGGAAAAACCCGGATTTATCCGAAGTGCTAAAACTTTGTTAAAATTTGGCAACCCGGGCACTGCTGGCATAGACTTAAGCGTGGATGTGCAAACTGGCACTGTTGCGGGTATTTCTACCGATCCTATCAACAACACCATTGCCTTTAGCATTGAACCCGGCAGTTTAAGCTTTGGACAGCTTAAGGGTGGACAAACTGCTAAAAAAGCCTTAACTTTAAAAAACCAAGGCAGTAAACCGTTAATTTTTGAAGCTGGGGTCAAAAGCGGATCCATCTTTAAAGATAACCTCCTCTTAGAAGGTAAATTTTGGAAACAATTCAAAAAAACCATATCCGGTAGCCAAACCGCGGTAATTGAAAGTTCGTTAACTATTCCCCCAGGAACCCCGGTGGGCAATCAAACCGGTCAATTAATCTTTTGGGCCCAGCAGAGCAACATTGGAAATTAAACTTAAATAAACATTAATTAAGCACCATACCTAATAATTATTCACTCTCCTGCTAAAAAATAATTCCAATGTGATTCTGCTGGGTGGGCCCAGCAGAGCAACATTGGAAATTAAA
>CAZFXC010000020.1:6576-13926 GCA_964522815.1 uncultured Candidatus Saccharibacteria bacterium
CCGAGCCGGAATCCATGCCTTAAAGGAATAAATTGCGAAAACTCGATGAAATTTATCGGCTTTTGGCAGACGGGAATGACAAAATGGACACTAATAAATTTATTAATAAACTTATGATTAAACTATTTTTAACCCTCATACTCTTACTTATCCCCATTACCACCCAAGCTTCAGGCATGGCGGTTTTTCCGGACCACCTGAATTTAAATGCCTCGGGGTTTCAAACTCTAAGTATCACAAACCCCAGCCAAGATGTCTTACTCTTCGAAGTCTATGCCGATGAATTCAAAGACCTAATAGAAATTACACCCAAAAGCTTTACTTTGGAGTCTGGTGCTCAAAAAAAAGTTAAGGTGGGTTTAAGCTTATCAACCCCCCCTACTACCTCTGACTCAAAAGATGATAAAAATGCTATCTCTAAAGATCCCCTCTCTTTATCCAAATCTCCTTCTCTTCCCCCCCCTTTGTCCAAAGGGGGGGTAGGGGGGGTTGTTATGAACACCAACCTCTCCGTTACCGCTAGCCCCTTAAACCAAACCGATGCCAACGTAACCATTGGCACCAAAATCCCCTTAACTTTACATTTGGACCCGCCCCCTGCCCCAAGTATTTTTAAAACTTTACTGTATACTTTACTTTTTGGGCTAGTAATTTTCTGTTTGCGGTTTTGGTATAAAATATTTAACCTCTTTAAAAAGCTGTCCCATTAAGGACAGCTTTTTAAAGAGTAATTGATTGAATACTAGAAATTTTTAATAATTGCTTATCTCGGGAAACCAAAGGAGTCGACAAATATTCAGCAGTTGCAATAATGACAGAGTCAGCTAATTTTAATTTTGTATTTCGCCTGATGTGTGCAATTTTTTCTCCAATTTCTTTATTGACTTCTACTAAAATAAAATTTTCTAAAAACTGCCTAATTTTAGTTATGTCGTCAACAGTTATTTCCTTTAAAGAGAGCACTTCTGCATAAGTTACAACCGAAATGAATAAATTGGAATTTTCAATAAACCATAAATTAATTGCATCAACTACTAAAGGGTCTCCATCTAAATAGGCAATTAAAATATTGGTATCAATCAACATAGACTATTCCTTACGTAAGGCTCGCTGGTAAGCTAAAGGAGTTTTTTTTATCCTACCCTTCAATAATCCTGCTACCTGAAATAAAGTTTTAGATAAAGTCCTTAAAGGTAAAACCACTCGGCTTGTACCGAAAATTTTTATACTTGAAGATTTCTTTTCTTTGACCAATTGCATAATTTTTTGTCTACCTTAGATAACCCAATTATAACCTCGCCAATAATGGAATGTCAATCCTATCTCCCCGGTATCTCTATCCGGCTAGGCGTGGAAGTGGCGGAAAAGTAAGGTAACCAAGGCGTGGAGGCTTGTCGGTTACTACGTGAACCATCTTCCTTCAAATAATCAATGATTGCGCGGTTATTAAACCGAGAAGTGGAACCTAACGGTGCCGGCGCTATTTCGGCAGTCACCAAAATACTCTTAACTTGGCCTAAAAGCACATTGCCAATACTAAAGGTTAAAGTTTGGTTAGGTGAAGTTCCAGACTCGGCGGTAAGCGTAAGATTACTACAAGTACCACTACCTCCGGCTCCCGTGCAAATTTTGGTATTCCAACCACTATTGGGTTTTCTTAAATTGGTTAAATAATCAGTCACCACCACGTCTTGCGCATCATAGAAACTATTATTGTTATTACAAACATTAATGGCAAAAGTTATTGTATTACCCCCAAAAAACTTTATGGGAGTTGTGCCAATATAAGTGCCGTCCGCTGTGCCATTACAGGCCGTGGCTGTAGGGTTAACTCCGGCTACGGTAATCATATCTTTGTCAGACGAAACAATATTCGCTGTGCAATCATTGGCAGCTACCGGATTATTACTCATGGGCATTAAGGCCGACTCCCCGGCCCCGCCATTATTAAACGCCGAAACCCAGAAATAATAGGGGTTAGTATTACCGGCACTATAAGTGTGAGTATATGCTTGATTGGTGCCAGCTTTACTGGTAGTGGTAACTATGGCAGTTCTTTGAGCGACTTTTTCCGCAGATGTGCTTGGCATATTACCGGTTTGGTTGGCATACACATAAAACCCGTCTTCATTAGTGGAACCATCTGTCCAATTTATCCTTATGGTTCTACAAGCCACCCCCGTATAACCCCCACCGCCACCCCCTCCACCTCCACAAGTCGCTGAACTATTGGTCCCGCCCGGACAACACGACCCACTCGGGCAAACCGGACCTGGTTTACTTAAGAAATTTAAAATGTAGGTAATGCTACTATTGGCACTTACAGTTTGGTTCGCCGTAGGAGTAATCGGGTTATTAGGATTAATAAAAGAATTGGTCGGACCACCGGAATTATAAGTTAAAGTATAACTTCCTGGTGCCACATTACTATGCACCGAACTCCCGCTCACCGTATAGTTACCGGTAGCAATATTAGTGGGACCTGTAATTCCATAATTGATGGTGGCTGAACTGGCTTGATCAATTCCGTCTAAACTATACCGCACATTAATTGAACCTTTACTATTATTGACCGTAACGGTTAACCGATCTTCGGCACTTGTCCCTTGCTTTTCTATAATCATTTTAGCCGTATACACACCGGGGGTGGAATACACCGAGGCACAACGATTGAGTAAATTAATCGCATTAGATGAGGTTGTGGTTTGAGAATCATAACCGGCTGTAACATTTACCCCTGCATCAGAGCGGTTACAATAAAAAGTATAAACCCCGGTACCGGTGTTGGCTGAACCCGATAACACACCTCTAAAGTCTGCATTGGTTAAAGGATCAAATGCAGTTAAACTTTGCGCCCAAGTCCCCGAACCATTGCCAGCCCCATCGGTGGCAGCCAATAAATCCAAACTCAATGTGGGGGATGTTACATTATAAGTAACACTAGCATCTTGTGGGCTATTGGTCGCATTGGCACCAGAAATTCTAATGCCACAATCATTAAAACTGCCCACATTAGAAGGACTATTAACGGAAACTTGGGTATAAGCCGTGGCTCCCGGATTCAATGTCCCGCTAGCCACTGACAAATTACACCAAGTCCCTACTCCAGTTCGACTAAATGTCCAATTTAACACTGCATTGCCGGTATTTCTAATTCTTAATTGCTGACTGGCCGGTGTAGCTCCTTGAGATTCAGCATTAAATATAAAACTACTTGGGTCCAAAGAAATAGTGGGTTTGGGTCCAGATACCACTGTTACACTTACCGAAGCCACATTCGAAACCCCACCAGCCCTGTCGGTAAGTCTTAACACTTGATAAGTATAAGTCCCGGGCGCATCGTTAAACGTTAAACTGCCTAAACTAATATTACAAGCCGAAGCCGTATTCGGGTTATTAATAGAAGGATTTTCAAAAGTGGGAGCGCCTTGGTTTAAATCCCGATTCCATTCACACTTAGCTCCCCCTCCACTCATACCATACGAAGTATTAGTCCAACCGTCTGGGTCAGAACTATCGGCAGCCGATAAATAAATAGGTGTAGCAACGCCTTGCGATACCGTAATACTAGGTTGAAAATTACTGTTGGTGGTGGAAATTTTTGCCACTGCCACCGGCACATCGTTACCCGCACAAGCTGTAACGCCTACCGGATTATTACTACTGGCAGTTCTACCCGAAGACAAACTCCCATTTTGAGCCGAAACAAAATAATAGTAAGTCCCCACCACCGGCGAATCCACATAACTTAAGCCCGTAAGACCGGCTTGTAACACCACGGCTGTGGTAGCGTCGTTAGTGGTATTTCTATATACCGTATAACTGGTAGCTCCGCTTACGGCCTGCCAAGCAACAGTTACGGCACGAGAAGGACAAGTCGCCAAAGTTGCCGAGACTCCGGTTGGGTCCGTGGGCGAAACGTTGTAAATTACAGTTAAATTTTGCGGATTGTTGGTAGCGTTTGGATCGGAAATCCGAATAATGCAATTATTAAAACTTCCAACCGTAGTAGGGGCCGATACCGAAACAGCCACACTGGCAGTCCCACCCGCCGGAATGGTGCCTGAAGTGGGCGAAATGCTACACCATGAGCCTGTGCCAACACTGGAATAAGTCCAATTTAAAGTGGTGTTGCCGGTATTGCTAATGCTTAAATTTTGCGGGGCTGGAGTTGACCCACCCGAAATCGCGTTAAACGGACTAATGGAACCGAGGCTAATGGTGGGTTTTAAAATTTGTACAACTGTATTATTAATGCCACTATCACGCTTACAATAATACTGAGGTGATTTAATATCTTGTTGCCCTAAATTATTAGTGCCAATAGTGCATAAATTTGGATAATTACCCGGAGTATTAGGCGCTGTGCAAGCAAAATTGGCGCCAGTACCGGACCAGCCCATAAACGAACAACTGCCACTGCTGGGAACCGGATTAATGCTATTGGTTTGGGTGCCATAATTACACCCAATGGAATAACTGCCCCCCGGAGCTACCGTAGCCGGAGTTACCGAAGAACTCACTAAACTCGGAGGCTCATTGCAATCCGGCACAAAGATCCAAACTTCATCGTTAGTCACCCCAAAATTATTACTGCAACTAATACTATAAGACCACCAGCCCGGCTGGGTAAGAGTGCCGGTTGGAGCCGAACCATTGGTAGCAATGGGTATGCCGGAACTGGTTGTTGTCCAATTCCCCTGACTGCCTAAAGCCACGCACGCATTAGCATTGCTCGTAGTCCAGCTAAATGTTCCGCTTCCTCCGCGGTCTATGTTTTCTTGGGACTTATTATTAATTGTTAAACTTACGGTGGGTGGCGAAACCGAAACATTAATATTTTTACTACAAATTGGCCCAAACCACTCCACCCAATCTTGCCACATTCTAAAACTAAACGGACAACTGTATAAATTATTACTGACTAAAGTACAACCTTTAGCCGGCGGATTCACCGGCGCTGTAGCCGAACCGGTAAAAGTGGCATTACTATTTGTGGCCACAGTCGCTACCGGTAAAACCAAAACTTGATCACCAAACACATAATTACTTCTTGGCCATGCTGTTATACCATATTTATTTGGACTACTACTGTGCCAAGTGCTACTCCCCACGTTTTTCGTGGTTACCGAATAATTAAAGCTCGCCCCGGCATTGACGGTATCGGGTGCGGTAATATTTAAACACGAACTGGCATTGGTTATGGTGGGACTTAAAATATTAAAATTAATGTTAGTATTGGCGGACAAACACCCATTTTGTCCGGCGCAGACTGCATTTTCCACTTTTACATTTAAAGTATTGTTCGCCACAGCCGAATTACTGCTGGAAGTTACGGTTAAAATTACATTGGCTAATTTACTCACGTTAAACGGCGTAGTTTGATTATTACTCCCATTGGCAAAAGTGCAAGTGGAACCCACCGGACAATTACTTACCGTGAATTTGGCATTGGCAATACTGGCACCCGTATAATTGGCGTCTATGGCATAAACCGCAGAATTGCCTTTAGCTACATCTTGCGAAACCGGAATAGAGTTAATATAAAGCTTATTTTCCAATTGGCAACTGGCACTACATCCATCACCGCTAATTAAATTACCATCGTCACATTGCTCTCCGGTTTCCACCACTAAATTACTGCAAGTGGCGGTTCCCGACCCAGAGCACGAACCGGGGAAAATGTCGCTATTCCAAACTCCGGGAGTAGTTTGCTGAGCTGTGTAAGTGCAAGCAGTTTGCACACAAGCACAACCCAAAGTGGTACAATTGGGGTCAACCGGATTGCCTTTAAAACCATCACACACAGTGCCGGTGTAAGTTACTTGGTAATAGTGGGTAAGTCCTCCGTTAGATTCAATACACTGTATGCTAGAATTTAACTGCCGGCAAGCGCCAAAAGCCGTGCTGGGGTAGCAAGTGTTGTTGCAGGTAAAAGATGAACCGGAGCCACCAGTGCACGAATCATCACAATCTTTTTTAGATATATTACCACTCGTTTCAAAACCCTTACAATAACTGGTAGTTCCAAAACCATTCGTGCTGGGGGTAGTAGAACACTTATAACATTGTCCTTGCGAATAATCGCATTTGCCATCTGTGCCACACACGTCAATAGTACAACCATTATTGTCATTACAATCATTATTACTTAAACAATTTACCACCGGTCTATTTACACAAGTTAAAGTTTGGGAATTACATACTTGACTTTGGTTATTGCAACAATTAGCGCCACATTCAGTTTGGTTAGTTGCGCACGTGCTGGTGCCCCCGGTGCTTGGGGGGGTAGTTAAACAAGTATTGATTTGACAATTACTTCCGCAAGTTTTTGGACACGCCCCATTATTGGCACTGCCAGCATCGCAAGTCTCATTGCCCTCAGACACACCATTGCCACACACCGAGGCATTACAACTCCCATTACTGCACACACCGCTTCCACTATTACAACTATTCCCATTACTGGCGCTATAATCACAAGCGCTTAATACCCCGGAAGTGCAATACTGAGTGCCTCCACACGGACTGGTGCCACAAGCTTGGTTACTCGTACAAAGCCCACAAGCTTGGGTTTGCACCTCTGTATTGCTTCCACTGCAAACATTGCCATTACAAGCTGGGCTGGGGTTATCACACGTGCGAGTGCACGTACGACTTTGCACATTATTTAAACAATCACCCCATGTCCCACAATTCCAACTGCTCCAACCGCCATCTACCGGTTGGTTAATGTGTTGAACTCCATTGGTGGCATCACAAGAATCTGTAGTGCATACATCACCATCATCTATATTTTTTACCGGATCACTACAACTCGGACCTGTGCCGGAATCAGTGCAAGAACCTGCCGTATGGCAAGCATCTGAAGCTGAACAAACCACAGGTGAGGAACCCACACAACTCCCATTACTACAACTAAATGTAGTAGTAGAACAACTTAAAAAACCATCACAACTACTCCCGTTAGATTTATTGGTTTCCACACACCCGGTGCTGGTATTACAACTATAATCTTTACACAAATTACCCTTATCGCAATTTACCGCAGTGCCATTACTGCAACTGCCATTACTGCAATATTCATTCTCTGTGCAAGCATTGCCATCATTACACGGGTCGGAATTGTAGGTGGTAACACAAGAACAGGTGCTGTCATCCCAAGTTTGGTCTGTGCAAGGGTTAGCATCTATTACACACCCATCGGTGATATAGCAATTTCCGCTTAAAGCCAAAGAAACTTTAGGCATCACCCAAAAGCTTAGAGTCAGTAACATTAAAAACCCAAAAACCAAACCGCTAAAAATCTTTATTTTTTGTTTCATTTTATTTGTTTCCGGTTAAATTTTT
>CAZFXC010000021.1:0-6097 GCA_964522815.1 uncultured Candidatus Saccharibacteria bacterium
GCTCCTTTGGCTTTTATAGCCGGTGTCCTCATAATGAAATATTCAGTCGCCATTACTGACCAATTGTCAGGCAAGATCGATTTTGCCGAAAAATATTTAAGCGCCGGACTTGGGGCTGGCACTTACACTTGGTGGAAACTGTTTGGTTTGGCAGTTTGCGGATTAAGTGTAGCTTGGCTCTTTGGCATGCTTCCCAGTGCTTGATAGTTTAAAGCCTCACGTTTTTGAATTTCCAAAATTAATAATATTGGGCCATTAGCATAGTGGTAGTGCAATCGGTTTGCATCCGATAGGCGGGAGTTCGATTCTCCCATGGTCCACCAAAGTTGATATTTTTACACAACTCTGATAAAGTTTTCAATAAGATGCTAAAAACCTTAACGAAAATTGATAGTAAGATTTTACTAGACATCGAACACGAAAAGCACGTGCGAAAAACCCACGAGCTTTTTTTGTTATTTAGTATGGGTAGCCAGTTTGACCATTTAATTAAACAAAAATTGGACGCTTTGGGAGTTTTTTGCCTTGTGGCCGATCCGGCCAAAATAAAAGCTTCTGATGTGAAAAAGTTAAATCCAATCGGGATGATTCTATCCGGCGGACCAGCTTCAGCTTATGACTACCCCCCCTTTGATACGAAAATTTTTGATTTAGGTATCCCCACCTTAGGCATCTGTTTAGGCTTTCAAATGTGGGCTTATCATATTGGCGTGAAGGTGGCCTTATCTGACAAAAGAGAATTTGGCACGCACCGGTTTACACTTTTAGCTAAATCTGATTTATTTGATCACGTGCCCAAACACAGCAATGTCTTAGAAAGCCATGGGGATAAAATTAGCCCAAATAACAAACTTACGATTTTGGGTAAAACCGACAATGCTCCGGTCTCTGCCGGACAACATAAACATTTATATGGCGTCCAATTTCATCCCGAAGTTACGGAAACCGAATTCGGAGAAAAAATTTTAGAAAACTTTGTCTTTAAAATTTGCCAAGCCAAAGATAAATTCCCTGCCAAGTCTGTTGCCAAACAAAAAATTAGAGACTTACAACAGCAGATTGCGGGCAAACGTGTACTTTTAGCTCTCTCTGGAGGCACAGATTCCTCAGTAGTTGCCTTTTTACTCAAAACTGCTATATCTAGCCTATCACCTAAAACCCAACACCCAAAACCAACCCTCTTAGGGGTTTACATAAAAGGCATAGACCGACCCGAAGACGAAGCTAATGTAATTAAATATTTTGGAAAACAAAAATGGCTCAAGTTAAAAATTGTAGATGCAACCAAAGATTTCCTTACAGCCCTTAAAGGAAAAACCTCCATGCGAGACAAACGATTGGCCATGCGCGGGATTTATAAACAAGTTTTGGAAACTGAAGGCAAAAAATTTAAAGCCGATTATTTAGCTCAAGGCACCCTGTATACCGATGTATCAGAAAGCGGAGGTGGTTATACCAGTGGAGCGAAAAAAGCCCAAATTAAACTTCACCACAATGTCCATTTAAACTTCTCCGTTCCGGAATTGCAACCCTTAATTGACTCTGTGAAAGACACGGCACGAAATATTGGAAAGGAAATTGGCGTGCCCAAAGATTTATTAGTCCGCCATCCTTTCCCCGGCCCCGGACTCATTGTAAGAATTGAAGGCGAAGTTACAGCGGAAAAATTACGTATTGCGCGTCAAGTAGATGCTATTTATATTGCCGAACTTCGCAAATGGAAGCTTTATGATTCCATTTGGCAAGCTGGGGCCGTGGTCACCAATTCCCAAACCACTTGCACCAAAGGCGACGATGCTACCGAAGGACACATTGTGGCGCTGTGGGCCATGTGGAGCATTAATGGTTTTACGGCCCGAACAGCCGAATTACCTTATGACTTTCTCAAACATGTTAGCCAAAGAATTACCAATGAAATTCGCGAAGTGGGCGGGGTGGTATATAGGATAAGCGACAAACCCCCGGTAACTATTGAATGGGGATAATTTTAATCTCTATTAGATAACCCTTGGTCCATATCTTTTAATCTATTGCTCATTACTTCTAAGACTTTATCTAATTTAGTGTCTAAAGATAAACCATACACTTCTATTAAATCCAATACGGCACTCAAACAACATTTAATCCTAAGAACCTCTTCCAAATTGGGATTTGGGACTTTTAAAATCGCTTCAGCCTGTCCAGTAAAAAACCCCTTTAAAAAACCTAAATTCATATACTCTCTAAAATTTCCATTTTTTAATTTTTCTGAAATTAATGCAAAAGCAATCGCATAGTGTTTTTTTCTTTCTTCCATTTTGGCTCTTTCTTCCAGCATTAAACTATACGGTGCAGACTCTTCCTCAAACATTTCCCATTCCTTAGCTTTTTCTATTTCTTCTGCCACGCGTAAAGCCGGAAAAGCTAAATCAAATTCCCTGTCTATCTCTTTAATTTTATGGTCTAAAAACGGATCTTCTCTTTTTGGATCTGGTTTTAATTCTGACATAAATTTAAATTTTCCTTGCATCTATCGCCCAGTGCAGGAGCGCTTGCCTTTGCCTGGGACGACAGGTTAAATCTTTCGGTTTACAATTTTTTTTAATTTGCGCCATGTGCCGACGTATGGCTTTCCACCGTTTAATTTGTCTAACATCATCCTCACTTCTCCTCCCCATAAAATACCGGCAATACCACTGAAACCAGCCTCTGGGGTCCTGCGGATGAATCCAGTCTTTTTTTTGCCAAACTTTTAAATTCTGCGAAGCGTCCACTTGAAAAAAATTTAAAGTTTTATCGTGACCTTTAAAACCCAGTGGCATAAGTTTGGCATGCTTAAACCAAGCTTTAGGAAATTCTTTTTGGCAATCTCGTAAATACCTGCCTCCAAACACCCCCAAGGCTAACATCTGTTCTGGCGTCAGCTCAGGTTGAAACTCAGGATGAAAATTTTTACCCATAGGTTCTGTTAACCAATAGGTATAACCGGTTTGCATTTTATCTTTCACCACAATTTTTTTTCTCATTTTTTTTCACTATTGCGTAATCTTTTCCAAAATAAACTTGGATCTTCTGAGTTTAAAATTTGTCTATCCAAATTATCTACAATTTTTTCCATTTTTCCAGCCAAAGTAAGCTCATACACCCTTGTTTCGTCTTCGGTCATTTGCGCTATAACCTTTTCTTGTTGGTCTGCCAGCCACTCTACAGCTCCTTCGGGTAAATTTTTCATTTGAGCAAAAGTATGCAAAACTTCCATCTTCACCAAAATATGCATCTGCTCGCTAATTACTCGTAAAACTTCGGCTTGAAACTGCGCTAAAGTATTTTCTTCGTTGTCCATAAAAATTTTAAACTTTATTGAATAGCCAATAGCCCAAAACTACTTGTTGGATTAACAGTAAACTTACACCAAACCAAAAATAGAATTTTTGAGTTTTGTGCCGAAAAAATAACATGCCCAACAATACTCCCAAAGCTCCGCCAACAACTGCCCATAGCAACAACCAGACTTCTGGCAATCTGGGTTCTTTAAACCGACTGCGCTTTTTATCTATCCCCACCGAAATAAACGCAAAAATATTGATCCCAACTAAAATTAAAATTCCTAAATTATACATTATAGTTGGGTGCAGATTTAGTAATTTGCACATCGTGCGTATGACTCTCAATTAACCCAGCGGAAGTAATTCTTACCCAGTTAACAGTTTTTTGTAATACCTGAAGATTTTTAGCACCGGCATAGCCCATACCACTTTTTAAGCCTCCTACTAATTGATACACCACTGCTTCCACCGAACCCTTATAAACCACTCGAGCTTCTACCCCTTCTGGCACTAATTTACCCCCAGCTACGCCTTCTTGCCCGTATCGATCTTTACTCCCCAAATCCATAGCCCCCAAACTCCCCATACCTCGATAAGCTTTATATTTTTTTCCTTGTTCAACAATTATTTGACCTGGTGATTCATCGGTTCCGGCCAAAAGCGAACCTAACATCACTGAACTGGCACCTACCGCCAAAGCCTTTACTATATCTCCGGAATATTTTATACCCCCATCGGCAATAACAGGAATTTTTTTAGGTTTGCATGCCCTAACCGCTTCTTGAATGGCAAAAATTTGAGGCACGCCACAACCGCTAACTATCCGAGTGGTGCAAATACTCCCAGGCCCAATTCCTACCTTTACCGCATCCGCACCCGCTGAAACTAAAGCTTTCGCGCCTTCAAAGGTGGCAACATTACCTGCTACTACTTGAATATTAAATTTAGATTTAATTTTTTTAACCGCTTCTATAACTCTTTTGCTATGGCCATGTGCCGTATCTACCACTAACACATCTGTCCCGGCTTTAATTAAACTTTCCGCTCTCTCTAAAAAATCTCCGCTCGCACCCACAGCCGAACCTACCAACACCTTCGCCGTTTTAGCTTGCCGAACTTCTTCCGCTTGCTGGACAATGGATAAATTTTTATGAATGACGCCCATACCACCTAACTTACCTAAAGCAATAGCCATTGAGCTTTCGGTGACTGTGTCCATCGCGCTGGAAATAATTGGGATTTTTAACTGAATTTTTTTGGTTAAGCTAGTGTTGACTTCGGCTTCCGTAGGTGCAATCTCACTATAATTCGGCATTAACAAAACGTCGTCAAAAGTCAGCCCCGTTAGAAAATCAGACTCAGATTGATTATTAAACTTGCGTATGTTTTGCGTCATAGTTAAAGAAATGATACTTTTTAATTTTCTAATGGGATCAGCCCCGTTAAGATTTCATGTTTCATAAAAATTATGATTAATTTATTGTATATTAAAACAAAAACCCGCTTCCTGCAAATAAAGCGAGTTGCTGGCTTTTACTTCATCCTCCATGCTCCAAGTCATTAACTATCAAATTAATTAATATCTATCCTCCCCACAATAGCATGGCTAAAATTATCACAAACGAACCGTTGGCCACCAAACTAATATGTTGAATATGCCTTTTAATCCCAATAGCTAAAATTAAACAACTTAACACCCCAGTCACAAATAATAAATAAAATTTGTATTCAAAATCTTTTATATTAACCGTTTTTCCAAAAGCCGAAATTGTTTTACCCGCTACACTTTCTGAAGAAATAATTTGAAAATTGGAAGTTAAATCTTTAGCAAAAATTGCTACGGCCTTTTCCGACTTTTTGCCGGCTAAATCATAAACTCTTAACACCATTTGCTCGTTTATACTACTCACACTAGCTATGGGCACCACAGCCTGCCAAATATTATTTGCCTTAGGGTATAACCGAACAGCTTTTTTGCCATATACGGCCAAAGCCTTTACCGCACTCGGACTTAATTCAGCTCTAATAATTACATCGCTCCCTAAAACATTCACGTCTAAATTTTCTATGCTAATAGAGGGATTAGAAGCCAATGGGACAGGCACCACCTCTGTGATTTTAGTAGCTTCCTTGCTTAAAGCAATAGTTTGTTCGGTCGGCACGCCAAACATCTGCACCACAAAAATAGACTCCCTATTCCCGTAGTTACCTTGCGCAATCCCAATCCCGATTTGTTCGTAATTTTTATTTAACAAATTAGCTTTATGAGTGGGTGAATTCATCCAAGCGGTATTAACTGCCTCTGATTCCAAAAAATTTACCGCCAAATTTTCTCCGGCCATAATGTATTCATAACCGGCCTGTTTCATAAAATCCCAAGGCAGTCTGCCGTCTGGCGAAGTATGAGAAAAATAACCTTTTTCTGCCATATCATTGGCTTTGGCTTGAGCAGCTTTTGTTAAAATACTATTTTCTTTTAGTTCATTCAAGCTAAAACTTTTGCGGGTTGCATTGGTTAAATTAATAATATTTTCTTGAGTAATGGCCGAAGACCAAGCCGGCATGGCAGGACTAAAAGTTAAAGCACTGAGAGAAAAGATCTTTACACTCAAAAGCAAACCCGCCAAGAGTCCAGTCATTCGATGGCTAAAGATATGCGGGTGGTAGTTATTGGTATGATGCGGGATAAAATGAAAGTGCAAATGCCAAACAAAGTCGTTTAAAAAAGCTTTAAACGACTGACGAATGTTTAACTGTTGTTTAGGAATAGCAAAAACCGATTCCATATTTTT
>CAZFXC010000021.1:6197-12599 GCA_964522815.1 uncultured Candidatus Saccharibacteria bacterium
AATCCTATCAATTAAACTAATTTTGGTTTAATTGATATTTCAAACTTATTATAATTATAGCACACTCAGCAAAAAAAATCAAGTTAATGTGATGACAGACAGTTTATTGTCTATACTTATAAAGTATGTAATACTTAAATTAATATTAACTTGGAATATTTATGCATAAAACTATTTGGGTATTATCAATTATATTTTTGCTAATTTTTTCGCCGATGTCTGGTCATGCGGAAAATCAACCAAATCCAAAAAAATCTGTTCATACAGTTAAAATTTATAGTTTACCCGGAGACGGGAGTATTAGATATTGGAATAATACTAATTTTATAACCGCCAGACAATCTAACAGCGGAGGCAATAACACCACAACCGGAGTGAATATAAATCCCATATCAGAAGGAGCTATAAACTGGAATGACGGCAAGAATTGGATAAATTCCAGAATATTTTTACCTTTTGACACAAGTTCAATCCCTCTTAATGCGACCATTACTGCCGCCACTCTAAATCTTTCTGGCCGAAAATACGTAAAGGGCGGTTTTATTTCTTTAGTGCCAAGCACTCAAGAAAACCCCAATACTTTAAAAGATTCAGATTACGGAAAAATTACTTTTATCCGACAAGCAGCGGACAAAAATACTGATAACTTTAGTGTCAACACCACCATGCAACCTTGGAAGCTAAATAAAACCGGACTAAATAACATTCGTAAAGGTGAAATAACTCAATTTGCTGTCATCACACAAAACGACTTTGGCAACCGATCACCTATCAGTAAAATAGACAATAATTTTGGCATAACCGATGTTGGGACTTCAAGAGCACAAGATGAAAAAAAACCCTTTTTAGAAATTACTTATACCATATATAATGATTCGACCAATACCCCACCCGAACCGGTGAAAATAACACCTGTTGAATTTAAAAATCCTGAAGGATCTGCCACTTTTAACCAGCCTTACCAAAATTTATCTTTCCCCATTCCCAAAAATGGACAATTCTTTTATTCCTTAGGTGATTCACTTAAATCCGCCCTCTTTTATAGACAAGGGGTTCAAATTTTAAATTTTGATTTTCAAGAAAGAGGTAGAAAAATCGTAGAGCAAAAATTGTCTGAGATAAATTTGAATGAAAATTCTTCTTATCCCCTGAGAATACCCAACCCCAATGGTTCTGGCTACATTGATTCTCCGCAGTTTTCAGCTTTTTCAAGTACTGGCTTTTATACTCTAGATATCAATAACTCTAACAACACTTTTATACCTTCAGTGGGTGGCGAGCAAAAAAAACAATTAGGCAAAACCTATTTTCAAACCCAAACCAAAATTAACCCAGACAGCATAACTATCACCTATAATTTAGCCGATGTCCTTTCTGTACCCATATTTTCCTTAAATAATGACCCAGCCAATTTTGTTAATTTTCAACCCCTACCAGCAGTAGCCGGCGAAACCGCAGAAATCATTACCCGAACCATTTCACCTGTAAACCCCCAAGGCACAGACATTGTTTCTAATGTGTATGGCACCTATTTTAAAAGCCCATCATTAACTGAAACTTTAATTGCTGCCGGAGCCACCCCGGCTCAAATTTTAGCGCTCTTACAAACCCCTTCCACAGCCATGTCCAGAGAACAATTAGGTAACGTTCTCGGAATTTATTACAAATATGTCTCTCCCTATCCCGTTTCTACAAACGAGAATATTCCTAAAATAAAAAAATTCTTCTCTAATAAAGTTAATATAAAAGTTGGTGAACCAGTAGTTTTAACCTGGGAAGTCGCGAATGCAGATTTTGTTACGATTACTAATTGGGGAGGAATTTTGGCAAATGCCGGACAAATAACTTTATATCCAACTAACACAACCACATATAAACTGGTAATAAACAATGCTCCGGAAATAACAGCTTCCATAACTATAAATGTAGACACTAACCCTGCTGTAGGCACACTAAACAATCCATTGTTAAATAAAATTTATTTAACAACTTTTAACTATGATATTAGCGGGCAAAGCACACCAAAAGTTATTTTACCCGGCACACCGAGTACGCTTACAATGCTAAAAAATCTTACCGGTTCTTTTGTCAAAGAAGTAAAAACTCGAATTGTCAGTGATGCCCAAGTCTGTTTAGAAAATGGAGGCGTTCAAGAATGTTTAGCGACTTGTGGAATAGCAATGGATGCCACGAGCTTAACAACTCTAGGCTTAAGTGGTACGGGTCTAGGCACTGTAATACCAGCCACTACAGCGGTAATTGGCGGACTGTGTGATTTTAGCAATGGTTTAATATACTTTGCCCAAGGAGAGTTTTTGCAAGGCGCAGTACAAATGGTAGCAGTAATACCCGTGGTTGGATTGGGAACTAAAACCTCTGCTAAAATAGTAAACACAACCCTCAAAAACTCGGCATTAACTGCCGAAGAAATTATTCTTAAACAATCCATAAATTCAAATACTGCTACAAATTTATTAATAGAAGCCGAAACCAGATTTTTGACTTCAGAAGAAAGACTCATTATAGAAAATTCGTTAAATAATGAAAAGGCAAAAAATATTTTTAAAAATTTTTACAAATCTTCAGATACAATTACTCCGGGCGGAACTGCAGGCGCAATCAAATATACAGCCAAGACAGGGGATAAAGTGAATAATTCAGACCATATTAAGAAGGGAGAGGATTTTTTAAGAGGAATACAAAACCTTCTTAAAAACTCTAATATAAATAGTTCTGATAGAGATATCTTACAAATTTTAGCTCACCAGCTTTTGGAAGCTTTAAATGAAATAAAATAATTACTATTAATATGAGTAAACAATACAACAGTAAAGAAGTTGATGATTTACTGGCCAAGTCTCCTACATCACAGGATAATAAAATCGCAACTAAAAACCTTCTGAAAAAATTTCCTGAATTCAAAAATTCTGAATTTTATGGACAAACTGATAAGGAGTTACCATATTTAGTTTTTGGTGATTTCAATAATTTTTTGTTAGACAAGATTAAAAATTCCCCTGATCCTAGAAAGGACAAGGTATTAAAACGTGCAGTTAATTTCATTAGTAATTTGTATAATTCAGATAAGCAAGATTTACGAGATCTGGCCATAGCTGGAGTATTTGAGAGTTTAGCTAGTGAACCGGAAGCAAAGAAAATTATTGAACTCTTTTCTCCTGAAGTGGGACAGGCATTTAAAAATCTTTTTCCTAATTCCGGTTTAATTAACAAGGCGTAAAGCTCTCAAGAGAGGATTTCCTGTATTAATAAAAAATACGAACATGACCCATTATTTTCCTTTTGGTCTGTTGTTGATGTTATAAGTGTCAAATGTTAGACTTGACCCTCTTTTGCTTCCTGCATCTTAGTATTTTAAATATTTTCTCAGCTATGGGCTTATATTTATCAAACTTCCCAGCCAAGACTATTACCGAACTCTTAAACCAAACCCCAACAAGCTCCTTACAAAAAGTGAATGAAACTCAATAACAAATTTTCTCACTCACCCAAAAGCAAAAAATATCTTTAACAACTTATTCAAATCATCTAATACTAAGCCGGGGGTACAGCCGAGATGTTAATAAAAGAATACTTAGAACAAAAGAGCCTTTATTTAAGGCTCTTTTGTATTTTACCACCAATAGATTTATTTAATAATCTCTTATTGTTTGGTAATATGTTTTGGAAATTCTACAAAATCTTTGGAAGAATTATGACTTAAGGTAATAAACGCGCTGAGCCCGATCCCCGATACCAACAAAAAAACTATGGTCCATATAAACCAACGAGGGTCATATTGTTCGTTAGATGAAACTTGAATAGTTTTATTATTTTTTGGCATATTGTTTATATTAATACTTATTTAATTAATTTTATAACTTCTAACTTCTCTCCCCTTATAGCAAAATTGCATAAGCTAACAATCCATAAAAAAATTATTGGTAAAATAAAAATAATTCCATTCCGATAAAACCGCACCAAAGCATAACACCTAAAGCCATTAAATAAATACTACCAAAAATTTAAATCCCCATCATAAATATTTTTAAAGTTTTTCATTTGGTTTCTTAAAATTTGTTTCTGTAATCTTCTAACCTAAATATTATACCATAGAATTATCAACAGATGACCATTTTAACATTCTATCATACTAACATACTAACATTTGATCATTCACCTAAAACCTAACACCCAACACCTAAAACCTATACCCTTTCTCCTCGGTGCTCAATATTCATATCCCAAATAAACATACCAATGGTTAGTAAGTCCACCACTAAACAATATTGGCAAACGCTTTTTATTACTAAAAATTGCAATCCAATAAACACCAAGGCCCCTAAACTACCCAAACCCAAGATCCCACTTAAAATTTTTCTATAGGTGACATAATGGTTGGCTAACAAGCCCAAAATAATTACCACCGAACTAAACCCCACACCCAAATATGATAAAGGCAAACCGCCAATTTTAGCATATTTACTATTTAAAACAACTTCGCAACCTTGAGTTATGTCGCAAGGCACAGCAATATTTAAAGCTTTACTTATAGCTAAAAACAAACTGAAAGCCAAGCTCACAACTGCCAAAATAATTATAATGTCGTATTTATGTCTTCTATGCATAAATTAGGTGTTGGGTGTTAAAATGTTAGTATGATAGAATGTTAAGATGTTAAAATGTTAATATGATTTGGCTTTTAGTTTACCATCTAATCCCCAGATTTCTCCGGCATTGACATACACCAACATACCTAAACTTAAAATGTATAAAATATGTTCGTCAACTAAAAAACTATGTTCGCCCACATAAGGAAAATTTAATATCGGTAAATAATACAAAACCATGAGTCCCATTAAAAAATACACAGCGTAACGAAACCCCAAACCTAAAATTAACATTACCCCGGCAAGCGTTAAGCCCCATTCATTAATAAAATTTACCCAACCAATATTGCCTGCAGACCCAAGCCAACCATATATTCCGCCAAAAGTTTTAGCACTCTTTAAATATCCGCCAGCTGACCAAGCCGGATTTAAAACTTTAGTGATACCCGCATAAAAAAACATCCAACCAAAAGCTAAACGAGTTAAAAAAAGCAAAAGTTTGTTTTTATTTTCCATAAATTCTTTAATTAAAATTAATTAATTATATTCTATACCGATGTTGTTTAAATGTCCAATTAAAAACCCCCGAGAAACTCGGGGGTAAAATATAACTTTTATCGATCGTTATAATTTCTGTCGTTATTATAATTTCTCTTGAATCCGCCACCTTGTCTGGGTGGTCTGGCTTCCATTGGTCTGGCTTCGTTGACTACCAATTTTCTGCCATTCCATTCCTGACCATTCAGAGCATTAATAGCATTTTCAGCTTCCGCGTCATTTTCCATTTCCACGAAACCAAAGCCTCGGGAGCGACCAGTCATTTTATCAATTAACACAGAAGCGGAACTGACCGCACCATGTTGGGCAAACAACTGTTGAAGGTCGTCATTAGTTGTTGACCAAGGCAAATTGCCTACATATAATTTCTTAGCCATTTTGGCTTTCCTTACTTAAGAGGATCATCTTAACCCCCACACCAAAATTCTTAAATATTTTACGCATTCATTGTTTGCTTTTAAAAACTATTTAGCAAACAAAAGATTATAAAAATTTTGGTGTGGGGGTGAACTCTTAAACTAACTTATAAATAACTTAAGACCGAAACCAAACTATTTTGAGCTCTAATGGGCTAAAAAAGAGGAGGCACTTAAATTTAAGATGACGCCAGTAGTATATCAGTTTTTCTTTACTCTGTCCAATCTTGTGTCTCGCCCTATTATAAAAGAATTTTGATTTTTATGTGTCTTATTTGTCCATATACGGTGAGGTTGGTGATGGCTAAGATAGAACCTAAAGAGCGGTGTCATCCCGGACAGTAGCATTAAAGACCCGGAATCCAGAGATTAAGCTTATTCTTAAACCGGATTCCAGATAGCTTGTCGCGGATGTGGTAAAGATCTTTATGACACGCAGATTGCTAGCTAATTTAAATCCCCCCTTTTTTAAAAAAGGGGGGATTTAAATATCTTGAGCAGTTAAATAGTGATAGAAAATGGCAATTTCTTTAAGTCGTCGACCACGGATTAATTTGTATAAAATTTCGAAAAATTTTATATCAAACTAAATGTATGAGACAAGAAGCCTTAAAAAGCGTTCCAGCACATAAATTTAATAGAATAGAAAGGAGGTGATCCATCGACAGCTTCCGCTACCGATGCCTTGTTACGACTTCACCCCAGTTATGAACCCTAGTATAATTCGCACTAAAGCGAGCTTCAACTATTGTCCACTCCCATGGTGTGACGGGCGGTGTGTACAAAACCCGAGAACGTATTCACCGTAGCGAGGCTGATCT
>CAZFXC010000022.1:0-3031 GCA_964522815.1 uncultured Candidatus Saccharibacteria bacterium
TATGGAACCACAAACCGAGAATCAAAAAATTATACAATTGTTAGAAGAAAACCACAGAATGCTTAAGGCGCTTTATCGTAAGTTTTTTTGGCAAAAGGTGTGGTCTTGGTTTAAATTTGTCATATTAGCCATTGGAGTTGTTTGGACATATTGGCAAATTCGTCCGGTAATCAAGCAAGTAAATTCTATTTATTCAAGCACGCAAAATGCGCAAAATTATACTGGCGACAAATGGGAGGAATTAAAGCAGTCAATAAAGAATTTAGGGAAATAGCATTATTAGCATTTAGTTGGTAGCGGTTAGCGTTTAGCACTTAAAACATATGAATAATCAAAATACAACTTTGGAATATATTGTATTTGGAGGAGGTTCCCCATACCATCAAAGTAGGGTACGGGGCAGGGCTTCTTCCAGAAACAGCTTAAATGTTTTCTGTTAATTATTATGGGTAATGATCAAAAAATAAATGAAAGTATAATATTCGGAGGTGGCTGTTTCTGGTGTGTAGAGGCTGTGGTGCAAAGGCTCAAAGGTGTGGTATCGGTAAAATCAGGATATGCTGGAGGCACTCTGCCTAATCCCACCTATGAGCAAGTATCAAGCGGATTAAGCGGTCACATTGAAGTGGTGCAAGTGGAGTTTGATCCCACCATAATCACCTTAGAAAATTTATTGGCAGTATTTTTTTCTTCTCACGATCCCACGTCGGTCAATAAACAAGGGAACGATGCAGGTGAGCAGTATAAATCTGTAATTTTTTATACTTCAGAGGAGCAAAAAAACCAAATTCTTGCTTTTATAAAACAATTAGAAGCCGATCAGGTTTATACTAAACCCATTGTGACCGAAATAAAACCAGCTGGGCAATTTTTTGAAGCCGAAGGGTATCATCAAAACTATTACAATAACAATAAAACTAAACCTTATTGCCAGTTAGTAATAGAGCCAAAAATTTTAAAATTAAAAGAAAAATATTTACATTTATTAAAATAATTTATGAAATTTTTATTTATCCCGTTAGTTGTGTATTTATTAAACCAAATTATAAAATATTTCTATGTGCTTCATAGAAATAGGAAAATTGTGGGAAATCGTTTGTTTTGGACTTTTATTTGGGTGGGGCAGTTTCCGAGTGCTCACAGTGCTGTGCTCGCTTCCTCGTTAACTTTAGTTTATTTGGAAAATGGTTTAAATGCCGTGTTTGGCTTTTGTGTCTTTGCGGCTTTGATTTTTATTTATGGCTTGTTAGAAGACAAAAAAAGGCAGATGATTTTGGAAAATTATTATGTATCGAGCGATAATCCTGCATTAGTGCAGGCGGTGAAAGACGAAATTTTAATTGATTTTGCGGGACATACTTTGCTGGAAGTAATTGCCGGAATAATAGTTGGAATTATTTTAACTTTATATATAACAAAAATCATCTAATATGCAAATAGCTTTATTTGGTTTAGGGAAAATGGGGATGCAAATAGCAAAACGACTTAAACACAATGGGTTTGAGGTTTTAGCTTGGAACCGAAGTGAAGCGCCAAGAGAGGAATTTAAAAAATTTGGTGGGCTGGTATTTGCTAGTTTAGACGAATTAGCAAGTAAACTTACAGACAAACCAAGAATTTTTTGGCTTATGCTTCCGCATACAGCTGTGGAAGATTTTTTGTTTAATAAAATTTTACTGGGTGGAGTATTAAAAAAAGGTGATATCGTGATTGATGGCGGTAATAGTTTTTATAAAGATTCCATTAAACGCGCTAAAATTTTTTCTGAAAAGGGAGTGGAGTTTTTTGATTGTGGGGTTTCGGGTGGGGTGTGGGGGGAAAAAGATGGATTTGCTTTAATGGTGGGTGGTGAGAAGAAGCAGTGGTCAGCAGTGGAACCAATTTTTAAAGCTTTGTCAGCCGGTGATAATTATGGATTATTAGGCCCAGCCGGATCTGGGCATTTTGTTAAAATGGTTCATAATGGGATTGAGTACGGTATGATGGAAGCCATTGCCGAAGGTTATGGGGTAATGCATGCCAGTAAGTTGAATTTGGATTTAAAACTTGTTACTAAAATTTTTAAGCAGGGTACAGTTATTAGGTCTTGGTTAATTGATTTGGTGGGAAATATTTTTGAGCAAGAAGATTTAGAACACACTAAAGGTGAAATTGGCATGAACGGTGAAGGGGAGTGGACAGTGGAAGCGGGAAAGGAATTGGGCGTAGATGTGAGAGTGTTGGCTGAGGCGGTAAATGTAAGAAAGGAATCGAAAGAATCTAAACATCAAAATAAATTTTCCAATAAACTCGTGGCCTTGTTAAGAAAACACTTTGGCGGACATGGAGTGAAAAAATAGTATTAGGACATACGACCAAATCAAGTTCTTGTCGTTCTTGGTCAAATGAGTAAGTCCTAAGTATGAAGAATAATGTATAATGCTAATGAAATTAAATTATTTAAGCGTTTGAATTCACCAGCTAAGATTCAAGATTATTTAAATGAGTTAAAGTTTAATTTTGAGAAAGAGGGGGATACTTGTTATAGTCCAAGACAAGTAATTTATAATAAAACTGCCCATTGTATGGAAGGCGCACTGTTTGCTTCAGCGGTTCTAGAATTTCACGGGGCCCAGCCTTTGGTTATGGATTTGCGAGCAACAGAAGATGATTTTGACCACGTGGTGGCTGTGTTTAAGCAGTTTGGTTGTTATGGGGCGATTAGTAAAACCAATCATGGCGTATTAAGATATCGTGAACCTATTTATAAAACCCTGAGAGAATTGGCAGTTTCATACTTTCATGAGTATTTTTTAAATACCGGGGAGAAGACTTTAAGAGAGTATAGTAAAGTGTTGAATTTGAGATATTTTGACAACAACCTCTCTGTCCCGCTTAAGGCGGGACATCTCCCCAAACTTGGGGAGAACTATACGGAAGAATCTATAAATTGGCGGACAACGGAAAAAAACCTTTTTGTTATTCCGGAACATTTAGACACAATTAAGCATTATAAAATTTTATCGTCAGAACAAGTAAAAAATTTACGCAA
>CAZFXC010000022.1:3131-12383 GCA_964522815.1 uncultured Candidatus Saccharibacteria bacterium
AATGGAAAATTTAAGGTTTGGGATGGCTATGCTTGGGGCAGAAATTTAAAACTGGAGAAAAATCGGTTAATTGTTCAGGAATGGGAGGGTATGGATTTTCCTAAAGGCCATGTGTCAGTATGTGAATTTAAATTAACTCCAAAAGGGCAAGATAAATGTGTGTTAAATTTTACACAAAAAAATGTACCCATAGAAAATTATGCCGATTTAAGCAAGGGTTGGCAGGAATATTATTGGCAACCCATGGAAGAATTTTTTAAAAATCAAAGTAAGTCCTCTTAGGTTTAAGTTAATTTTCTAAAAGGGTATTGTTATAAAATTCCAAATATTCTTGCACAATTTTTTTTGCGCCGAATTGATTTAGGGCAGTTTGTCTGGCGGTGAGACCAATTTTGTCTGTGAAAGCTGGGTTGGCGAGTAAAAATTGCAATTTGGTTACAAATGCCTTTATGTTACCCACTGGAAAGAGAAAGCCGTTTTTATCTTTGTTTACTACCTCGGGTACCCCGCCTGCCTGTGTGGCCAGCACGGGTTTGCCATAGGACATGGTTTCTAGCATGGCCATGCCAAAACTTTCGGTTTCGGAAGTATAAATGCCTACATCACTGGCATTTATGTAGTTGCCAATATCTTTAATGTTTTGTTGAATAATGAGTTTTTTTTGTAATCCTAATTTTTTTACCAAAGGTTGGTAAGGAGAAAAATCTCCACCAGAAAGAATAAGCAGTTTAAATTTAGTGGAGGTTATTTTGGAGGCAATTTTTAGCAAATCCGGAATGCGTTTAACTGGTCTTAAATTAGATAGGTGAATTGCTACGAAATCTTCCTTGTTTATTTTTAGTTGTTTGCGAACCAGTTCACGCGATTTGGTTATAGGTAAAGGAGTATAAAAATTATGAATGACCTTTATGGGTTTTTTTGGTTTGAGAAATTTTATAGTATCTTTTTTTAAATTTTCTGAGACCGTAGTTACACCATGGGAACGTTCAATGGAGTATTTAATAACATCCATTAAATTTTTGTCGCGACCTAACAGGGTAATATCTGTGCCGTGAAGAGTGGTAATTATTTTGGGTAAAGGGGTGTTATTTGACCGCATAATTCGGCGAGCCAGGAGTGCTGCGGTAGCGTGGGGCACAGCATAGTGAACATGAATAATATCTAAAATAAATTTTTTTTGCACTTCGGCAATTTTTACAGCCAAAGGCAGGGTGTAGTCTGGGTATTTAAACAGAGCATAAGGATTTACGTTAACTCTGTGAAAGTAGATATTTTTATGTTTTTGCAGTAAAAAAGGCTCCTCATAACTAATAAAATGAACATGGTGTCCAAGTTTGGCCAGTTCTAAGCCCAAATTCGTGGCCACAATTCCACTCCCGCCCACGGACGGATAACAAACAATGCCCACTTTAAGTGGGTAGTGAATGGTGGGTAGTGAGTGGGAATGGGGCATTAGTAGTTTCTTGAGGATAAATTTAAATCGGATAAATTATTGATTCGAACCGGATCATTTACCCATAAACCTATGGCAAAGTTTGTGCCAATAGTGCTACCGAAATATTGTGCTTTACTGGAGACTAAATGTTCATAAGCTTTGGTTTTCATTTGGCTTTTGTGATGATGCATGGCCTTTACCCACCTTTGGTGTTCGTGGCTTACATCGATAATTATATCTGGTCGTTTATCGAACTCAGCGCTAGATGGATAAAACAACAGAGCTTGAATGTGGTGGGTCTTAAGGGTTTTGAGTTCTTTGAGTCCGCCGTAGCGAGCTAACCGGCAAGCGCTTCTAGTCATTTGAGCGACAGCTAAATGGTCGGGATGTTGATTTTCTGTTAAAGAAGGGGTTAAGACAATATCGGGTTGAAATTTTCTAATGAGTTTGGCGATTTGAATGGTATTTTCAGGATTTGGCTGAATGTGGCAATCCCCGCCCATATTTAAGAATTCAATGTCAGCACCCACAAATTTGGCGGCAGAGATCGCTTCTTGTTTTCTGCCTTGCGGGGTGCCGTTGCTACCGGCTTCACCCAAAGAACAGACTAAATATTTAACTGTGGCGCCTTTGGCAATGGCTTTAATGATTACAGCGCCAACACCAAATTCAATGTCATCTGGGTGGGCACCTATGGCGAGAATTTTATGAGACATAAAATTTTAAATTCTAAATTATAAAAATTAAATTCTAAACAAATTACAAATCTTAAATAACAAATTCTAAATAGACACGCTAGAAGTTTCCCGTTGAAATTTTATAATTTGTATTTTCGATTTTGTTTAGGTTTTAGGCTTTTAATTTTAGGTTTTCTCCTAGCCAGGCAAATTCCGAGTTATCAATTTCATCACGCTGGATGAACTTAACTTCTGGAAAATCACTAAAATTTAAATAGTCTTTTTCACCTTGGCCATAAATATAGTGAGTGCAGTGCACAACGCTTTGCATCCAGCCAAAACGGTCTTTGGCTGTGGGGGTAATTTGCGACTTTGATAGTTTACCATCAAATGGAATTTTAGTGTAGACATCCCCACCTTCGTGGAGGGACAGAGAGGTGTTAGGTTCTGGGTATTGGGTATTAGGTATTGGATTTGGGGTAATTTTTGCTCTGACAATTTCGCCCTGGTATTCTACATCTACAAAACCGGATTCAATGTCAATGGCAGATGTGCGGAAGTTTCTATTTGATGACCTCATTACTTCAATTCCTTCAAGCAGATTCATTTTTTTGTACATTTCTAGGCAGAAATCGGCTACAAATTTTGCATCAACGGATTTAAAAAGATCGATTGCATCCTTTCCCTTAATCCCTCTCCCAGAGGGGGAGGGAGGGGGCACATGGATAAATCTAGGGAGTTGCTTTAAAATTTCTGGTTTCCAACCTACCGGAATGCGTTTTAAATACAAAGGAGAATGTTTTTTTTGCAATTTATTCTCCTGCGTAAAATTTAAGCGCACATCTGCCCCAGTGTGTAAATCTTTCATGAGGGTAATGGTTTCGCGGTAGTCGGCATCTGAGTCATGGTAAAAGAAGACAATTTTGCCACCAATTTTTTCTTGTAAGGCACGCGCAGTATTAATTTTGGCAATTAAGTAGCGTTTGGGAAAAAACCCACAAGGTTGTTGCCCGAAACAGATTATAGGAGAGCTTGTCCCGTTAGAAATTGTCATTTTTTAAAATAAGTTAAACAAAATTTATAAGTAGTACCCTTAAAAAAATCAAATTAACAATAAACATAGGACTTTCGCGTTTGATGTCATTCCGGACTTGATCCGGAATCTATGCCTTGTAAATAAGCGGAATATAGATTCTGAAACAAGTTCAGAATGACAGAAAAACGATGAAACGCGAAAGTCCTAAAATAATAAGATTTCTAATGGGATCATTTTAACATTTTAACATTTAAACATCCTAACATATTAACATCCTAACATTTTAAGGTATTAACATCAAAGATTGTGTATGTTAAACTTTAAGTATGGATTTTACTCAAGCCATCATTAAGTATATAAACACTATCCCTAAAGGCAGGGTGGTAAGTTATGGGCAGGTGGCCAGTGCGTGCGGAAGACCGAGAAATGCTCGGCAAGTGGGGAGGATGTTAGCGCAAATGGACATTACTAAAATAAAAATCCCTTGGTGGCGCGTAGTAAACGCTCAAGGGCAAATTAGTATTAAAGGAAATTGGATAATTAATAAGCAAACCCAAATGGATTTGCTGATTAACGAAGGAGTGGAAGTTAAGGACTTTAAAGTCGCGAAAAAAGTATTTTTATTCGTTTGAAAAAATTGGGGTGGGCGACGGGGCACGATCCCGCAACCTTCGCTGCCACAGAGCGACGCTCTACCAATTGAGCTACGCCCACCATGCTTTTGTCATTCCGGAAGCTACGAGTGCATCCGAGAGCTATCCGGAATCTAAGTGGTAGATAGATTCCCGCTTTCGCGGGAATGACAAAGAGTGCGTATGTAAAAAAATAAAAACTCTCGCACAGTTTATCCCGTTTTTGGGGAATTGTTGAGAGTACTTAATAATATTTGCTGTGCCAAATATCTACATAGATTATAGCACTTTTAGGTTTTAAAGTCAAAAAAGTTTTATGAAGCGTTTTGGTAAAAACTAAAAAGTGTATTATAATAAGGCAGGTTAGTTTAATTTATAAGTGTATCGTCAAGATACTGGATTCCCTCCGCCAGTTGGGGATTGTGGGAATGATACATCATTTATGGAAAATATAAAGCCAAAAGCCACAAGTTTGAAAAACGCACCCTTTAAGCTCATAGACTGGATTGGGTCTTTAAAGTCGCTATTCGTGCATACCGCATTATTTTTAAGTGCGTTCATTTGGGGTGTGGTAGAAGGCAGTTGGGACAGGGTTTTATTAGTCTTAACCACTTTAGTGTCTTTGGAAGCCATTTATCTTTCCATCTTCATACAAATGGCAGTGAACCGCACGGCTCAAAGCATTAAAGAAGTGGAAGAGGATTTGGAAGAGATTCAGGAAGATGTGGGTGAAATTCAGGAAGACGTGCAAGATTTGGGTGAAGACGTCGGGGTTTTGCAAGAAAATGTAGAAGAAATTTCCGGCGATATAGATGAAATTTCCACGGAAGATTTAGACGCTCAGGTGGCAGACAGGCAAAACAATGTGGTTTTGGGCAATATTGAATCGCAATTACAATTTTTAGTGAAAGAAGTGGAAATTTTAAGACAGCATAGACGGGGAGGAGTGGGGCAATAAAATTGACAAAAATTAAGAAATGACAAAATTGACAAAAATATAAAAATCAACAAATTTGGGTTAATACCCTTTTTTCATTTATGAAAATCTTACTTACTTATTTAAAACAATACTGGAAAATTTTGGCGGTGGCTTTAATTTTAGCAGCTATTAACCAAATTTTTTCTTTGATTGACCCGTATATTTTTCGTTTAATATTGGATAATTATGCCACAAGGTTTGAGACGTTGACGAAAAATGAATTTATTCATGGCGTCGGAGGTTTACTTTTGTTGTCAATGGGGACCGCTTTAGTGTCTCGGATTGCGAAAAATTTTCAAGACTATTTTGTGAATACGATCACGCAAAAAATGGGCGCCAAAATGTACACCGATGGCCTCGCGCATTCTTTAGAACTGCCTTACAGTGTGTTTGAAGACCAGCGAAGCGGGGAGACTTTAGAGAAACTGCAAAGAGTTCGGCAAGATAGCGAAAAACTGGTGACTTTATTTGTTAACGTTTTATTTGCCACTTTAATTGGTTTTGGGTTTGTAATTATCTATGCTTTTTTTGTCAATTGGGTTGTGGCAGTGGTATATTTGGCCATGGTACCGCTTTTGGGGTTTGCCTCGGCTTTGCTGTCCAAAAAAATTAAAGAAGTTCAAAAGAAAATTGTCAACCAAACGAATGCTTTGGCTGGCTCTACTACCGAAAGTTTAAGAAATATTGAATTGGTAAAAAGTATGGGGCTATCTAGCCAAGAAATCAATCGTTTGAATATTACTACCAATTCGATCCTTAAATTAGAATTGGAAAAAGTTAAATATTTGCGCACGTTAAGTTTTATTCAAGGGAGTATGATAAACTTGCTTCGCACCTTGATGCTCTTTATTATGATGTATTTGGTGTTTACGCGTGCGGTGACTTTAGGTGAATTTTTCTCGTTATGGATTTATTCGTTCTTTTTGTTTAATCCGCTTCAGGAATTAGGGAATGTGGTGAATGCCTATAGGGAAGCTCAGAGTAGTTTGGAAAATTTTAAAAATATTTTAAATACGAAAAAGGAGCCTAAAGCTATAGTGGCCCAACCTTTGGGTAAATTGCAAGAGATAGCTTTTACCGATGTTGTATTTATGCATCCAACAGCCAGTAGAAGTGCAATTGATCAGGTAAGTTTTTCAGCCAAGTTAGGCGAAACTATTGCTTTTGTCGGACCTTCTGGCAGTGGTAAGACGACTTTGGTTAAATTGCTAGTAGGTCTGTATAGACCCGAAGCCGGACACATTACTTTTAATCAACTCAAAGTAGAAAATATTGATTTAGAAGAATTACGAAGACAGATTGGGTTGGTGACTCAGGATACTCAAGTCTTTAGCGGGAGTATTCGGGATAATTTAAAATTTGTATTACCCACAGCCACCGATGAAGCCTTGTTGGAAGTATTAAGGAGATCCGCGACTGAAAGTCTTATGCAAAGAGCAACTTTAGGACTTTCTACGGTGATTGGTGAAGGGGGAGTGAAGCTTTCAGGCGGGGAAAAACAACGTTTATCTATCGCTAGAGCCTTACTTAGAAAGCCAAGTCTGTTAGTGTTTGATGAAGCCACTTCATCTTTAGATTCGTTAACGGAAGAGCAAATCACCTCTACTATCAAACAGGTGTCGCAAGGTAATGAACAAATCACCGTGTTAATTGCTCATAGATTATCTACGGTTATGCATGCGGATAGAATTTATGTGCTGGAAAAGGGGAAGGTTGTAGAACAAGGAAAACATAGTGATTTGCTAGAACAAAAGGGTTTGTATTATGCTATGTGGAGACAGCAAATTGGGGAAGCTAAATAAATAATTTTTTAGCTTGAAGTAAAAAAATATGAATGATTTAGAGAGGTTTGGGGCTTTACAAGGGATAGAGATATCCGGTAAGGAATATACAGGAGATGAAGGCTTAATTCGTAAATTATTTGAAGCTCGAAAAGATGAATTGGTAAAAAGTGCAATTGAGGCCCAGAGAGATGCTAGACATTATGGCAACACACATGTTGGTTGCGCAATTTTAACTTGTTTAGATTCTGCACATCTGGAGCAGGGCAAAATTGTTACTGCGGGTAATAGAAAATATAAGCCAGGCATGATGGCTTGGCCTAAAAGACAATGTGGAGAAATGCGAGCCATTCGTGAAGCATTAAAGTCCGGAGATAAATTTATTCCAGCTATAGTTACGGCTTCTCAAAAAGCCAATACGGGAGAATTAGACAAGGCTCATAACACAGTTATTGATCCTTGTCGGCAATGTCAAGGAATGCTTCGGGTCCTTTTAAGTGAAGGCGTGGTGAGTCCCTATACTCAGCTTTACAATACCCGTGTGGACCATTTGGGGAATGTGTTAGAGCATCAGCAATTAAGCTTGGGGATTGCTTTGGAGAATTGGGGAAATAACGACAAAGAAGCCATTGAACTATCTCTACAAGATTTAAAAACTGCCTGGGAAGATTTTAAAGCAAGGTACTTAATGGCTAAAATTTTATTTAAAGTCAGCCAGGAAGTCACAACTCCTCAAATGATTCTAAGACAAGAAAAGAAAGTTAAAGTAGAGTTTATGGGACAAGTTGTAAGAGCGGTAAAAAGCGCTTTGGAAGAAGGGGTAGGTATAGCTCAAATTAGCCAAGTTTTTGGTTTGTCTTTAAGTCCAGAAGCTACCGTGGCTGAATTAATCGAACAAATCAAACAAGCAATTGGTCGAGAAATAGCTATGATTGATGAGATAGTAGCCAACCGACCAATGTAAGGTTAGTTTTTAAGTTTTTTGGGAGCGGAAATCAATAAAAGATTTTTTTGTTGTAAATCTACGGTTTTGGTATTGGGTGTATATGTTCCGTTGGCATTATAGAGGACATCAAAAGTGTAAGGATAATTTAAGCCGTGTTTGGTGCCCGGGTCGTTAGTGAGAAAATTACCTTGGCTGTCATAGCCTTTAATAACTAACATATGGTAAATTGGCCCCGGTCTTTTATAGTAGGGATTGTTTAGTTTTTGGCCATTAGTCGGGAAGATAATGAGTTTGCCATCTACTAGGGCTTGTTTTAAATCATTGTCAGTGTAGTTGGTTTTTATTTCTGTATTTAAGCCATAAAATTCCCGTATCATCTTTGCGGTTTCCTCTGTGGTAATACTTAAGTGATAGCCAAAGGTTTTTTGTTGCCACTTCGTGAGTTTGGTAATTTCTGCTTCAACAAAGATTGGATCAATTAAAGTATTATTGTCATCAGTTGGTGGCAATCGCTCCTGTGTGCTTTCCCCGTTAGGGGAGGAGAAAAAAGAGGAAAAATACTTAGAGGCCATAATCGCGCTGGCTTCCTCGCAAGCTTCGTTATGAAGTTCGTCCCAATTAGCTGTGGGAGCTTGGGGAGTAAAAGGGACGGGAAGAAAGTAGGTAGTTGGTAGGGGGTAGTTGGTAGTTAAAGGAGAGGTGGATTGAGTTACTGGTTGTGTTGTTTGGTGTTTGATTATAGGGACTTCAATGATAGGGGCTTTGTATTTTTTATTAATAAAAAATAAAGCGATGATAGTTAATATCACCACCAATAAAATTATGGCCAAAGAAATTTTCTTTGATTGTTTTTCATAATTCATAGTTCTTGATTTCCGCCAGAGGCGGATCCCGCTTCGCGGGACTTAATTCTATTTACAAAATTTCTGCTTTTGTAATCAACTTATATTGACCTACGGGCAAATTGGCTGGCAGTAGTAATTGTCCAATCCGAATCCGTTTTAGGTTAGTTACGGTGAGTCCCACACCGGCAAACATTCTTCTGACTTGGCGTTTTTTACCTTCGTGGATGGTTATAAATACTTTATTATTTCGAGTTTTAATTTTAGCCGGATGCGTAATACCTGTGGCAATTTCCACGCCTTGTCTTAATTGTTCTAATTGACTGTCGTTAGGGATTTCTTGAGTTTCAACTTCGTATTCTTTTTCATGCTCATATTTTGGGTGCATTAGCGTTTGAGTAAGTTCGCCATCGTTAGTTAATAGTAACAGGCCTTCGGTGGCGAAATCCAAACGACCCACATTCCAAACTTGGGTTTGGATTTCCGGAGGTAAAAGTTCAAATACAGTTTTTCGGTTTTTGGGATCGGATTTACTCACTACATAACCCTTAGGTTTATTGAGCAAAACATAAATTTTATTAACATTGGGTTTAATGATTTTGCCATAAACTTTTACTACATCTTTTTGCGGGTCAACTTTATCTCCGAGTTTGGCTTTTTTGCCATTAATAAACACTTGGCCGGATTTAATGAATTCTTCGGCTTTTCTTCGGCTGGCAGTGCCAGACTGGCTAATAAATTTTTGCACTCGTTCTTGCATAATTTATGCTTAAGATTAGTTAACTAGTTTAGATTTTTAAAGTATAACATAATTACTTGATAATTGAGTTATTAAATGTTAAGATAAGCCAAGTTTATGGTCTCGTAGCTCAATGGATAGAGCAGTGCTCTTCTAAGGCATTGATGTTGGTTCGATTCCAACCG
>CAZFXC010000023.1:0-5510 GCA_964522815.1 uncultured Candidatus Saccharibacteria bacterium
GCTTAATTTGAGCTTCTGGGCCACTATACGTGCTACCCACGTGGGTTTGGGCGAGGGCCGGAGTGTTAAGGCAAAACAGTAACAATATAAATAATAGGCAAACTTGAATTTTACTTTTGTTCATAAGTGGTTAATTACAAAAAATCTAGTGGATTGTAAGTGTAACCAAAAGGAATTTTATAGGGACCATAAATATTTTGATATTTACCCTCTTTTACGCCAAAGCCTTCGGCATCGTATACCCCAAAATGAATATGGTATCCCCTTTCCGGACCATATAATTTTTTGGTGGTGTTACCGGTATTGCCTTCGTAGCCAACAATATCACCCTGTTTGACTTTGGCTCCGACTTTGACTTTAAAGGAGCGCATATGGGCATATAAGGTAATAATTTTGGTTTCTGTGCCTTTAATGTTTAAAGTATGTTTGATAGCTACCCAGTTGCCGTAAGAGGCATCACTATTGTCGGTATATAAGACTTCGCCGTCATAAACTGCATAAATCGGTTGGCCAGCTGGGGCTGCAATATCAATCCCATTATGAAAATTATAACCTAAAGCTGTAAAGCCAGTATTGCCATATTTTTGGGTGAGGATGCCATCCATGGGCCAGGCTAAAATCCCCTTGCTTACCTTTATGGTTCTATTACCCAATTTGGCCCTGATGGCAGAATCTAAGTCATCTATTTCTTTTTCTAAATCTGATTCTTCTTTTTTGCTTTGTGCCAACAATTTTTGATAATTGCTTTCTAACCCTCTGGTCTGATTCAACAAAAGTTGTCTTTGATTTCTTTGTTCCGAGATGGATTGTTTGGTGATTTCTAATTGATGTTTTAGTTCTTCCAAATTGCTAAGTTGAATTTTTAATTCAGCTTGTTGTTTTTCTAATTTGGCTTTTATGTCTTTAATTTTCTCTTGTAGTTGGTAGATTTTTTCTTGAACAGAATTGTTATATTGAATTTGGTCAAGAAATTCAGAGAGATTACCAGCGCCTAAAGTTGTTTGTAAACCATAGATATCGTCAAATTGATTAAGTTCATAAATTAAATTACTTAAGATTTTTTTATTTTCATTTATATCAGCTATTCTTTGTTCAATGAGTTTTTCTAATTCTTTAATTTGAAGATTAGTGTCGTCAATTTGGGTTTGTTTGGCTTGGATTTGGAGTTCGGTGGTGGCAATTTCTCTATCAAAAATAAACAATTCATTTTTTAAGGAATTGCTTTTTGCTCGGGTATCGGAAATTTGCTTACTTAAATTTTGAATTTGTCTATTAATTTCATTGAGTTTTTTTTGTTTGTCGTTTTTGCTGGCTGTTAAGTCATTAACTGAGTTTGGGGTTTGGGAAAAAGTCAAAAAAGGGCTTAATAATAACAAAAAGCTCAAAAAACTAATCCATAAAATTTTTAATTTTTTTGTTTCAATTAAATTTAACATTATATATAAATTATACCACAGTTTGGTTATAAACAAAAATTTACCCGGCCTAAGCCGGGTAAATAAAATTTGAATGTTAACTTAATTTGGTAATAGCTCTTTGAATTCTTTTCAAAATTTCCGTTTTGCCCAATCCTAGAGATAATGCATTTGCTACATCAAAGGGCGAAGGAGATTTTTCTTGCCCAGTTAGAGCCACTCTTAAAGGCCATAGGACCGAGCCGTTATCGTTGCCTCTTTCTAAAATAAATTGTTTTGTTTTATTTTCAAGAACTTCTTGGGTGAAATCATTTTCAGTTAAAAGTTCGTATAGTTTATAAAGTTCTTCCAGTTTAGTTTTAGCATCATCAGCAGTAGATTTTTTCCACACCAATAATTTTGCATCGTAATTTGGCAAAACAAAGAAAAATTGAGTCCTCTCCCCTATCTCAGAAAGTTTTTTAAGTCGGTCCTTTTCTAACTCCGCAATTTTGGCTAAGTAGGTGTCGGAAAATTTACTTACATCCACGCCGGCTTGTTGCCAGAAGGGTTTAAGTTTTTGGGCTAGGTCTTGGGCGGTTTGTCGGCGTAAATACTGCGAGCTTATCCAGTCAAGCTTAACTAAATCAAATACTGCGCCGGACTTGTTGACTTTGGCTAAATCGAACTGCTCAATTAATTCTTTTAACGAAAAAATTTCTTGTTCGGTTTTAGGGTTCCAGCCTAACAGGACAATAAAATTTATTAGCGCTTCAGGTAAGTAGCCTTTGTTTAAATAATCTTCTACTGCCACGTCCCCTTGCCGTTTACTCAATTTTGATTTGTCGGCATTAACAATTAAAGGTAAGTGGGCGAACTGAGTGGGCTTCCAGCCGAGCGCTTCATAAATTAGCAAATGTTTGGGTGTGGAGGGTATCCATTCTTCCCCGCGGATAACATGAGTGATTTTCATAAAGTGGTCGTCTACCACCACGGCTAAATGGTAGGTGGGAAAACCGTCGGATTTTAAAATCACTTGGTCGTCTAAAATTTTATTTTCGTAGGTAATGTCGCCGTAGATTAAATCGTGAATCACTGTTTGGCCTTCCAATGGCATGGCAAAACGCACCACGGGTGCTTTACCCATTTGGCGAATTTCCTGTAATTTTAACTGAACCTCGGTTTCAGACAAATTACGACAATGCCGGTCGTACATGGGTGGTTTTTTTAAAGCAGTTTGCTCTTTTCGCATTTCTTCCAAGCGTTGTTCGGTGCAAAAGCAGTAGTAGGCTTTTTTGTTGGTTATTAGCTCGTCGGCATATTTTTGATAGAGGCCCTGATGTTTTCTTTCGGATTGAATATATGGACCAAACTCCCCTTTTTGTTTAATTTGACCGTTATCAATATACGGACCTTCGTCAAAGTCTATACCCATTTGGCTAAACACTTTCAGCATGTTTTCCAGTGAGCCTTCCACAAAGCGGTTTTGATCGGTATCTTCAATTCTTAGCGCATGACTGCCACCATTATGACGAGCGAACAAAAAAGAAAACAGCGCCGTTCTTAAGGAGCCAATATGAACAAAGCCGGTTGGTGAGGGAGCAAAACGAGTTCTTATCATAATTAGCGTTTAGGGGTTAGCGTATAGCGTTTAGTAAAATAATATTAAAACAAAATATAAAATATGAAAACTAATTCCAAATTAAAGTTAATATTAAACCTATAAATCCTAAAATTAAACCGGCAATGGCACCCTTGGTGGGAAGCTCGTGAGTGATTGAATAAGTTAAAATTGGTTCAGTCAATAATATAGAAGTAACAGAAATTACCGTAACTATCCAAATATTTTTAAAGGCTTGTAGGCCAAACATATACCCGGATAAAAGCATAAAGGTGCTAATGAGGGCTATGAGTCCCACTCTAGAAAGCACAAACCAAAAGGGACGGTTTTGGGTATAAAACATTTTGGCTGAATGAATTTCTGCATAAATTATTAAGCCTTCTCCTAAAAATAACAGTAAGACAGAAAAAATTTTATTAAACATAACTTTTGTTATTATATTATACCTTTTTCCTGCATTTCTTTCAAATCATTTAGCACAATAGCTGTAAGGGTTTTACGTTCCGGATGGATGGTTTTGTCTAGGGCATTTATGTCTGCCCATTGGTAATTAGAAAATTCATGGTTGTCAATTTGAACTTCGCTGTCTGGTCCTAAATGTTTCAAGTAAACCAGATTCTGAATTTGTCCGCGGTTTTTGTGGCGATTATTTTTCCTAAACTTTCTTAAAGCATTATTCCATACATAAGTATGAGTGTGAGGAGAAATGTAGAGTTTTTGTAAGTTAATCAGTGAAGTTTCTTCCTTGGCTTCCCGTTTGGCTGAGGTTAGGAGGTCTTCGTCGGCATCAATCCCCCCTTGGGGTAATTGCCAATAGTTTTTATCGGTCAAAGCTTCTTTGGTGCTAATTACATCTACTTCGTGATTTTTAACATGCCTTTGACAAAGTAAAACTTGATTTTTGGCGTTTAAAATAATAATTGCCACATTGGGTCTTAAGGGTAGCGAAGTAAAAACTTTATAGTGAATTAATAAATTGGCTAAACCTAGAGTGGCATTATAAATTCTTTTTATTCTGTGGGGTTGGGTAATTAGCCGAAAAAGCCATTCTAGGCCTACTCGCCTCATCCAATCAGGCGGGCTTAGGCGCCGGCCTGCCAGATAATCAAAAGTTCCACCCAGTCCTACCAGTAGTTTAACTGATGGGAATTTGTTACGATTTTCTAAAATCCATTGTTCTTGTTTGATTGGTCCAAACGCTACCAGGAGAATGTCGGGCGAAGCTTGGTTAATGTCATTAATTATAGTTGTATCGCTTGGGTGTTTATTGGAGGTATAAGTTTTAAGTTTTAAGTTGTAAGTTGTAAGTTTTTTACTGACAAGTTCTGGAGTGTCGCCAAATCCACCCAATAGATAGATGGAGAAATTGTTGTCACTAGCCAGTTTAGCTAAATCCCATACCAATTCCGCACCGGGGATTTTTTCCGGCAAGGCGGAAAGTATCCATTTTTTGTGAAAAATAATTGCCAATAATGAATAGCCGGCTTGCCATAGGGCTTCTAAAATTTTGCCTAAGTAAGTTTTGGCAGTTAGCGGTAGGTCTAAAAACCGTTTTGCCCAAAAAATTCCTATGCCATCAGCCACAGCCATATCGGCTTGGTTTAACAGCTCCATAATTTTTGGGTCACAGAGTCCGGCGTATAAGAATTCCGAATACACGGTGGTAAGCCAAATTTGTTGACGAGTCTGGATTTTTTGCAAAATTAAATTCAGCAAATCTTGTTTGCTGAGAGCATCAATAGTTAAGTCGGCAATCTTTATTTTGTCCATAGCTTTAATTATACCCAAAATTAGTAAAATCAGCTATAATAATAACATTAAATAATTAAGGGATGACAGAAAAGACAATCATAAAATTGGCTTAATTTTCTTTAATTTTTGTCGATTTTGTCATTACAATTCGCCTATTTTGTGGAATCTTTAGGGAAAATTACTAAAAAACTATCTGGTTTAACTACCAAGGTTAAACCTAACAAGCATTTGCACTCCCCTGCCCATCTACTGGCGGAAGAGTTATCGGTAAAATTTAATGATCGTAAACATTTTGCTTTGTATTTGGGTATGGCTACGAGATATCACCACGATTTTTTAAGAAAAATTATGGGTGAGGTTTTGGAAAATAAAAACATTCAAACTCCGGGAAAATTATTTTCCTACTTGGTGAAAAAGAATAATTTAGAAGCCAAAAAATAACCTGATAAGTGTTTTAATATGATTTTACCTATCTTAACCTATCCTAATGACATATTAAGAAAACCGACTGAGCCGGTTAGTTTTCCGTTGTCAAAAGCTATGTTGCAATTAACCCAAGATATGATAGATACAGTGAGAAATGCTGATGGAATTGGCCTTGCTGCTCCACAGGTGGGAAAATCGGTTAAACTTATAATTATTAATTTGGAAAAAAGCGGAGAAGGTTTGTTCCCTTTATATAATGCCAAGATAGTTAAAAAAAGTTGGAAAAAGGGCGAAATTGAGGAAGGTTGCTTATCTAT
>CAZFXC010000023.1:5610-11851 GCA_964522815.1 uncultured Candidatus Saccharibacteria bacterium
GTAAGTTATTTGGACAATGTAATTTGGGAACATAGTAAGTTATTAAGAATCCCTCCGGAGACTTTAAAAAAGAGCCCAAAAGTTTACGATGCCATTAAACAGTTTCATAAGTTATTTGGCAAGCAGTATTTGTTAGCCACTCATAATTTAACTAATTTATTGTTTTTAAAGTTGGCTTTTAAAAAGGCCTTGGTGCCCTTTGATTACGATTCGCATGTGTTGGATTTGTGGACATTGGGTTATATTTTTACTTTAAATTTTGGTTTAAAAAAGATGCCCACAGCAAATACCTTTTTTGACTATTTTAAATTTAAACAAAAAAATCCTTATGATGCGTTAGAAAAAGTGCGTTTGGAAGCAGAAGTGTTTAGAAAAATTATTAAACAAGTATAACCCGATCCGAATGCTACGAATTAACATCCGAATGCCACTAAATCGCGCTTAGTTCATAATTCGGATGCATTTGGATACTAGGATTGAAATTATTAATTTTAGGAATATGAAAAAAAATATGTCCCGCGATGCGGGATCCCGCTTCGCGGGAAATTTTAACAAAGACTTATTACTTATAGATTTGGAAATGACCGGACTCGATGTTAGTAAGCATGAAATTATCCAAATCGCAGCAGTATTATTGGATAGTAGAACGTTGAAAGAAAAAGCATGTTTTAACGCTTTTACCAAGTCAGTTCGGTGGCAAAACCGCAACAAAGAGTCTATGCGCATAAATGGAATTAAAGCAGAATGGGTAAAGCATGCTCCTGCTTTAGGCGTAGTTTTAAAAGCGTTTAATAAAAAATTTAATCCAAAAAAAGTAGTTTTATGTAATTATGGGGGTTCGATGGATATGGATTTTTTACGCAAGGCTTACCAAGAGAATAAACTTAAATGGCAGTTTGATTATCATTTTTTTAACCTTTGGGCTTATTTTTTTGCTGTGCTCGCTAGTAAAAATCAACTTAATAATAAAAAGAAATTTACCGGATTTAGTTTAGAAGATTTGATGAAGAGATTTAAAATTTCCGCCAAAGGCGGATCCGCCTTTGGCGGAAAAAATTTAGGTTCCAGGCACGATGCGCTTACTGACTGTAGAATTGAGGCAGAAGTTTTGAGGAGAATGATTAATGGTTAATGAGCAAATAATATGAGAATTGTTTTTTTTGGTACATCGAATGTTGCTTTGCCTATTCTAGAAAGTTTATCTAGAAAATTTGATATTCTCGCAGTTGTTACCTCTCCGGATGCTCCGGTGGGTAGAAGTCAGGCGCTTACAGAAAGTCCGGTTTCCGTGTTGGCAAAAGAAATGAACTTACCTTTATTTAAACCGGAAAAAGTTAAAGGTAATATTGAGTTTGCAGAGCAACTAAAGGTTTTAAATGCAGACATTTTTGTGGTGGTATCATACGGTAAAATTTTACCTTTACCAATTATTAATTTACCTAAATTTAAGACTATTAATGTACACTTTTCGCTTTTGCCCAAATATCGAGGAGCCTCCCCTATCCAGTCCGCTTTATTAAATGGCGAAACTCAATCGGGCGTGAGTATTTTTATTTTAGATGAATTAGTTGACCATGGTCCAATATTAGCTACTTTGAAAATAAACATTGATAGCGATGATAATGCGCTAAGCTTAAGCCAAAAGATGGCTTTTGCTTCGGCTGAATTGATTGTTCCTACTATTGATGGTTATACATCCGGCACCATTCAACCGCAAGAACAAAATCATGCTCAAGCGACTTATACTACCCATATAGACAAGGCTCAGGGTAAAATTGATTGGAGTAAAACCGCACAGACAATTTATAATCAGTTTCGGGCGTTTTACCCTTGGCCGGGGGTGTGGACGGTTTGGCAAGGTAAAAAGGTTAAAATTTTGGATTGTATAATTAACACGGATTTACGAACTGTATCCGGATCTGCGGATAACTACGGATGTGGGCAGGTTTTAGATGGTGGGATAGTAGCTTGTAGGGAAAATACTTTTCTCCAAATAAAAACCCTCCAAATGGAGGGAAAAAAAGCCACAAAAATTTCAAACTTTTTGCATGGGAATCAGGAATTTATTGGAAGTACTTTAATTTGAGGTTGTATGTGTCTCGTAAGGTCCATCGTCTATACGAACTTTAAGTCCATGTTCTTTAAAAAAGGTTATCATATCGTCCTGAGTGTGTTTGGATGATTTGTCAAAATCTATTTCAATACCCACATTTCTGTTGGTATCCTGGTTAAATGAAGTCATTCTGTAAAAACGACTATCTTGTTCTCTGTACTTAGTTATTAATTCTAAAGCTTTTTTTGCCTCAAGTTGAGTAGAAAACATTAAAAAGAGCTTTAGAGGCCTATGGTACTCGGCTGAACCAATTATTTTTTCTGTTTCAGCATTAAATTTTTTTTCCCAATCTTCAAATTCCTGTTTTGATAAACTCATAATTTCTAATTTTTATTATTAGGATTATTTTAAGTATTTTACCTTATTTTTAACATGTTCGTCAAAGGTTTTGGCATATACGGGCTCTCCTGTGGGTTGTTTATGTAGGAAATACAAGTAGTCGGTTTTGGTAGGGCTTAAAACCGCCAAAATGGAAGATAACGAAGGATTAGCAATGGGCGTTGGCGGTAAACCGGAATATTTGTAGGTATTATATGGTGAATCTATTTCTAAGTCCGCTAAAGTAGCCGAAGGGTCGTTTTTACCGGTAATGTAATTAATGGTAGCATCACTTTGCAAAGCCATTTTAATTTTTAAGCGATTGTAAAAAATACCCGCAATTATCTTACGTTCTTCGTCTAAACTTTGTTTGGAAACTGCTGTTATGGCATCCCTGCCGGTTTCTTTTTCTATTATTGAGGCTAGGGTAATAGCTTGGTACAAACTTAAACCTTGTTGTCTGGCTAAATTTTCTGCGTTGTTAGGGAGCTTGTTAAAAAATTCGGTTAACAGTTTTTTAATTACAGTTTGAGCTGCTTCTTTGTCCGGAGTGATGACTTTGTTGGTAATGGATTTGAATAAACGGTAAGTATTGGGATATAAAAAGCCTTGTAAGTTGGTGAATGCTTCGGGCGGTAATTGTTTTTTATATTCTGAAGCAGGATAGTTTAAGGTGGATTTTAAAAATATATCAGCAGTTACAATCCCCTGTTTTTCTAAATATTGCCCGATTTCTTGATTGTTCCATCCTTCAATTATGCGGATGGTAATCTCTTCGGCTTTTTGGTTTTCAATGGTTTTTTTGTAAGCTTGCCATTTAGCTTGTCTTTGCCTATAAACCAACAATCCGCCTATTAACCCGACAAGGAGTAAAAAAACTGTAATAAATATTAGCTGTTTTTTCATAGTTTCATTATATCAGAAAAACCCTCTCAAAGGTATTTGAGAGGGTTTTAGAATCATTCGGTTTAGTTTTTTCGGGTTAAGTCTTCTTCCAGATTTTCTAACCACCTTTTAGCTGTACTTTGTCCACCCAGACCAAAGGCCAAACCGCCAGCAATGGCTAGCATGGCAATTATGGCTCTGAATAAGTCATGCAAAAATTCTGTGGCAATGCCCAGTTGGGACAAGACTGCAATAACGGTAAACACAATAATTGACCAGCGGGTAACGGCTACTAAGGCTCCAGCTGAATGCAATTGACTTGCCTTTACTACGCTTTCCACTATGCCCGCAAAGAATTTAGCCGCTAGGAGTCCCAGTAAAAATATTGCTGCTGCTACGACTACGTCACCTGCATAGCCCAGCACGTCTTCGTAGAGAAAAGTGCTAACTTGAGACAAGCCTAAAATTTCTGCAGCTGCTACAAAGCTACTTAAAAAGAAAAACCATTTTACCAGCCAGGCGCCAAAGCCGGAAAGGGATAACTTTCTTCCCGCTCTTTCCGCGACTGTTTCCATGCCTAGTTGGTTGGCTAAACTATCAATTTTTACGGCTTCTAAAATTTTGGCAACCAATTTACTTAAGAATATTGCCAGTATCCAACCTAACAATAAAACCACAAGAGCGGCTAAAAGCGTGGGAGCCCAAGATAAAAATTTAGTATAAAGATTTTCCAGCGCAGACAAAGCTACGCTTTGATATGTTGAATTCATTTTTATTTCCTTTCTTTTTAAATCCTTATTAGGAATTACAGTGTTGTAACTTTAATATGTAAATCCTAATTTGATTGAATTATTTCTTTTTTGCAACCGACCTTACAAAAAGTATTAATTATTCACCTAAAATATTTAAATTTACCATTCGGCTTCTGGCTCCATCTAACTCCACAAAAAATACACTTTGCTTTTTTCCTAAAAGCAAAGTGCTATTTTCAATTATTAAATTTTCCGAGGAGCCCATAAGAAAAGCTTTAACATGAGCATGTCCATTGGATCTTTCGTTCGGGGCAACATTTTGGCGGACTTCAAACAAATCGTGAGCATACGATTTATCTATCGGGACCAGTTCATAGAGTGTTTTAAAAATATCTTGAAATAAGAGTGGCTCGTTATGGTTAATTTTAATGCTGGCAGTGGTATGCGGGCAAAAAATTATAATTTGGCCATTTTTTACCCCGAATTCCAAAACCGCAGTTTTTATCTGCTGTGTAATGTCAATAATTTCAAACTGTTTTTTAGTTTCTAGTATGATTTTTTTATGAAAAACTTTCATTTAATAGATTATACCATAAATTTTAATTAAAATAAAACAACCCCCTCTGATGTATATCAAAGCGGGGTTGTTTTTTATCGGATTCAGATTACAAAATGGATTCTTTTGCTTGTTTAGCTACTCGGAATTTAATTACAGTTTTGGCTGGGATTTGGATGGATGCACCAGTGGCAGGATTTCTTCCCATTCTGGCTGGGCGGTTCTTTTTAACTAATTTTCCTAAGCCTGGAAGGGTAAATTCACCTTCTTTTTTAGTAGTAGCATAAGCTAATTCAACTAAAGCTTCTAACATTTCGCTGACTTCTTTTCGGGTTTTGCCCAACTTGTCAGCCAAGGCTTGCAAAAGTTCTGACTTTGTCATTTTTAGTTTCCTTTGCATCTTTTGAGGATTTATTTCAAAAGATGAAATTAATTTAATTACTCACTATCTTAATAATATAGAAAAAACCAATAAAATCAAGCCTTTTTTGAAAAAATGTAAAATAAAACGCAATAAAAATAAAAAAAGCTTTATTTAAGCGGAAAAATATGGTTGGCAAAAGTATTTATCCACAGCTATTTTATGAGCATACCGTCTCCAAAGGAAAAAAATCGAAAGTTTTTTGCTATAGCTTTTTGATATAAGTTTAGTAAAGTTTTTCTGCCAACTAAGCTTCCCACAAGCATCATTAGGCTACTTTTTGGCACATGGAAGTTAGTAATGAGCCCGTTAATAAATTTAAATTTATAATCTTTTTGAATAAATAAATTACTGGAGCCCGTTAAGTTTTGCAAATAGCCTTGGGCGTTGGAAGCAGTCTCTAAAGTTCTTACTACGGTGGTGCCTACGGCAATAATCGGGCGATGCTGTTTTTTGGCTTGGTTTAAAAATTTAGCTGTTGCTTTATCTATAAAATAATATTCACTATGTAACTGATTGTTCAGAAAATTTTCCGCTTTAAGTGGAGCAAAAGTGCCTAAGCCTACATCTAAACGAATAAATTTAATGGCAATCCCCTGCTGTTTTAGTTGGTGAATAAGTTTTTGGGTAAAATGCAAACTAGCAGTGGGGGCTGCCACGGCTTGTCCGGTTTTGGCAAAAATGGCTTGGTATTCTTGTCTTTTTTGTTTTTCGCTTAGAGGTGAATGTTTAATATAGGGTGGCAGTGGGGTAATGCCGATTTTTTGAAGCGTTTTAAAGATATCAAATTGATGATTGATGGGTTGTAATTGATACTCCCCTCCGGCTTTGGCTATCACTCTTAATTTATGCAAAGTGGCTTGTTTACGTAAATTTAAACAAGTTAAAGTGCCGGTGAGGGGTTTGTTAGCCAGCACCTTTAAATATTTACCTTGTTTGCGTAAAAATAACAGTTCCGCCACTCCGCCGGTGGCTTTTTTTACTAAAAATCTGGCTGGCAAAACTTTGGTTTGGTTAAAAACCAAAACCGCATTTTTGGGCAAATGATTGCTTATGTTTTTAAAACTATCAAATTGAGTTTTTTGGGTTTTTTGGTTGAAAACTAAAAGTTTAGCGCTGTCTCTGGGCTTTGCCGGAGTTTGTGCAATTAAAGTTTCGGGTAAAGAGTAATCGTATTGATTAAGTAGTTTTTTAAA
>CAZFXC010000024.1:0-11798 GCA_964522815.1 uncultured Candidatus Saccharibacteria bacterium
CTCAAGGTAGTGCGTCTGCCATTTCGCCACCCGGGCCAGTATATCAACATTGAAAACAAAGTTAATGCTTTCAGATCAAACACTCATTTTGCCCAACCAACACTCTCCAACATCATATTTCAATGTTGTATTACTGGGCGGGCATTAATTTGATTTGCCAACAAATTATAGCTAATATTATAATCTATATCAAGATGAAACAATTTACTAAAACTAAAGAGAATTTTGTTTGCCTAAACTGCAAAACTAAAGTAATAGGCAACGGATTTACCAACCATTGTCCCAAATGTTTATATAGCCAACATGTTGACATAAACCCGGGAGACCGAGCAGAAACTTGCCAAGGGCTAATGAAACCCATAAACTTTGATTTTAAAGCTGGCAAATACATTGTCATTCAAAAATGTTTAACTTGTGGAGCCATAAAAAGAAACAAATTATTGGACGGCGATAATATTGAAGTATTAACGCAACTCTCAGAAAGTATTGCCAAAAAAACTTTTTTTTGATATATTATGCAAGCAGTTTGAAAATATTCGAACCGTGGGCAAAGTGAAGGAATTTTTTGGGACGATTAGCTCAGTTGGTTAGAGCGCCTCGTTTACACCGAGGAGGCCAAAGGTTCGAATCCTTTATCGTCCACCAAGCCTCGGTAGCTCAGTGGTAGAGCGCAGCCCTGAAGAGGCTGGCGTCGTCAGTTCAATTCTGACCCGAGGCACCAATTTGCGGGTATAGTATACCGGTATTATGCCACCTTGCCATGGTGGAGAAACGGGTTCAATTCCCGTTACCCGCTCCATGAAAAAAGCCTCACCTGTATGGTGGGGCCTTTTTCTTGTTTAGGTAGTATGATCTATCCCACCCCATCCCATAGTGAACCGAAGGTTCTACTACTGGGATACCCACCCCAATAAAAAATCACCATAAAATGGTGATTTTTTATTGTTTTTTACCTTATTAACTTCATTGCCTATTTAAGCCTTTTTTGTGCCAAAAAATATGTTTTTTGTCTTAATTAAGCCATAAAATGGCATTTTTCTCTTGATTTTTTATCGTCAAAAGAGTATAATTATTTAATTAAAAGCGCTTTAAAAGCGTTTTTTAATTTACCCCCACTCCAAACTTAAATACAAAATTTTTAGAACACTAACCATAAAGCTGACTTTTAGTACTTTGATAAGACGTCGTATAAAGGTTTGGTGTGTGGGTAAACCGTTATTCATTAACAATCCAAGAAAGGAGTTTGACCTTAAATGACAGCTTCTTTTATCCCAGCTTCTTTTAGAAAATCAATTATAATTTCTATAATTGCACTTTCCCTAGTGGGGTGGGTATTCCCATCTAACTCGGCCTTCGCCTTAAGCGAAACAGAAGCGGAACAAAACCAGCCAAATTTGGAAGTCAAAAATCTTAACTTAAAAACCGAAATTTCTGACAAAACATTAACCCTGGATACTGTAATTGCTAACGATCCTTTAGTTAATAACTTAAAACTTTATTTAGAAAAACATCGTTCACCTTTAGCCGAATACGCCGGCGAAATGATCAAGCAACCTCAATGGCAAAGAGCCTTGGCTATTTCTTGGGTGGAAAGCAATTTTTGTAAACGCCATGTAGATAACAACTGTAGCGGTATTGGTGTAGCTCCCGGGCATAAACTCTGGAGAAAATACGAAACTCATTTAGATTGGTTTAAAGACATGTCTGCGTTAATGGAAAAACCCATCTATAAAGACAAATATACCACTTTTCAAAAAATGCGCGGGGTATATGTGCAACCGGGGAGTGCTAATTGGGTCAACGGCGCACAAAAAAAATATAACGAGTTAATTAAGCTCACACAGGAATCCGAAGTTCAAAAAATTACCCAGATCTCCCAAAAAAACAATCTTTTAGCCCTGGTGACTTTATCTGATCCAGAAGATGGGGAATAACCTAAACCCCTCCAATTTAGTTGGAGGGGTTTATAATTGGTGATTAATTTAAAAAGATAGAAAAAACAATTAATTAAAAATTTTTATAAAAAGAGTACTTGTGGTCTTGTTAATTTAATGGTAGGTAATTGTTACTTTTGAGGTGCATCTGGTCTAAATATTCAAGTGCCAAAATAATAATCTTATTATTCTAAGGTAACTTTTATCCCCATCAATTTCCAATTTGGATATTCATAGATATATTTTACCTGAAAATTAACCGGAGCATAATTTTGATAGTAATAATTACCTCTAAGTATGAGTATTCCATTTTCATCTATTACTGGCTTTTCACTAAACACAGGATTAGTCTCTTTCAAGACAGTTATATCGACTTTTTTATCAATAAAAGATTGGAATACGTCTCTTATCTGTTCCTGAGTTATTTGACTTTGCCAAAGCTTTGATACTGAAGAATAAAAAGTAGAAAAATCATCGTTTTTTACTGCCTGAGCAAAAAGTTGCATGGAATTATTTACCAATACCATTAAATCGGGGTCATTGGGAATGGTTTTTGCTTGGTCTATTCCTCCTTTTACATCAATACTCAATATTTTCCATTGCCCGTCTTCTTTTACCAGATCAACTTTTATGGGAACAGATTGGTTATTTTTAGTTTTAAAATTACCTTCCAGTTCAGTGGTATGAAGATTTCTTTTTCTATAATTCCAAAACACACTATTGAAGTCATTTATAGAATATGTCTCTATAAAAATTTTAAAATTTTCTAGCGTTGTTTTATGTTTAAATTGCTCAGATAGGGTTTCGTATGCGTTATCGATTTTACCGTTCTTAATTAGGGAGAAAAAATTATTTGCTGATTTAGTTGCGCCACTTGTGAAATAAAAAACTAAACCAATAATAATTCCAATAGAAACAAAAATAATAACAATTATGGTAAACATTTTTTTCATTTGTTTTAGTTTGTAAAAATTAATTAGGCTAATTAAATATCAAGTAAGTGCTTTACACTTAACACTTAGCATTATACTATTTATTTCGTGTTTTTACAAAATAATTATATCTTTCAAAGAGCAGAGTCTTAACTATGTCGCTTTATCAAGTTTTTTGATTGTCTTAAAGAGGGGGAGATGATATGATAAAAATAATTATTTATCAAGTATAAAATTTATGAGTAATATTAAAAACATAATGTGGATAGAGAAATTCTTGGCATATATGAAAAAATTTGATCCTCAATTTAGAAGTAAGATTCGGGGTGCAAACGAGAAAGATATTCAAGAAATGGAAACAAGTCTAGGTGTATTGTTGCCGGAAGTCTATAGAGAATATATGGAAACTATGGGCCAAAATGATGGAGGATTGTTTAAAAGTTCTCGTGCAAGGACTGATGTGACAGCAGTGCTTGAAATGATAAAGATTATTCGTGAAGAACGACCAGATGTTGATTTTAAAAATTTTATTCCAATTGCATCTTGTGACAATATTGAGGGTTGGGCACTGACTCAAAAAGAAGGTGAATGGCAAGTTGTTACCATCGATCATAATTTACCCGCAAAGTATGTAGCAAATAGCTTACCTGATTTAGTTTTTTATACTGCTTTTGGTGAAAGGGTTCGTTTGGCACCACATCAAGTGCGATTTACTATTCGTAATAGTAAAATAAATTTAGATGATATTAAAAAACAAGCATCTTCTATGGATTTTGTGGCTGAGTCGTTTTGTGATCATTTATCATATTTTGGCACAAAATCCGATATATTGCTTGTAGTCCACACAGGAATAGTAGGTGGTTTTGACGGATTCGTTGCTTCTGATGATCTCAATATTGCAAAACAAGAAGCTAATCACCTGATAAAAATTTTTAAAGGAACTATTTCAAATATCAAATAACCTTTTAAAGGTAAATAGTAATAGAAAAAAATACACAAAATCGGCTATAGCTATAGCCGATTTGAATTTTCCACCAACCAATTTAGCGACTAGTCGCTAATATCAAAATTATGTTTCAAAAATTTTTATCCATCGGCTTATCCATTTGCTAACATAAATCAGTCCTACTCCAAAATTATTGTTTATCTTCAGATAATCAGCTTTGGCTTTCTCAAAATCTTCATTTTTTATAATATCAATATCTTTATGTCGAAATTTAGAGGTGACCTTTACACCATTATCAGAGAGTTCACCTATGTTTGAAAGATAAAAATAATCATTTTCCATTTCTACATTATGCATAATGGATTCTTTTCTGTTTACAAATAAATCAGACTTTATAGAAACATTGTATAAAATAGGGTAAGACACAAAACTTGAACAAGGAAAATCTCCAATATTATGATTTTCAATTGGGTCTAATGTTGGCGTATACCAACAACGCAAAACTTTATGTCCTCTAACTATTTCATACGGATTTTTTAACTTAGCTTCAAAAGTGGTTATTAACTCATTATTTCTTTTGTCATCAGATTCAACTTTATACACAATATCATATAAAACATCCTCAATGTTTCTTTTAACATGATAGGAAAGATAATTTAAAACCTTAATATTTTGATCTCTCAAATTATCCTCTTTACTAAAATTTTGAAAATTATCCCTCATAATATCAGCTGAAGTTATTTTAAATATTTCCCTCATCTTTATAACCCCTTCTTCTTTATAAACATTTATATCAATATTTCTCTCTACATAGATTTCGTCCGCAAATATTCCAATTCTTTTTGCTAAAGAGCTTTCTTTACATACAGGTAAATAATTCCTGAAATTTTCTTCACTCCTTTTACCTAAGATGCCGTATCGGTTCCTAATGGTTGGATCTACAAAGTATGCTTTGTCGTTAAAGGTGATTTTTACAATGGCGTGATTAAAAATGAAAGGGGAAGGAATATAGTTTGGTAAATGATAATCATAATTATAATTTACTAAAATAACTTCAGAATGAACATCTATAACCTTCAACAAATACACCAACAAAAAAGATTTGGCTTTACAGTCACCTGCCTTAAACTCCAAAGTCTTTGATGGTAATTCTGGAATGTGATTATGCATAAAGTCAGCATCGTAAAGATAGATAATTTGATTTTGGACATACTCAATTATAGATCTTATTTTATCTGTGGTGGGCAAGTTACTATTAAGTTCAAGGGTTTCACACACTTTATGATTTTTAAGATTTGTTAGGCTTGGATCGATGTTATAAACATCAAAAATCGATTTAGAAATAATGCCCCAAGAAGCATTAGTAGCTATTTCTATAAATGGATTGTATGTATTTGGGATAGATTTTGTTTGAAAATCTTGCTTTTCAAAATTAAAACTCTCTCCTGTTTTAAGAATAATATGCTCATCAGCTAGCTTTTCACCAGACTCGTTCCTAAAATATTTTTTTATTATCTTTATTTCTTCTTTTCTACTTTGTATCAAAATAAAATTGTATTTGTTATAAAACCAAAAATCGCTTGGCATAGAATGTACATATCTGAAATACTTTTGATCTAAAATACTTTTTTCATTAAAATTATTTACCACGGTTGATTCGTAAATAAAAATATCCCCTAACCTTAAATCATTAATAACGATATTTATTTTTTTATTATTTAAAATGGAGCCATTTATTGAGTCTGTCTCATTATCAATAACCCTGATGATTAAATCTTTTATTTTATCCACAATGACTCCCTCTCTAACTACTAAAACTTTATTTATCTCTAAATACTCATCAGCACTTAAAAAAATCTCTGATACTGATGCCGTTTGCAGATAATCAGGTGTATTTAAAGCCCATATTCTATATAAATTTATCTGATTGCTTTTGTTGGATGTGTTTATAGTGTTTCTATAAAGATAACAAAATGCTTTATCAGTGCCCCTTTCTTTCAGAGAGCGTTCTCCTTTTAAAACTATTTCTAAAATTTTTTCTTTGGAAATATCCTCAACCCAATCGGGGCTCGGTTTAATAAAATATTTTTCTTTTGTGTTCATATAAATAGTGATAATTAAACAAGCCATGAGAGATGTTAAAAATTGGTAAGCAGTCAAATAATATTGCTTAACACATCACACGGCTTGGCTGTTAAAACTATTAAGTTATTTTTGGTGCCCGAGGAGGGAGTCGAACCCTCAATCCCTTGCGGGCGACAGATCTTAAGTCTGTAGTGTATGCCAGTTCCACCACTCGGGCTAATTAAAAACTTTTGGAGGTACCGGTGGGAGTTGCACCCACGAATGGTGGTTTTGCAGACCACTGCGTTAGCTGCTTCGCCACGGTACCCGATTTACCTTTTGTAAAATCTTCATTATTTTATATTAATTCTTGGCTTTAATCAAGTATAATTTATTTGACAAAAAAAACTATTGGTGTTAAATTATCCCTAATTATTAGTTTATAGGAGTTGAACAATCTTTTATTATTAGCTTCTGTTTCTCACAATCAACACAAGTCAACCCAATGGCTTAATTTTACGCAAGCAAATTCATAATGGATTTGTTTTTTTATTTTTAAATTTAACTCAATGAACCAATTACAAAAGACCAAACATAAAAACGGGTTTAAAAAATTTTGGCGTTTAGGCTTAGACGAATTCAATACGGAAGCATTTGATATTGGCCCGGACGGCGAATTAATTATTAGAGAAGGGAACTATCAATATAATATTTTTGACATAGTCAAAAAATACGGCACCTCAACAGAAATTGTTTTTCCCACCATTATCGAAAACCGAGTTAGAGACTTAATTGAAACTTTTAACGCTTACATTAAAGTCTTAGGCTATAAAGGCAAATTTTATTACCACTATGCCATGAAGGTGAATCAAAATAAGGAATTTGTTTTACCTGCCATTGCGGAAGGTGCCAATTTAGATGTGGCCAGCGCCAATGAACTCTTCTTGGTTAAACGCATGATCGAGCAAGATAAATTTAATAGTAAAATTCGGGTCATCTGCAATGGCCCTAAAACACCCAAATATATTGAGTTGGTAGACGAACTAAAGGGCAAAGGCTTGGTGGTTATTCCAATTATTGAAGACTTAGTTGAGCTGGAACATATGCAAAAGTTTAAAGGCGAAGTTGGTATTCGCGTAAATTTAGATGTCAAAGTCCAAAGTCATTGGGATAAAAAATATAATCGTTATGGTTTTACTGAAAACGAATTGTTGTCGTTAGGGAAAATTCGAAATTTATCGGTTTTGCATTATCACATCTCCAGCCAAATCGAAAAAATTGACGGTTTTACCCAACCCCTCAAACGGGCTTTAGAAGTCTACGCAAAAATGCGAGAAAAAAATCCTGGATTAGATACCATAGATATTGGTGGGGGAGCAGCGGTGCCTTACGAAAAAAGAAAGCCATTATATTCCACCAAAAATTTAATTTCCCAGCTCGTCAAAACAGCAAAAAATCACTGTGATAAATTAGGAGTTAAGCATCCGAACATTATTACCGAATGGGGGAGACACGTAGCAGCTCCGGCCCAAATTACCATTTATAAAATTTTAGCGGAAAAAACTGTGGACAATAAAGGTAAAAACAAATGGTATGTAATTGATGGTAGTTTTATGAATGACTTAATTGACACTTGGGCAATTCACCAAAAATGGCATGTAATTCCGGTCAATAACATGGGGAGTAAAAAGTTGGAAAAAGTTTGGCTGGCCGGAAGTTCTTGCGACAGCGATGACAAATATACAGCTGGCGGGAGTTATATTTTACTGCCTAAATTAGCAGATTGCGATGAGTTATACATTGCCTTTTTAGATACCGGAGCTTATCAAGATTCACTAGCCAGCCATCACTGTTTATTATCCAGTCCGGCTAAATTAATTGCCCAAAATGGAGAAATCAAAATTGCCCGTAAACGCGAATCCTCCGAAGATGTAGGTAAGCAATTCGGCTGGTAAACCAATGGAAAACTCATAAAAAATTTGGTATAATATAGTTAACTTTAAAAATTAATTATCTTAACCCGAAGGGCGGTGACAAAAATGAAAGTCCTCCATGCCATTACTTGGATTTTAGTCATTGTAGGCGGTCTTAATTGGGGAGTTTACGGTGTTACTAACATGAAAACCAACTTAGTAAACATGCTTCTCGGCAGTATGTCCTGGTTAGAAATGTTAGTTTACGTTTTAGTCGGTCTCGCTGCGGTAATTGAATTAGTTACCCACAAAAAGAACTGTTGTTCCTGCAACGGTAATCAATGTGAAACCAAACCCATGTAAATTAAAAAACCCTCCGTTTACCGGAGGGTTTTTTAATTTACATATTATTTTTCGACTGAAGCAACTTCGTTTTTAGTTGGGGTTTCTAAAGCTTTTAAAGATAAACCTAAGCGGTGTTCGCCCGGTTCTATGGAAATAATTTGAAACTCTTTTTCTTCTCCCACTTTAATTAAGCTTTCAGGATTTTTTACTGCCTCATGGGATAATTCCATAGTATGTGCCAAACCTTGAATGTTTTTATCCAACTCCACAAATACCCCAAACGGCATAATTTTTAACACTTTACCTGTTACTTTTTGACCAATTTGATATTTTTTTACAGCTTCCAGCCAGGGGTCATCTTGCAATTGTTTTATAGACAAAGAGACTCGGCCTTTATCTATAGAAATAACTTTGGCCTTGACCGGATCACCGACTTTGATTATATCTTTGGGATTTTCAATTCTCTGCCAAGCTAATTCGCTAATATGTACCAATCCTTCCATTTCACCAAATTTTACAAAAGCGCCAAAATCTACCACGCCGGTAACGGTGCCTTCTACCATCATCCCAATTTTTAATTGGGAAAGTTTTTGTCCTAATTCTTCTTCCTTAACGGCTTTTTCACTCACGATTAATTTTTCTTCTTGGCTGTCGGCAGTAATTACTTGCACGTCAAACATTTTACCAATATAACTCTGCAAGACTTGTAAAATTTTACCCTTATCGCCATCTTCCACTCTGGGGTAGTGTTCCATAGACAATTGGGAAACCGGCAAAAAGCCCTTCACGCCGGAAACTTCCACCATTAACCCACCTTTGTTAGCTTCTAAAATTTTACAACGAAGAATTTCTCGGCTTTCCATTTTACCTTTTAAGGTTTGCCAAACTCTTTCTTGACCGGCTTGCCTTAAAGATAATTCGACAATCCCTTCTTTGTTTTCACCTTCCACCACGGAAGCAAAAATTTTATCCCCGGGTTTTAAGGAATTTAAAGTGGCCTGGTCGTCAAATAATTCTCTACCTCTTACCACCCCTAATCCATACCCTTCTAAGTCTATATAGACTTCATTCTTTCCCGAAGACAAAAGCTTGCCTTCTACCATATCTCCCGGCTTTAAGACTCGAATATCTGCGCCGGCCGACAACAACTCCTGCATGGTTTGAGCGCTTTGAGCTTTTGGGTTAGTGATTTGCATGGGAGCATTAACCACCTCTACCGTAGGACTAGCTACATCCGTAGTATCATTTAAATTTGTCATAAAAAAATCGACTGTCATTAAGCGTCGATCAATTAAAAAAATTGATTTGTCTTAATGATTAAAGCGCTGTAGTTCTAAGGCTTATTTGAGGGTTAATAATTATTACTTAGCGCTTACCAAATAAGCTAATCAATTATAGCAAATTTGGCAATTAAAGCAAGAGACTAAAGCGCTAAATTGCCCTGCCTCTGGCTTTGCTTTTTTACTCTAAAACGGCTATACTTTTATTAAAGAAAGCAAAATTAATTAACTATAACCTATATATCTGTAGTCATCCGTAAATTCGGATGCATCTGTATATCAGCATCGCATTTATTATGCAAATTCAATATTTTGGGCTTTCCTCCTTTAAAATTACCACTAAAAATTCCACCATTATTACTGACCCTTTTCATAAAGATACCGGACTTACTCCGCCTAGGGGAGCAGGTGATATTTTGGTATTGGCCGATAAACATGACAAAAGATATTCAGCCGTCTCTGGCATTTCCGGCACTCCGTTTATGGCAGATAATTCGGGCGAATATGACGTAAAAGGCGTAAGTATTGCCGGGTTTCCTTTAAAACAAGAAGAAAAATTTATTACGGTCTTTCTAATGGAAGCCGAAGATATTCGGATTTTAAATCTTACCCACATTCAAGACTGGAATATGAAGGAAGAGGAAGTGGAAACCTTAGGCGAAATTGATATTCTCATTCTCCCTGTGGGAGGCAATACTGTTCTGTCTGCTTCGGAAGCCGTAAAAATTGTGAATGAAATTGAACCCAAAATTGTAATTCCTTCTCACTACAAAATGCCTAGCTTAATTTTTGATTTAGATGGTGTGGAAAAATTTGTCAAAGAAATGGGTGGGAAGAAAGAAGAAATGGACAAACTCGTAATTAAGAAAAAAGATTTACCGGAAGAAGGCACCAAATTAGTCATTCTCGAACCGTTAAGATAACTCAGTTACAAATTTCTAATTCCTAATTTCTAATTCCTAAATATGAGCTTGATTGAAAACATTAGACAAAAACCGCAAAAGGAAAAAATAAAACTAATTTGGATAATTTGTCTTACAGCTACGGTAATTTTATTCATCCTCTGGGTAGTTACGAGTCGAATTGGCAAAGATATGCCTAAAGATACTAGTATTTTTAAACTAATTAAAAAAAGTGTCACTAACTTAAAATGAAACCAGAAACACATCCTTTTAAATCAGAACAAGCAAAAAGTAACGCAGAACTTTTAGCTGAATGGACATTATTATTACCTGATTTGACAAATTTACTTGCTGTATTGGATTCACAAGAAATCCATAGGGCACATAATCAACTTACGGCAAACAGAAAAGCCTTACACGACACTCCTAAGAAAACTGCTCAAACAAATACCAGCCGACAATTAACGCTTATACATTTAGAAGATCCTGATTATGCGGAAAAAGAAAATGCATTAAAAAACAGTATTGCGGATTTTAAAAGACTTTTAGAGGAAAAAATTACTGCTTTTACAAACCATTCAACCTACCAAATACCCGCACTTGCCCTGGCATTAAATCAATTTTGTGATCATAAAGGCATTAAGAGCGTACCTTTAAGTGCAATAGAAATTAATACCTCAGATAATGCTTTAAAATTAGGCTATAATTTACTGGACATTACTGCTAAATTAGAATTTTTTATTCAATGCATTACTAACCAAGATATTAACCCCCACAGGAAATTAAGACCCGGAGAAAAAGCTCCCGAAAGAATTAAGGTTAAATAAAATAATTTTCCAAACATGACAGAACACTCTAACAACAACATTGGCCTCATTAAATCCCGCGACATTCAACTGGAAATGCAGGAGTCGTATTTGGACTATGCCATGAGCGTAATTGTTTCGCGCGCCCTGCCCGATGTCCGCGACGGCCTTAAACCCGTGCATAGAAGAATTTTATACGTCATGCACGAATTAGGCCTTCGGCATAATGTAAAATTTAGAAAAAGCGCCGCAGTAGTTGGTGATGTGTTAGGTAAATACCACCCACACGGCGACACCGCGGTTTATGATGCTATGGTGCATATGGCACAGCTCTTTTCCATGCGCTACCCGCTCATAGACGGTCAAGGTAACTTTGGCAGTATGGATGGCGATAGGGCCGCTGCCATGAGGTATACCGAAAGCCGAATGTCAGCTTTAGCCGAAGAACTGTTAACCGACATAGACAAAGACACGGTGGATTGGCGAGATAACTATGACGCCACCAGAAAAGAACCGAGTGTTTTGCCGGGTAAACTCCCCAATCTGTTATTAAACGGCACCTTAGGGATTGCGGTAGGGATGGCGACCGATGTGCCTCCACATAACTTAAATGAAATTGCGGATGCCGTAGTTAAATTAATCGACGAACCCGACAGCACCACCGAAGATTTGTTGG
>CAZFXC010000025.1:0-11635 GCA_964522815.1 uncultured Candidatus Saccharibacteria bacterium
GTTTTTATGCCATCCACAAAACGCCAAGCTGCTTCTACTTCTTTACTGCCAATAAATAATCTTTGGTCGCCTTGCATAAAATCTAACAATAACCGTTCGTATGCCGAAGGAATTTCCCCTTTAAAAACTTTTTTATATCCAAACTCCAAATTACCGGAAAGCAGTTTAATACCCAAACCCGGAATCTTGTTATTGATTTTTAAAAATACGCTTTCATCCGGCTGAATTTGGAAAGTCAGCACATTGGAACCACAGCCTTCAAATAAACACCTTACCGGCTCTCTAAAATGAACGGAAATTTGCGTTAATTTTTTGCTTAATCTTTTACCCGTTCTTAAATAAAACGGCACGCCAGACCAACGCGGTAAATTTATGTAAGTTTTTAAGGCAAAAAAAGTTTCGGTTTTACTAACCCGGCCCACATCTTGATTATAACCCAAATATTGCCCTAAGCAAATTCTTTGTTGAATTTTGCTCTTATCTAAACTTTCCAGATGTTCTAACACCTTAAGTTTTTCCTCCCGAATATACTCTGAAGTTAAATTATACGGCTCATCCATAGCAATCAGTGCGAGCATTTGTAAAATATGATTTTGTAAAAAATCTGCCAAAGCTCCGGTGCGGTCATAAAACTGTGCTCTGCCACCCACCCCGTCCTTCTCCAGTACGCTAATTTCCACATGGTCAATAAACCGATTATTCCACAAAGGTTCAAACAAACTATTGGCAAACCGAGCGACCATTAAATTTTGCACCGTCTCCTTGCCCACATAGTGATCAATCCGGTAAATTTGTTTCTCGGTAAAATACTTTAGCAAGAGTTGGTTTAATTTTTGAGCGGATTTTAAATTATAACCAAAAGGTTTTTCTACCAAAACTCTGGACTCTCTTCCGTGTTCTTTACATGACAACAGTAGGCCTTGCGATTTTAAAATATTCGCCAAACTGGCAAATTGTTCGGGTCGTGTAGCAAAATAAAATAAACGATTAAAACATTTATGTTTTTGTTGCGTATTAATGTCTGTCAATAAATGTTTTAATTGATTAAAACTCTCGGGTTGTTCAAAATCGCCTTGAAAATAAATTAAATTTTTTAAAAAGACGACTTTATGTTTAGGACTTAGATTATTAAGCATTTTAGATTTTTTCAAAATAAACCTAAAAAAACTCTTGGCAGTAAACGGCCTTCTACCCACACACACTAATTTAAATTCTTTCGGTAATAATTTATGTTTTTGCATTAAAAACAAGGCAGGGATTAAATAATCTGCGGATAAATCCCCAGTGGCACCAAAAATAGTTAAAATGGTGGGCGATAACTTGCCTTTAAATGCTGTAATCATATGTTATAATATTATCATAATCTGCTTGAAATACAAACATTTCTATGGAATCCTTACATTTTTACCTAGCTTTATTCTTTCACCTAGTCTTTTTGATTTTAGGTTTTGGTTCTGTAATGGTTATTGACACTTTTGGGTTATTAATGCTCTTTAAAAAAACCACCCTCCTTATGGTACAAAAGGTGGCCAATGTTACGCAAAAACTTATCTGGCTGGGCTGGGTGGGTATGGTAATTTCCGGTTTTAATTTAATTATATTAAAAGGTTATATTGATAATTTAACTAAAATTAAAATTTTTTTGGTTTTATTAATTGGTTTAAATGGGATATTGCTTCATAAAATTAAAAAAAACTTGCACACCCAAACTGAAATATTAACTGTTCCTCCATCACTTAAATTTAATATTTTTTTTAGTACCCTAATTTCTCAAATCGGTTGGTGGGGAGCTTTGATTATTGGTTTTTTACACAGACACATTGCGCACAATATTCCCTATCCCCCAAACCCTTACCTTTGGATGATAAATTTACTCTTGGGTTTATTACTAATTTTCGCTTTAGGTAAATTTTTATTTAAAAAATAAACTCCTAATAAAACAAGATCATCTTTGCTGTCCAGCAAAGATGATCTTGTTTTATTTTAAACCCAATTAAAAACTTAAGATAAATATTTCTTTAAATCCAAACTGTAAACTTCAATTAAAACCACAAACATAGACATAATAATTGGCCCGATTAAAAAACCTAAAAACCCGAACAATTGCAAACCACCTAAAACACTAAATAAAACCAATACTGGGTGTAATTTGGCTTGTGCGCCAATCAATTTGGGACTTACCACATTATCTATTAAACCCACAGCCAAAGCTCCCCAAATCGCCATACCAATTCCTGCACCCGTTCTATCTATCATAAATAAATACAAAACTGCTGGGATTAAAGACAAACTAGTTCCCACATTTGGCACAAGAGCCGCTAACACGGTAAAACTCCCCCACAATAATGGATTTGGTACTTGGAAGATATAAAAACCAATCGTGGCCACCGAACCTTGAATCAAAGCGACTAAAAATGAACCTTTTACTACTCCGGAAATTGCCAAAGACAATTTTTTAACCAAAAAATTTTCTTTATTTTCCGATAAAGGTAAAATCTTATTGGCAAATAACTGAATTTTATCTCCATCACGCAAAAAATAATACAAAGAAAAAAACATTAAAAATACCGAAAAGAAAAACCCCGCCGCACTAGATACTGCTTGACTTAAACCGGTAAACACGCCTCCGGCAAACTCTCCGGCCTTACTCCCTAAATCAGTTAAAAATTCCACTGCCCATGGCTGAAACTGCTGTGGAAATTTAGCCAATACTTGAGCCTGACTAATATGAATATCTTTTAAATCGGCGTATAACCCAATCAGCTCTCCATACAACATTTGACCCAAAACAATTAAGGGAACAATTAAAATAATTAACAAAATTAAAATAGTAGCTGTGGCAGACATAATTGGATTATTAACTCTCTTTTCCATCCGCTCATAAAGTGGCCAAAATAAGATTGCCAAAATTCCGGAAATTACCAATAACTTTAAAAATGGCCACCAAATCAAAGTAACGGCCAAACCTAAGAGTAAAAAAATCAAACTCAAAACAATAAATTGTAATCTTTCGTGAGTTAACATATTGCAAATCTACCAATGAATGCTAATTTACAAATTTCTACAAAATTTAATTCATTACGTAGACGTAGTAAGTATAACAGATAATTGACAAAAAATAAAGTTTCTGTTATGTTTTAGGCAATTGCCCGTAAGGTTTGGGCACTTTTTTATTAACCTAAGGATAACCCACGCGGATCTACGTTTAGATCAGCGTTGCAGTAAAAATCCGCGAGAAGATCGGCCTTTTATGAAAAGAGACAATATTAGAAACATTGCAATTATTGCTCACGTAGACCATGGCAAGACAACTCTTGTGGATGCCATGCTTAAACAAACCCAAACAGTGAAAGACAATCCGGATACCAAAGATTTAATTATGGACAGTATGGACTTGGAACGTGAGCGGGGCATCACTATCCGAGCTAAGAACGCCAGCTTAATTTATAATGGAACAAAAATAAACATTGTTGACACACCAGGCCACGCGGATTTTGGCGGTGAAGTCGAACGCACCTTAAGGATGGCAGACGGCGTTTTACTTTTGGTAGATGCCAAAGAAGGTCCCATGCCTCAAACTAAATTTGTGCTAAAAAAAGCTTTAGAGCTGGGCCTTAAAGCCATTGTAGTAATTAATAAAATTGACAAGCCCGATGCACAAATAGAAGAAACTATCAATAAAACTTTTGATTTATTTGTAAAATTAAATGCCAATGATACTCAATTAGACTTTCCGATTATTTACTCCGCTGGCAAACTGGGCTTAGCTGATACTGATATTGAAAATTTAAAATTTAAAATTAAAAATTCTGCTTCTGCAGATGTGTCTCCCCTGTTTGAAACCATAATTAAGAATATACCAGCGCCCGAAGTTGAAACCGAAAAACCTTTTGCCATGTTGGTATTAGCCTTGCTGTATGACAACTATAAAGGCAAAATGGGCATTGGCAAAATTGTTTCGGGTAGTGTAAAGAAAGCACAAAATGTTGCGCTCATAAAACCCGATGGCACGAAAACCACCAATAAAATTTCCGCCCTGCAAATGTATGAGGGGCTAAAACCAACGGACGTTGAAGAAGCCGTGGCTGGAGATATTGTTTCCATTGCTGGATTTGAAAATGTTAATATTGGTGACACCCTCACTGATCCAACTAACCCAATTCACTTAGAGCCGGTAACTATTGAACCGCCTACCATTAAAATGACCTTTGGGGTCAACACTTCCCCTTTTGCCGGCCGAGAAGGCAAGTTTGTTACCTCTAGAAATTTACGAGATAGATTATATAAAGAATTAGAAACTAACGTTGCGCTTAAAGTAGAACCTTCGGAAGAAGGCGCGGAAAGCTTTTTGGTTTCCGGTCGTGGGGAACTGCACTTAGGTGTATTGATTGAAACCATGAGACGAGAAGGTTTCGAATTGCAAGTGAGCCAACCCCAAGTGATTTACCACTTCGCTCCTCCCTCCTCTCCCTCTGGGAGAGGGCAGGGTGAGAGTTCTGAGGCCAACCCTCCTTCGCATAAAGCTTCGGAGGGTGATCCAACTATAAATAAAGAAGGTTGGATCAAACAAGAACCTTACGAAATAGTTACCATAGATGTGCCAGCCGAATACCAAGGTGCGGTTATAGAAAACTTAGGCCGACGTGGTGGCGAACTGCAAATTTTAGATACCAATCCCTCTGGCGAAATTCATGCGGAATATTTAATTCCCACCCGAGGTCTGATTGGACTGAAAAACCTCTTACTCACCCAAACTCGTGGCACAGTCATTATAAATAATTTATTTGATTCCTATAGACCGGTCCATGAAGTTGATGAACACGCCAACGACCACGGTAGCCTCATTGCCAGCGAATCTGGCGTGTCTAATGCTTACGGTTTAAACAATGCGCAAGAACGTGGCATTATGTTTATTGGCCCCGCAGTGGAAGTTTATGAAGGCATGGTAGTGGGTAAAAATGCTTTAAACGATGATATTGAACTCAATGTCTGTAAAACCAAAAAACTTACCAATATGCGCAGTAGTGGAGCTGATGATGCGATTATTCTAACCCCCCACCGCCCCATAGAACTAGATTTTGCTTTGGAATATATTGGTCCAGACGAACTCGTGGAAATTACCCCTCAAAATATTCGCATTCGCAAAAAGATTCTAAACGCCACTGAAAGAAAAAGAGCAAAAAGATAATCTTATATAAAATCCATTTTGATTAAAATGGATTTTATATTTGTTGACAAATACCCCTAGGGGGTATATACTAGGCATATATGAATCATACCAATCCAAAACATAAACTTATAAAGCGCCTAAAGCTGATTGAGGGTCAAGTGAGAGGCCTTCAGAAAATGCTAGAAAACGACGTTTATTGTATAGACATCATTACCCAAACTTCCGCAGTCAAACAAGCGTTATCCACTGTGGAAGATTTGCTTATGGAAAACCACTTAAGCGGATGCATTTTAAAACAAATTAAAACTGGCCAAGAAAAACAGGCCAAGGCAGAAATTTTAAAAGTTTATAAATTAAAACGAAAATAATTTTATGCAAAAAATTTCAATCGTTCTCGCCAGTGCTTTAATGATTATTGCCGGTATTTTTGGGTATATGCTGGGCTATTCACAAACTGGCGAATATCAAACCCAGATGTATAATAAAACCTCCATGAATTTAGGCAATGCCGGCAAACTGTTTGATTTGAACTATGTCAATGCCATGATCAGTCATCACACTGCAGCTATGCTCCTAGCTGAACAAGCCCAAAAATATTCCCAAAGAACAGAAATCCAAAACTTAGCCAAAAAAATCTTAGCCGAAGAACCTACTGCCATTAATGAATTGTATCAGTTTAAACACCAGTGGTATAAAGACAAAAAAACTGTTAAACCTCCACAAGTGGCCAATTTGGGTACGGCTGATGAAAAATTTGACTTAAGATTTTTGAATGCCCTCATTGCCCACCACGAAGAAGGCCTGCAAATGACTAAAGAAACCATGCAAAAAACCACACGAACCGAAACCTTAAACAATGCGAATGCCGTGGATATTTTTCTTAAAACTACTTTAAAGATCCTTCAGAATTGGAGAACGGAATGGTATGGCTTATAAATAACCACCTCTAACTTCTTATGTCCAATCAAAACTTCAAAATCATCGGGATGCACTGCGTAAGCTGTGCTAATATTATTGAAAAAGAATTGACTAAATTTCCAGCGATAAATACTGCCACAGTCAATTTTGCCACCGAAACTGCCAACATAAATTTTAATGATCCAAAATTATCCCTTGCTGAAATTAACACCAGCCTACAACCCTTTGGTTACACACTAGAATCCGGCGAAACAACCAACCTTGAGACCAAAGCGCATTTTGAAGACCCAAATCCCAACAATTCGGCTTTGTTTGCTTTTCCTGTGGCCATATTTATTTTTATAATAATGCTGTGGGAAATTTTGGCAAAACTTTTTTGGTCCATACCCAATCCCCCACTTACAATGGAAATGTGGAATAAAATCAATTTAATCCTCGCCAGTATTATACTCTTTGGTCCGGGCAAACGTTTTATTAATGGCTTTCTGGTTTTTGCACGCACTGGGGTCGCCAATATGGACTCATTAATTGGACTGGGCACCCTAACCGCCTATGGCTACAGTTTAATTATTACATTATTTACTAATATTGCACTCAGTTTAAACTTACCAATCTACACATATTTTGACGTAACTATTGTTGTAATTGGCTTTGTGTTATTAGGCAAATATTTGGAAAGTAAATCTAAAGCCAAAACTTCGGATGCAATAAAAAAATTACTAGGCCTTCAAGCCAAAACCGCCATCCTTTGGCAAAATGGTCAAGAAAAAATTGTTCCCATTGAAATCATCCAACCCGGTCAAGTATTGATTGTTAAACCCGGGGACAAAATTCCTGTCGATGGAAAAATTATTGAGGGCTGGGCTTCAATTGATGAATCTATGATCACGGGCGAAGCAATGCCTGTTGATAAAACTCTTAACCAGACAGTCATTGGCGGCACCATTAATTTAAATGGGCACATAAAATTTATTGCAAGTAAAGTGGGGCAAGACACCGTGTTGGCAAGAATTATTCACATGGTAGAAACCGCCCAAAATTCCAAAGCCCCCATCCAACATCTGGCAGACAAAATTTCATACTACTTTGTTCCAACAGTTTTAATTATTGCAATCGCCACCTTCATTCTCTGGATAATTATTGGGAGCTATTGGCTGACTTTAGATCAAGCCATTTCCTATGGTTTGATGTCTTTTGTCAGTGTTTTAATTATTGCTTGTCCTTGCGCACTGGGACTAGCCACGCCGACTGCCATAATTGCGGGTGTAGGTAACGGAGCTCAAAATGGGATACTCATAAAAAATGCCGAAACTTTACAAAAGTTAGACAAAATTAATACCATAGTTTTTGACAAAACCGGCACTCTCACCCTAGGCAAACCCCAATTTAAAAACATTGTGGTCATAAAAGACCAATGGACTAAAGAAAAAATTCTACAATATTCAGCCAGTATCGAAAACTTATCAAACCATCCTCTGGCCAGAGCTATCGTAAACCAAGCACAAAGCCAAAATTTAAAAATTTTAGATGTCGTAAATTTTAAACAAACGCCAGGTGTAGGCGTTATTGGCGAAATTAATCAAACTACCGTATGTATACGTAAACCCCAACACGCAGAATCAGACACATTACCCATTCCCATGCTTCAAAACCAAGGCCAAACTGTTATGCTTTTGGAAGTAAACCACGAAGTAGTCGGATTAATTACAGTTAGTGACTCACTTAAATCCTCAGCTCAAAAAGTTATTAATGAATTAAAAGCTTTAAAGATTGAACCAATTATTTTAACCGGAGACAACCAACTCACAGCTCAAGCAATTGCCACAGAAGCGGGTATAAAAAATGTCATTGCAGAAATTTTACCAGAAGATAAAGCAAAAAAGATTATTGATTTACAACGTCAAGGCAAACTAGTTGCCATGCTGGGAGATGGCATTAATGATGCCCCGGCTCTCACACAAGCCGATGTAGGCTTGGCAATGGCTACTGGCGCCGATATAGCTATTGAATCTGCTGGCATCACCTTGCTTAATGGGGATTTAGAAAAACTCCTTAAAGCACTAAAGCTTTCTAAGTTAACCATGCGAGTAATTAAGCAAAATTTGTTTTGGGCGTTTATTTATAATATTATAGGTATACCGTTAGCCAGCGGAATATTGTACCCGTTCTTAGGCTGGACACTCTCTCCAATTTTTGCTGGTTTAGCCATGGCTTTTTCGAGCGTAACGGTAGTGGCTAATTCTTTAAGATTAAAAAACTTTAAACTGTAAACTATGTTAACTTATCAATTCCATATTCAAGGGATGCACTGCAAATCCTGCGTGATCCTTACCCAAAACCAACTTAACACCTTACCTGGCATAACCCAGGCTAAAGTTTCACTGGCTAACAACTTAGTGCAAATAACCGGCGATTTTGATCAAATGTCTGAAACAGAACTGTTAAATCAAATCAATGCCCTCTTAAATCCCTATGGCTATTCGGCAACTTTAGAAAAATTACCAGACCAAAACAATGCTGATTTTGTTTACGCGGGTTTATTGACTGCGGGATTTTTCTTGATTTTTATCATTTTACAAAAACTTGGTTTAGTACGTATCATTAACGCAAGTCAAGTTAACTCCCTCTCGGCTTTTATTATTGGCATTATCGCTTCACTCTCCACCTGCATGGCGGTAGTGGGTGGGTTAGTTTTGTCTTTTTCGGCCAATTTAGCTAAATCAAATCGACCATGGAAACCCCAATTATTTTTCCATTTGGCGCGTTTGTTGGCCTTTTTTATTTTAGGTGGAAGCATTGGCGCCTTAGGAGCGATTTTTCATGTTGGCATAACCGGTAATTTTTTAATTAACTTTATCTTAGCCATAATTCTAATAATTTTAGGTATAAATTTAATTGATATTTTTGCTTGGACAAAATATCTACCCATTACTTTACCCCAAAATTTTGCAAAACCCTTTTATTGGCTCCAAGGTCTTAACCATAATCTAATGCCTGTGTTAGCGGGGATTTTAACTTTCTTTTTGCCTTGTGGTTTTACTCAATCCATGCAAATTTACGCCATTTCTACTGGAAATTTTTATGCTGGCGCAAAAATCATGCTATTTTTTGCCCTAGGCACCCTACCGGTTCTATTATTATTAAGCTTTGGGATAAATTTTTTACATACCCCAAAAGCTAAAAATATTTTCTTTAAAACCGCTGGATTAGTGGTTATGATTTTTGGTATAATCAATTTACTAAACAGTTTAGCGGTTATTGGACTGATTAAACCAATTTTAATTTTTTAAGATGACCAAAAAACAAGCAATTTTTTTAACTTTAATTTTGCTGGCAATAATTTTTTCTCTAGCCATAAAATTACCTGCCAAACCGACAACCAACAACACTGACAATGTGGTTATTAACAATAACCAACAAACCATCGCAATAAGTGCCAAAGGTGGCTATGTCCCCCAAAATACCAATGCCAAAGCCAACACACCCACTGTCTTAAAAGTTAATACCCAAGGCACTTTTGATTGTAGTGCTAGTTTAGTAATTCCCGATTTAGGCTATAAACAATTTTTACCGCCACAAGGCACAACTGAAATAAATATCCCTCCCCAAAAACCCGGCACCAGCCTGACCGGAGTGTGCTCTATGGGTATGTACAACTTTACCATCAACTTCAACTAAAAAACCCTCCGAAACTTCGGAGGGTTTTTAAAAACTTAATTACTGGTTGTAGTAGGAGTAGAGGTGGCGGTGGCTTCAGAACATTTTTTTATTGCCCCATCGCGAGTTTTTTGTGCCTCTTCATTGTCCGATTTTCTATCTTTCAGTAAAGCTTCTCGAGCGGTTTTAAAGTCTTCATTCGCTTTTTTTATTGCCTGTTGTCTAGTTTCCCCGGCTGTCTTTTTCGCATTCATAAAAGTTTCCCTAGCTGTTTTCTTGCCAGCTTCATCTGTAGCAGCAGCTAAATCAACTTTCAATTTTTCTTCAGCAGTTCTAATGGTTGCTTTATAATCTTCATTGGCTTTTTTATGAGCTTCTCTATTTGCCTTTTCAGCTTCTTTTAAACCTGCCACATAATCTTTGTCGTTATTTTTTACTAAGGTTCTATATGTCTCTCTTAAAGCCTGATTGCTTTTTAAGCAGGTTTTAATATTATTGGCACGATCTTGCATTGCTTTTCGTTTGTCTTCCGCTTTAGCCTTTAATTCTTCTTTCTTTTTTTCCATTTCTTGTTTTCTTTTTTCCATTTCACTTTTTATTTCAAGCTTTTTTTGTTCCATTTGCTGTTTAAATTCCTGCTTCTTGACTTCCATTTCTTGTTTTCTTTCCATTAAAGGCTGGCGGTCTTCGGCTAAAGCAGCAGCTCCAGGGAAGACTAATGAAGCCATAATAGCCAAGGCTGTAGCAATTTTAGTAATTTTTTGTTGTTTTGGGGTCATATTTGTTTCTCTATAAAAATACAAAAATTTTGCTTTTTATAGTGTTAATTTTATTTTTGCCAAAAAGGTTGGGCAAAAGAAAAGTCCTTTTTGGACTTATTTCTTATATTATAGCATATTTTTTAATAAAATACAAGAGTAAAAACTTATTTTAAAAAATTTGTGCCACTATTAAATCCCACAATACTCTTGGCGGGGTTTGCGAAGTTTTTAATTCTTCGTCTAAGGCTTCTAATTTAGGTAAAATTCCTAAAATTTTTGCTGGTTTAATTTTTTGCGCCAATTTTTTTAAAATAAAAATTCGTCCCGATTTCCAACCGGTTAAATCTAAAATTTGGGCATCGGAATATTTATTCTCAATACAATTTTGAATCAGTAAAAGATTTCTCATTTGTTCTGCCAAGAGAGCATTTAAATGAATAATGCCACTTTTTTCTTCATTCTCATTTTCCCCGCCAATAAACTTAGCCATTAAAGTCAAAGTTAAAGACTTATTCCCCTCCCCAATTGCATTGGTAATTTCAAAAGCATCGATTTCTAAATTAGCTTCAATTAAAAGTTGTACGTCTACCTCGGTTATTGTTTTTGAACCCGCATAAGCTATCAATTTTTCTATTTCATTATTTACTTGCCATAAATTATAGACCTCGGTAATTTCCACTATTTTTCCCCCATACTTGGTTTCTTTAAAATTATCCCTACCTAACCTCACGGCTAACTCCTCTACCGCAGAGTTGGATATGCTCCCGCCTAATGCTTTAACTCTTTCTGCTATCCATTGATTTAGCTCTTGCTTATGAGGTAAATTAAATTGTTTGGTGATAATTTTTGGGTTGGCTAACAATGCTTTATTTTCGCTTTTTCGTTTGTCTAAAGCATTGATTGAAATGATAATAAAATTTTGGGATTGAAGCAGTTGGTCTAAAATTTGACGAATGTCTGGCATAAAACTTTCCAACACAAAAACTTTAGACTGACTGAATAAATCCGTTTCTAACAATGTAGCTACTTGAGGCAAATCCTCTGATTTTTCATACACGACCAAATCCGCCCTCTGGTCTTTAACCAAAGTTTTAATGTGTTGTTTTTTTGTATAATCATCCGGACCTAA
>CAZFXC010000026.1:0-9895 GCA_964522815.1 uncultured Candidatus Saccharibacteria bacterium
CCGGCTAAACCAATATAAGTTAGAAAAAATATTAAAATTTTATCGTTGAATAATGTGATATCAAAAAAAGCCGAAGCCAACACCCACAAAATCATTATGAGCGATCCGGCTACAAAATAAACTAAAAAATCTTCCTGAATTTTGTAAAATTTCACAAATCGCCACAAATACTTAAGGATTTCATAAAAATACCATAAAAAGACAGCTAAGCCAAATACACCTGTTTCAACTAAAATTTGCAAATATAAATTATGAGCGCTCACAAATCTTTTGGGTAAATTATACCTTTCATTGATTTCTCCGGCTAGAATTTCGTATTCTTGATTATTCGCCACACCAAAAGTTGAAATAAAATTGCCGAACCCCACCCCCAGCGGATGTTTAATTACAAACCCAATTGTTTCTTTCCAAATTTTAATTCTGCCGGCATTGGAAGGTTCTTCTAAATCATAAATACTTTTTACTCGAGAAATAAATTGTTCCTTAAAACCTACTCTCAATAAACCCAAGCCTCGATTGATAATTGGCGAAATGGCAAATAACACTAAAATTATCACAAAAGGTAAAATAAACTTTTTGGCTAAATGCTTTTGAAAGTTTTTTGTATAACCCCACAACACCACAAAAAACGGCACCAGCATACCCACCCAAACTGCGCGGGTACCGGACAAAATCAAACCCAAGCCCGCAAACCGAATCCCGGACCAGAGCCACTTTCTAACATAAATAAACACATGGTTAGTTAACGCAGTCGCAATACACAAACCAAATAAACAAATATAAGCAAAACTTTGGGAATCGGGCATGATGGAAAACATTCTAAGTTCTCTCCCTCCGGCGTAAGAAAACCAAGAATTGGAATATAAAGCGACTTCAGCAAAATTTTTACCGTAATACAAACTGGTAATATTACTCGCCCAATACACCCAAAAAGTATCTAAATTAGTTAAAAAAGTTCCAATTAATTGAGTAAAACCTAAAGTCACAATTATGGTTAAAGACCAAATCAAATACCGAATAAATTCAAAAATTTGTTGTTTGCTTTTTAAAACATTAATGAGGATTAAATAAAATATATAAATATTTAACCAAAACACTATTTGTTTTAAACCCTGCTTCGGAAATTGGGCAAATAACAAAGTAATCACTAAACCCACAAACACAAAAATACCTAATACCCTATCCCAAGGCAAAAAGGTAATTTCATTAAATTTAAATTTTTTATCTCTTATAAGCCAAACCAACAACAATAAAGCAAATAAGGGACGCCACATAGCCAGTGTTTCAAAACTGTTTTGGGGCAACACCACAAAAAATGGCACCGAAATAATTAACAATAAAAGTGATTCAAATACTGGAGCTAAAACTATAAAACCGGATAACAAACCTAAATTCAACCAAATAAACTCTTTGGGTAAATGAAACATACCTATCCAGACAATACAAATATATTGCCAAATCGCAAACAGAATAATCAATAACCGAAGTCTGGGTAAACTTTTAATTTTTTGATGTAAATCTTTTAACATAAGTAAATAGATTCCGCATCAATCCGCCAGCTGGCGGACGGAATGACAGAAAAATATCCAAAGTTTCTTTGGCGCACTTTTCCCAACTAAATAATTTTAATCTCTCTCTCCCCTTGGCTGTTAACTTTTCCGCCAACGACTTATCAAATAACACGCTAGCAATTACCTGTTTAATATCCATAGGTTTTTTTGGATCAAAATACAGCCCAGCTTCTCCGGCAACCTCAGGCAAACTGGACGCGTTAGATAAAACTACTGGCACATGCAAGGCAAAAGCTTCTAGAATTTGCATACCAAACCCTTCGTAAAAGGAAGGCAATGCCAATAAATCGGCTTTGGACAATACCACTAACCGATCTACATCACTCAAATAATCTAAGTATAAAACTATGTCTTCGTTGGCTTTAATTTTTTGTATGATACTCTCATGCTTCCAGCCGGCCTTACCCACCACCACTAACTTATGAGGCAAATCCGGATGGTCATTTTTTAACAATCTAAAGGCCTCAATCAGCCCTGCCAAATTCTTCCTTGGTTGAAGGGTGGATAGAAATAAAACGTATTTTTCGGGTAGCCCCCTCACCCTACCCTCTCCCTCGAGGGGAGAGGGTGTCTCGTAACCGTGATAAATTACTTGAATATTTCTATCATTTACTTTATAAAATTTTAAAATATCTTGTTTAGTGCTCTCGGAAACTGCGATAATTTTACCGGCCCGCTTAACTGCCAATTGAGTGGACCACTCTAAAAACCATTTCATAAACCAAGTAAAACTTTCCGGAAAATAACGCCAAGCCACATCGTGAATGGTTATAATGGAATTTTTAGGATGCACCAAAGGCAAGGCAGAAGCCGGCACAAATAACACATCCGGAGGGTGTAAAAGCATTTCTAACGAGAGCCGAATTTGGGTCCAAAATATCGGAAACGGCATAACCTTCACTTTAAAATTCTTGGGCAAATGCAAAAACCATTCTTCGGGCTCGGTTCTTAAATACAAAATATATGTATTGACAGAATCCTGCTTGGCTAAATGAAGAATTAATTGTTTTGCATAATGCTCCACTCCGGTTTTTTGCGGAGTGTTAGCTCGTTCTGCTTCAATGCCAATGATCATGGGAAAATTGTCTGGCTAATATTGCAAAATCCGTAAAATACTTTTCCAAATTCTCCGGAGTTTCCTTATATTCATTTCTATTAAAATATAGATCAGCAAATAATTCTTTGGCAATATTTATTTCTTTTTTTCTTTTAAAATTTTTCTGGTCGCTTACTGTGCAATCAAACAATTCCCACGCTCTGAAAAAAGCAGTATCCGCTCTATCATTCACTTTGGCTTTTTTCCATTTAAAAGCTCTCCCTACCTCACTACCGATATTGGCAAGTTGAGTGTAAGTATCCAAATTTTCCCATTGTTCTTTTGTTATTAAACCATTATGCATAAAATAATCATCCTCTGCCCTTCCCCAATGCTTGGGGAGGAATAATTTATCCTCCGTGGTTTTTGACCAAGGAGGAAGAGAGGTTAGAAAATTGTAGATTATAAAAGAAGACTGTTGATAATTTCTGTAATTTTATGTCTAATGTTTTCATCCTCAACTCCCCTGCTACGGTTATTTTGTTTCGGACGAATATTTATCATACTGTCAAACTCTATCCATTCCCCGCCCTCAAAATTTTTATACAAATTAATACCCCATAAGTCTGTTTGTAAGCTTCCATCATCCAAAAGCAATTGTTCCAAATCCGAATGCATACCTGCATTTATGGCAATAATTTCTCTGCCCACATCTACCACAGCTTTAATGTATAAATCGTCAATAATGATTGAATTGTTAAAAACCTCTGCTTTGTTAGTTGGTTTTTTAATGATTTGCATATTTATTTAGTTTAGATGATTTGTACAAATGCGGTTTAAAGGCTTTTAGCCTTTTCACTTTAACATTTAAACCAGCTTTTGTTAAATCTCGTTTTAAATTTTTTACATATACCGTTTGGTCATAGCCTAAAGCAATAATGTTGGGCTTTGCTTTTAAAATGTGAGGCAAATGGTTTTTCACCCCGCCTAAAACTGCCATATTTACTTGTTTTGATGATGCAACTAATTTTAATCTTTTTTTCTCACTATTCTTAGGCTGATGGCCTTTGATTTTTTTTACATTCCTATCCCTCGCCACGCTTACAATTAAGTATGGTTTGGTTGATAAGCCCCTTGCTTGCTTAAAAAAATTTAAATGACCTTTATGCAAAATGTCAAAAGTGCCAAAAACCATAATGCGAACTTTGGAATTAAAGATCATAAATTACGAATTATGATTTATAGTTTTTAAGGAAACTAAATCGGTTTTATTTAGAAACCTAACGAAATATAAGCCAATTATATAAACAATGACGCCAATTAATATTTTAATGACTAAGTTTATCTCTCCAATTTGCCATAGAACAAATCCCATAAGGCAAGCGCTTAAAGTTGATTTCCAAAGAATTGACCAAAAGGCAAAATCCGTAATATTTTTCTTCACAAAATAAAAGTAAAAGACACCTTGAATAAGTTCACTTACTACGGTCATTATGGCCGAAGCAATAATCCCATAAATCGGCAATAAAATAATGTTCCCGACTATATTTATTATAACATTAATTCCCGTAATGGCTACGGCTTTTTTAGTGAGCTGGGAAATAACTAAAGAGTTAACCGGAATGTAAATAAATAATATCGCTATGGCCCAAATTAAGACAGACAAAACTCTGGAAGCTTCAATAAACTGCTGTCCTGCCACCAGTAGAATTAATTGTTTAGATAAAATAGTTCCGCCCACTGCCATGGGTAAAGCTATGGCTACCATAAGTCTTAAATATTTTTCCAAAGTGATTTTTACCTCGGCAATTTTACCTTTGGCCATAAAACCGGACAGCGCGGGAAACAGCGCATGAGACACCGAAGCGGGAAAAAAATTCAGTAAATCAAAAAACTTATAGGCCGAAGTGTAAATTCCGGTTTGCGCAAACCCAAGCATACTGGTAATTATTACTACGTCAATACGATTGTAAATTGCGCTAAAACCCACCAGTAAAGCAAACGGCCAAGCGGATTTGAGAATATTTAGAATTATAACAACCCCCCCTTCCCCCCCTTTAGACAAAGGGGGGGAAGGAGAGGTGGACTTAGATATTAGTGATAAGACAGGGGGGCTTACTAAATATTTTCTAGTAAAAATCCTATATAACACCCAATCCATGAGCCCAAACACTAATTGAATACTGGCTAAAAATATTATGTATTTTTTTAACCAAATGGCTAAAAAAATAATAGTGACGTTAACTAACGAATTTAAAAAGTTTATTATGGCAACTTTTTTTAAATCTTGTTTGGCGGTTAACACTGCCAAATAGGGATAGCATAAACCATTAACCACCATCCCCAAACCGGTAATAATAATGGCTTTAATGACTACGGGTTCAAAAGCTTTTAACAAAGCAATAACTGTGAGCAAAACCAACAAAAAACCCGAGGCGAAAATTTCAAATTTAAAAAAAGTTTTAAAATACTCTCGCGTCCTTTCCGGTTCCTCGGTGATTTTTTTAGTGATAAATTGTTGGACACCAAAATCTACAATCGTAGAAAAAATTAGCACATAAGACAATACAAACTGGTATTGTCCATTACCAAAGGGCCCTAAATATCTAAATAACTGCGTGTAAGCTAAAAACAGCAAAACAAGGGCAACTGCCCTTGATGCTGTGAGCCAAAAAATATTTTGAAATACTAAACCCATTTAAAAATCTAACTTTAAATCTACTTTCTCACCAACTTTTTTTCCCCATTTTTCAAGTCTATCTAAAAGATGACTAACTACTATGTGATTATCGTCTTTTTTACCTCTTTCAGATAATAATAATTCTAAACTTGCGGTATGTTGAGCTTGAACTTTTTTAATAGGTTCAAGTTTTTCATCCAATTTTTTATCCAAAATATTATCCATTAATTCTTCTATGGCTACTAATGTAACATTTGACATGTATTTTTATTAATAAATTTATTTTACCAACGATAAATTAATTGGTCAATTCTATTTACTTAGCACTTCACCTTTGGCATAAGCTTCTACCTCATCTTCCGGTAATTTAACTACATTTTTAAAACTATATTTTCGTTTTTTAAAAGCCGTGGCAGTAAGCGGTCTTAACTGGGACTTGGAAACCAAATAAACCGTTTTGGATTCGCTTCCACTAATTAAAGTGCCATCTTTTGGCGCTACACTAATACCCATGGGCCATTCTTGAATTTCCCCTTGACTAAAACTAAAATCCGGAGTAATCCCCCTTTGCTTGGCCACAAACTTGGAGATGGCATGCAAAGCACCTTCTTTAAATAAATATAATTCTCCGGTTTGACTATTTTTCAGCCAAGTCATATTTTTAGGATGCGCAAAGGCCCCAACAATTAACGAATCCACTTCGTCTTTGGAAATTATTGCAATATCTTTTGGTTTAAACCCTCGGTTCTTAAATAATTCAGCCGAAATCGGATGCTTTAGACCTTGCTCAATTAAATACACAGCTTGGCTACCACTAGCTTTAACCAACGTGCCATCTAACGGCGCTACAAAACCCATTTTCTGATAGGTGCCAATTTCCGCATCCGGCACTACAATTACATTTTTACCAGCAATTTTTCTCTGCTTAAAAGTAAACTCGGAGAATAATTTTAGCACGCTATTTTCCACCACATAAACACTTTTGTCTATTTCACCCCGTAAAATAGTTCCGTCGGAAGGTGGTAAGACAGGCCCTTGCTCAAACAGTTGACTTTCCAGCGAACTGATATTTAAAGCCGGATTGGCAGTTAAATTTCTTTGACTTAACACAAATTCGGAAACCGGATGTTTAACATTTTTTATAAACACATAAAGTTTATTGTCACCTTCGGCTTTAACCACTGTGTTATCTGCCGGCCCATAAATTTTGTCTTCCGGGTAAGTGGAAAGTTCGTTAGGCGAAGCAATAATTTTTTTGGTTAAATCTAAATTTCTGGCTTTAGCCACAAATTCCGGCACCACTTGTTTCGTGCCGTTTTGAATAATGTATAATCGATTGTCGCCGTTTAAAGTTAACAAGGTGCCGTTCGGATACCTAAACCACTCTTGAAAAAACCGCCAAAAATTATAGTTACCATTAAAAACATGGGGGGTGTATCGATACAGCGCAGCAGTGGCACGATTGCCTAAATTCACCACTTGTTCTTTAGGCGCATCGGGATTGTTGGTAATATTTTCCAAATTAATATTCTGGCCTACCCTGGCTATGTTCCCGTTTATTGAGGGTCCTCGGCCTTCCGGATAGGCATAAGATTTAATTAAAGATTTAGTCGCGCCCAAATAGCGATTGCCCGCGGAATCAAAATTACCAAATAACTGATAATAAAAACCCGGAAATAAATTACCACAGCCACCGCCATCGGGACAATTAAAGCCCATAGCTTTATCTAAAACTTTTTGGAGCTTATCTGGGCTGGAGTTTTGATGATTCGTAATTAAACCCTGCTCTTTTTGTAAGGTAACAATAATCACTTGCGGATTTAAACCACTGTGCCGACTAGCGTCCCAAATCAGTTCTGCAGCGGTTCTAAGCCGGCCCAAATTCGGATTGGGATCTTCTAAAGCGGTCTTAAGCTCAACCGAATCCGGTTCTTTTAGCATAACCAAAAAATTTGGACTGGTGTTGGCTAAAATGGAATTCTTGATTTCCAAAAATTTCTGTATGCCTTCCGGTCCGCCAAAAGTTTGCGTATCGGCAAAAATCGCATCATCAATTAACTTATTCGGGTTAAACCCCGGGTCAATTTGCGCCAGACTACTGAAAGGAAAAAAAGCAATAATTACTAAGCTGATAATTTTGATTATTTTGATTATTTTGATTTTTTGCATAAATTAGAAATTAGACATTAGGAATTAGACATTACTTCACCAAAGACTCCCCTTTGGAAAAACCGTTAATTTCTTTATCGGTAAAAACTAATTGGGGAAAACCGTTTAAACCTCGCTCTTTAATAAATTGTTTGTTAATGGGTCTTAAGGTTTCATTTAAAGTCCAAAACAGTTGTTTTCCATTGGGGTTTTTAACTATCGTGCCTTCGGTGGGGGGTAAAAAATTGCCTAGAATCCAAGAGTTCAATTCGGCAAAACTTACCACTTGAATATTGGCGGTTTGAAATTTTCTCTGACGAAACACTTTAGCTGAAATGGGTTGCTTCATATTATTTTTTATCAGATATACCGTCTTATCTTTTTCGGCTTTCACTAAAGTATTTTCCGCGGGTAAGGCATACGAACCATCGGGCAAGCTGGCAATTTGTTCTTCGGAAATATTTTTCACAAATAAACCTAAAAATCTTTGGTTATAAACAAAACTGGAAACTAACATTTTTTTACCCGAAGTATAAAAATAAACATTCCCTGTCAGAGTTGACCTTAATAAATCCCCATCTAAAAAATTAGATTGCAAAATTTGTGTATCTAAACTTTTTTTAACATTAATTCTACCTTGACCCAATAAGCCCAAGCAGATACGACCTAAGCATTGGGAAAGATTCAGCATGTCAACTTTGTCTGCGGTGGTTAAAATTCTATCCCGAATTTGCGCATTGGTAGCAAACGGAAAAGCCGATTTAAGTAATACCGCTTGCCCGGCAACAAATGGGGTGGCCAAAGACGAACCCGAAGCATACGCATAGGCATTAGGCGAATACTTACGATTAACCGGATCGTGATTAATGGTAGACAAAATCCGTTTACCGGGTGCCACGACATCTACACAATTTTTGCCAAAGTTGGCAAATTCCGGTTTTAAATCGTTCTGATCAATGGCACTTACCCCAATCACCATATTTTCTCCATTGTCTTCGCAGGCGGGATACACCGGCTGTTCGTCTAAATTCACGGCTGACGTGGTAGAATCATTCCCCACAGCCGCCACAATTACCACATTCTTTCTATAGGCGTAGGTAATAGCTTCGGACAAAATCTTATCCCGCCCAAAACCAATTCCCCCGACTGATAAATTAATAATCTGTGCGCCGTGGTCCACAGCCCAAATAATCGCTTCGGAAATTTTAGCCGTGTCACCTTTTCCATTAGCATCTAAAGCCTTAATCGGCATAATGGAAACTTGCCAAACCACTCCCGAAATTCCCACCAAATTATTGGGCGTAGCGCCAATCACTCCGGCAATCAGCGTGCCGTGGCCATTATCGTCGGAATTGATTTTACCCGCAATTAATTTACGATTTAAAACATCAAATCCCTCCACAAAATTAATACTTTGCAAATCCTCGTGGGTAGCATCTATGCCAGTATCAATAATCGCCACCACCACTCCTTTGGAGCCGGTATTTTTTTCCCACACCGGTAAAGTTTCGGTTTTCACCAATCCCCAAGACTTATCTATATCGTTTGCGTTCTGAGTATAACCCGGATCGTTTAACACAATTTGGTTTATCCCCACTTGGTAAGCACTGGCTGTCTGCTGAAAAAAAAATAAACCAAATATAAAAACCGTTAGGCTAATTCTAAGTTGGCAATTGTAAATTGGAGATTGATTATTCTTCATTCTTATTTCTTGCTTTTTGCTTAATAATTCTTACTTCATTCTCCATACTTTCCCAGCCATAAATTAATTCGTATTTGCACAATTTCCCAAAGCATATTCACCATTCCACCCAGCTTTACATGACTTTCGCCGTCATTCACCCAAGTAATAGGCATTTCTTTAATGTTAAATTTTAATTTTCTGGCAATGGCTAAAATTTCCACATCAAAGGCCCAGCGAAAAATTTGTTGTTTGGGAAAAATCATTTCTGCCGAAGTGGCGGTAAAAGCCTTAAAGCCACACTGAGAATCTGTCACACCCAATGGCACTAAAGTATGAACAATGAAACGAAACACTCCGCCTAAAAAATCCCTAATCAAGCCTTGGTGTTTGGCAATTTTGGCGCCCTCTGTCCGACGAGAACCAATTACCACACTAAAACCTTGCTCCAACAACGGAAGAAATTTTGCAATTTCATCTATTTTAGTGGAATTATCCGCATCCATAAATACTCTTACATCTCCACTGGCCTTGAGCATACCTTGTTTTACCACCCAGCCTTTCCCGTGATTGGCTTTATTGGGGATGATAGATAAATTTGGTATCTGATTAACCAGACCATTAACCACTGCTTCTGTTTCGTCTAAACTCCCATCACTCACGACTAAAATCTCGCTTTGGTAAGCTTGCTTTTTTAAAAACTCACTCACAGAAAGCAAAGTTTTCTCTATTCTCTGGGCTTCGTTATAAGCCGGAATAATTACAGATAGTTTTTTCAT
>CAZFXC010000026.1:9995-11631 GCA_964522815.1 uncultured Candidatus Saccharibacteria bacterium
ATTAATACGCAAAAAATACAAAAAGGTTTTTAAATTATAACATAAATCCCCCAAAACCAAAAATTTGCCAATATTATTAAAGAAATTATATAATCAAACTCCTGCAGTACTACTTACAAAGGAGGTATAAAAAAATGCCGACATATCAAATCGGCGACCGTAAGTTCCTGGAAGTTCCCGGGAGTGAAATACTCGAATTGCCACCACTGATCATCCACGATGGTGGTCATCCGAAACGGATGGATCGCGTGATGGATCTGGCATCGAAGGTTGTGGATAAGGAAGACCTCGTGCCAACACACCCATTGGACTCTGTCGTCCCCAGCTCTGACGTGGACCGGCGGAAGATGGATATGGCGATCAATTTGGTGGATAGCTACTTCGGGATGTTGCGCCACTGGCACTGGGGCAACGGCATTCTGGAGTGGATCCGACAATGCGAGACGACGTTCGAGTACGACGCGCGACTGAAAAGGCTCCTGCGGCCGGACATCTGGCCCCACGCGGGCCGGTCGAGCTTCGTACGACTAATCGAGGACAAATCGGTCAGCGCCCCCGACGTGGATATCGAGAAAGCAGTCGGCCTCCGGCTGGCCTTCCGGCAGCCGCCCCCCTTGCACTGCGTGTCCGATCAGTTCCTGTTCTACCTGAACGGGACGCTCGCGGGCACCGCGTACCATACCTGGGAGCAGATGAGCCCGGCACCCATCTCCTCACTGCCGCCCGAACGGTTCAGCTTCGAACTGGTGAGACTGGTAACCATGTAGCCAAAAGCCCGAACGAACCTAGGAGGACTCGTTCGGGCTAAATTTTTTCTTAAAAAGTTCTTTGCTTCATTGACGGCCGTCAATGAAGCAAAGAAAATTATTTTTTGATTTTTTTAAACTTAAACTAAAATTAGAAACTTTTGCTAAAGTTAGTTCGCTGATTGTTTATAAGCCGTTTTTACAATGGTTTCCAAATCACTAAACATGGGTTTAAAACCCAAATACTGTTTAATTTTTTCCGCATCAGCCACGGTTTCCTCAGCATCACCCGCTCGCCTTTCCCCCATTTGCATGGGAATCATTTTATTTAAATATTCTGCTGTGGCATTAATAATTTCCAAAACGCTCACTCCTCGGCCTGTGCCAATATTGAAAACCTCAAAACCGCTAAGTTCTTGAAACTTATTCATGGCGAGCAAATGCGCACCAACAATATCCAAGACGTGCACATAATCCCGAACACAAGTGCCGTCTGGGGTGTGGTAATCAGCCCCATTCACCACAATTTGTGCAACATGACCATGCGCCACTTGCATAACTTTAGCGAGCAAATGAGATTCGTGCGTAGCTTGAATATTACCTTCAAAATCCGCTCCGCAAGCGTTAAAATATCTAAACACTAAAGCGGTAAACTGTTTGTGCAAACAATAATATTGAATCACTTGTTCAGCCAATAACTTCGTGTGTCCGTAAGGATTGTTGGGTTTAGGTAAAGCGGTTTCTAAAATGGGCTGAGTGGCTTGCTCCCCATACACGGCGGCGGTGGAAGAAAAAATTAACTTTCGCACGTTAAACTCATCCATAACCAAAAGCAGTTTAGCGGTATTTAAAACATTATTTTCAAAATACTTTACCGGTTCTTTTACCGA
>CAZFXC010000027.1:0-3259 GCA_964522815.1 uncultured Candidatus Saccharibacteria bacterium
TATTACTCACCCGTTCGCCGTGGGTCTAAACCCACTCGACTTGCATGTCTTAGGCACGCCGCCAACGTTCATCCTGAGCCAGGATCAAACTCTTATTACAAATAAAAGCTCTCCCTTATTACAAATTTTATCGATTAGATAAAGTTCGCAAGGATCTCCCGCGAAGCGGGATCACCCGAAGGGTGAAAACTCTTATTACAAACGAAGTTTATAATAAGTCAGGTCGTAGAGACCCAACAAACTACTCTTCATTTTAAGTTTGTCATAAAATAATTCAATCGCTAAAGATTAAATTAATCTGACTTGCTTATTGCCCAGAAGGGCAATAGACTTGCAATTTTTTAAAGAAAAAATTTGCCAAAATCTTTCGTTATACGATTACCTATTTTGGTTTAATTCAAAATAAATAATATCTTAAAGAAATTGTGTACCAACCAAAAAAGTATTACTACTTCTTTGGCTTATTTTGCCAAGTAGGTTTCCGGGGGGAAACCACCCAAAGGGTTTTGGCTAAAATAATTTTCCATCACTATTTAACTGTTAAAGTGCTTACCGCGGAAATGTGCGGAACTTACTGCGGAAAGGGCGGAAATGTCCGCGCTGTTCTGCGTTAAATTCTGCGTACTTCAGCGTTTTGAGGCTATCCACCTTCGCCCAACCTTCACTAAAGTTATGGTTGGCAAGGCAAGGCTTCGGTGGATTAACTTTCTATAAATTCAATTGGGAGTTAAAAAAAACACCTTCCTTTTTACAGGAATAATGTTCAGGTCCCCGCCTAAAGCGGGATCTCTTACAATCTCTTTACGGGTTTACCATAAGATACATAAGAGTAGAATTGAACAAGTGTGTAGTGTGTGGTTTTTAATCTCCGGGTCCGCTAATACTAGCGAACAATTTAGTAAATCTAAATGGTTTAAATATTTTAAACCAATCCCTTACCTTTGTCAAGTATGCAAAAGAGGATAAGTTGTGGATTATTTTTTTAAATTTAATCCCTAACTTAACCTCTTATTTATATAATTTATGATTTGTGCTTTATAACTAGCTAGATTATTTAAAATGAGCTTTTACCAAGCCGAGGCCCCACTTGAAAAAGCAGCAATTGTAGAAGCTCTACCGTTAGGGTCATACATCGGGTCGCTTGAAGTAATTGCTACTTCCATGGTGGTATTGGCAAGTATTTTATAATCTGTGCCATCAGAAGCGTATAAATAGCACCCACCAGCTCCCACTTCTTTAGGGTCACGGGGTAATTGTGTAACATAAGTAGGAGCTAAACTCGGGATATACCCAGTAGCCCCAGTTAAAGTACAATTATTACTCCCTCCACCAGCACAACCGTCATTATAGGTATCACACATACCTTTATATACTACAGTTGCACCCTTAGCAAAAGTGCTCGGATAAGCATTACTCGCATCATTGTAGAGTTCCAAAGCTGTCTGAAGTTGCTTTAAATCTGCTCGTCTTTTGGTATCACGGGATTTTGCCCTAGCAGAATTTAAACTCACGAGTACCACACTGGCCAATAAGCCAATTATGGCAATCACCACCAAAAGTTCAATTAAAGTAAAACCCGCATTCAATTTTTGTTGTTGACTACTGCGTCTAACTGATTTTTGATTATTATTTTTCTCCATACTATTTTCCTTTTATTAATGACTTAGAAGGCATAGAACTTATACCCACAGAAGGCTTAATATTTAATTCATTATTTTTTAAATTATTTTTTAAATAATCCATGGCAAAAAAACTGGCTAACATAATTAACAAAACTCCTAAAATTATTTCTGACAAACTATAATATACTACAATTTTAGCTTGGCCTTTTATTTTATTAAAATGTTTTCTATGAACAAATTTAAGCATAAAAATAAATAATTAATCTTAATAATATTACCCTTGGCATTGCCAAGCTGTGGTATAAATTGACATACTTTTAGTTGGAGGGTTAGCATTATTACAAGGTGGCAAATTTTGACTATGGTACCATGGCTCACTAAATTGCGTAGCATTAATTTCAGCAGTGGTCATGTCTTCCAAATTAAAAATCATAAATTTATAATCAGTGCCATCGGACTTATATAAATAGCAATTATAATTGGCATTCCCCACGCCCATAGCCGGATCAGCTGGAAATCTGGAAATAATTGTGGGCACTAGCCCAGGGATCACTTGATCTTGTGCATACGTCCCCCACCCTGGGCATTGACTACGCCAACCCGAAGGATTTCCAGTATAACTATTTGGATAAGCATTATTATTATTATAATAAAGTTCTAAAGCTTTCCGAATTTGCGATATATCCCCAAGCCTTTTAGTAATTCTTCCTTTCCTTCTAGCGCTATTTAAACTCACGAGCACCACACTGGCCAAAAGGCCAATAATAGCAATTACGACTAAAAGCTCAATGAGAGTAAACCCCCGCTCCGTCTTTACGGCGCTCACACCAAATTTTGGTGTGATGGCAAACCCAGCATTAAACTGCGAATTGAACTTTTGAGATTTTTTTGATTTCAACATTGTTTGATGATCTAATCTGTTAATATTGTATCACACAAATAAAAATCATCCAAATTATTGGATGATTTTATCTATAATCCCATATTTTTTAGCTTCTTCGGCAGTCATCCAGAAATCTCTGTCTGTATCTTGCTCTAAAGTTTTAACTGTTTGTCCGGTATGTTTAGAAAGAATGTGATTCAGCTGGTTTTTTATTCGCGTAATTTCATTGGCAGCTATCACAATATCTTTTTGTTGGCCTTCGGCCCCGCCCATCACTTGGTGGATTAGCACCCTGGCATTAGGCAAAGAAAATCGTTTACCTTTTTTACCGGAAGCGAGCAAAACCGCCGCAGCTGACGCAGCTTGACCAATACAAATGGTGGAAACATCGGCTTTCACATGTTGCATAGTATCGTAAAGCGCCAAAGCGGAAGTTACACTGCCCCCTGGGGAATTAATATATAGTTTAATATCTTCTTTATTATTTTCCGCATCTAAAAATAACAACTGCGCAATTACTGTATTTACTACCGCATCGTCAATGGGCTCACCTAAAAAGATTACTCGTTCTTTTAACAATCGCGAGTAAATATCGTAAGCTCTTTCTCCCATTTGGGATTTTTCTATAACAATTGGTACTAAAGGCATATTTTAATTTCCTATAAGTCCTATCTTTTTGTCCTATTAGACCTATCTGATAGTCCTATTTTACTTACTAATAATTTCTAATTTTTCTAATTAACCTAATTTCTAA
>CAZFXC010000027.1:3359-6039 GCA_964522815.1 uncultured Candidatus Saccharibacteria bacterium
GCTACTTGCTACTTCTTCAGTGCCCCCAATCTTCTCCCCATTTATATCTATTTTCCATCCAGTAAGGCGAGCAGCTAAGCGGACATTTTGCCCGGCTTTACCAATGGCTAAACTCAGCTGGTCTTCCATCACGCCGACTTTCGCTTCTTTGGTCTCTTCATTTAATTGCACATTTAAAATTTTAGCCGGAGATAAACTATTAGCAATAAACTTTACCGCATCGTCGTCGTATTCAATAATATCAATTTTTTCTCCGCCCAGTTCTGCCATCACCGTTTGCACCCGACTCCCTTTTTGACCCACGCAAGCACCAATGGGGTCTATGCCATCTTGGTTAGCGATTACCGCGATTTTACTTCTACTGCCAGCTTCTCTGGCTACAGATTTAATTTCCACGCTCCCGCTATAAATTTCCGGCACTTCAATTTCAAACAGCTTTCTCACCATATCCGGATGGCAACGAGACAAAGTAATTTTGGGGCCCTTGGCTGCGGGTTCTACGTGTAAAATTAATACTTTTAACCTTTGACCGATAGTATATCTTTCTCCTCGAATTTGCTCAGAAGGGAACAATACACCCACGGACTTACCTAAATCAACTAAAACTGTATCGCCCTCAATTCTTTGGATAATGCCATTTTGCAAAGTCCGTTCTTTGGCTTTAAAATCTGAAAATTGCATATTGCGTTCCGCCTCTCTTAATTTCTGAATAATTACTTGCTTAGCGGTTTGGGCAGCAATCCGGCCAAAATTAGTGCCAGTCTTCGGCGTAATATCGGTCTTTATAATATCTCCCACTTTATAACTTTTCTTGATTTTTTTAGCTTCTTCCAAAGCAATTTGCTTTTGCGGATCAAACACTACTTCCGCTTCCGGATTTTCCAAACTCGCTTGCACAAACTCGTCGCTTACCACTTCTTTTACGTCAAAAACCTTTACGGCTAAATTTTCCGGACTGAATTCTACTTGCACGTTTTGTTCTTTATTCCCATAATCCTTCCTAAAGGCTGCGGCTAAAGAAACTTCTATCATACCTAAAATCTCGGCTCTGGAAATGCCTTTTTCTTCTTCAATTTGTCTTAAGGCTTGTTCTAATTGATCGTTCATATATTTGCTATCCTGATATATAGATGCATGCGAATTTGCAGATAACTACAGATTCTAACCCACCTTGTCATCTTAAACTTATTTCAGGATCTATTTAATTTTATTACTTACTAAATTTAACAGAATTTAATATTTGCTGTTCGATAGAATTAATTTGAATGTCCCCATTAAATTGCAAGATGTAAACATCGTTACCTTTTCCGGTTACCACCGCCACAAAAGGATTAGAACAACCAGGACCATCACAATAACCATTAGGGGCTTCATAAACATTGGCGGTCTGTCCTGCTAAAGTAGTTTGACTTTTGGGTTCAAAATCCATGTAAAAATAATTGCTTAAATTTACACTAGATGTTAATTGAGCTTTTTTTATTTGAATAAAAAATGTTGCCTCGTTTTTTTGCTCAAACCAAACCTGTAATCCTGCTGAATTGGAATTTTCCTGAACTACCAAGTTGGATGGATATGTCAATTCAAACCCATACTTTTCATTTTTGTATGTCTTCCAACTGGCAGTTTCGTTTTGAGTAATAAATTTAAACGTAGAAAGAATTTTGGGAATCTCAAAATTTATTTTACTTACATCCTCAGGTAAAGCATTAAAATGAGTGTAAGTGCTGTAATAGTAAACCCTATCTTTATCTTCAGTAATTTTTCCATCAACTGTGCTGACATTACTTTTATCCTTATTTACCACCATAATGGAAAAGGGTGCCACGTATCCACAAATTTCATCGGTTACTTGCATAACACACTTAGTTTTATCTACTGTTGGCACAGCAAACTGTAAAAACGTTGGCGAACCCACGCCTTGACTCCCTTCGTAGGAAAAAACTTTATACCCTTTCCAAGCCTCGGTTAAAGTTAACTCAAACCCATATTTTTCGTTCTGATATGTCATCCCATCCGCGATAGGAGTTTTATTACTCTCTACTGTCTGCTCCTGTTTTAATAAGCTTTGATTATTATCCACTACCGGACTCACTACTGGTTTAGCGGTTAACAAATAAATTACTATGGCGAGTAAGACTACTACTAAAACTAACAAACCCATAATCAAGCCTTTGTTTAAAGCAGATGTATTTTGAGTTTGGGGTTCAACGGGTGATATTTGACTATTCTGATTTTGATTATCCATAATTTTTTTGACTCCCAATCTATCTTATCTGTCCAAATTTTCCCTTCGGATTATTCGGATATAATTTTTTGGATTAGGATCGGTTAATTTAATAAAAAAGATGAGCACACGCTCATCAGTTCCAGTCTTCTACAACACTTGAGTATATTTTAACAGATTCTGAAGTTTCGTCAACCCCGTTAGAGGCAGGTTGCCCTAGAGCAACCGTAGACATGCCAGAGGCATGTCGGCCTCTAACGGGGTCAATACCCCTCATAATTACCACGCACACATCTATTTGGGGAGCTAATCCCAATAACTCCTTATGAGTTTGCAAATATACCTTAACCGCTTTTAAAAGTTTAATTTGCTTAAACTGGTTTACCGACTCTAAAGCACTCCCAAATTTACCTTGCTGACTTTGCCGTGTTTTGACTTCCACAAACACTAATTTCT
>CAZFXC010000027.1:6139-10110 GCA_964522815.1 uncultured Candidatus Saccharibacteria bacterium
TCTGTTTGGTAAGTTTTTATTCCTCTAAAAATTAAGACCCCTAACCAAACTAAAAATATTAAGAGTAATAAAATTGCCAAAAAGTGTGAACCAAAAAATCTTACTAGCTGTACTCGCGCGCCATACCACACAATTTGTGCTAAACCTAAAAATAAAAATGGACCGAACAACTTGCCACGCAATTTTGCATCAATTGGATTGAGTGAAAATTTTTGAGCAAGTTTAAAAATTCCAGCCATTACCAAAGCCACTAAACCCAAAAACAAAAATAATTTGTCTACAGGTTCCACCTGAATTCGATTAATGGAAAATAAAAATTGTGAAGTAAAAAAATTTTTTAACATAAAAATAGCGTTTAGCACTTAGCGTTTAGTAAATAGCCGAAACCAGTGTGTCTGGCTAAGCGCTACCTACTACCCACTAAATGCTATTTTAAAAACAACACAGCGTAATGATACCCATCGGCTTCTAAATCTTTCCCTTTGCGAAAGCCTGCTTTCATTAATACCATCTCTGCCATAGTTTGGTCAAGTCGGTTTTGCATTGGCGGACCAATGGGAGACAATTCTTTTTTCCATTCAATTACCACAATTTTTCCGCCGGTTTTAAGGATTCTATACGCATTCTTTAACAACATTTCTCTACCTTGGCCAATTTCGTGCATAATATTACTCAAAACTACCATATTAACGCTATCGGCTTCTATATCTAAAAGCGGTTTGGCTAAATCCGCTCTTACTACTTTAATGTTCCGATACCCATATTGGTTAGCAATAGAAATAGTGGCAGCGAGTTTACTTTCTTGCACATCTACGGCAATTACTGCACCTTCCGGGCCGGCCAATTGAGCCGATGGCAAAACATAAAACCCATTTCCACAGCCAAGGTCAGCCACAACCTCTCCGCGCATAAGTCCGGTTTGGGCAATGATTGATGATGGATTTATAAATTTTGTTGTCATAGACTAAGTGAACAAAAATGCCATAAATGACAAAATTGGACAAAAATTATTTTTATTTTATTTACCTTATTCGCCCTATAAAATCCTATTTCTAAAATACTTGTTTTGTTATTTAACTTATCTCCTCATACAACTTCTCTACCTTTACCGCTTTGCCACCTTCCCCAATTTCTATAAGCACTCCATTAATACCCATAACCCCCGCCTCTTCCAGTTCATTCACAAATTTGGCATTCGGGTCTAAAAATTTTGCTAAAGCGTTTTCAAATTTCACGCCCAAAGCGCTGTCCCGACTGCCCGTCATGCCCACATCGCTAACATACGCCGTGCCGTTCTTCATTATATGCGCATCGGCGGTTGCCACATGCGTATGCGTCCCCACCAGAACCGACACTCTACCATCTACATAAAAACCCAAAGTCTTTTTTTCACTGGTAGCTTCGGCATGAAAATCTATAAATATTATATCACCTTTTTGTCCTTCGTTCTTAAGTAACTTATCCACTTCCCAAAACGGATTACTCAGCTTCCCATCAAAAAATTTTTCACAAAAAACTTGTCCGTGAAGATTTATTACCAAAAATTGTTGATTATTTTTAGAAAAACGATAGTACCCAAACCCGGGAAAACTGCCTTCTAAATTAGCTGGGCGAATCAGTTTTGGGTATTGCTCAAAACTGGCTTTGGCTAATTCCGCTTTGTCAAAAATATGATTACCGGAAGTAAAACAATCTACTCCTAAGCTGTCAATTTCCGCTAAGGTGGAAGGAGTAACCCCTTTCCCGTGCGCTAAATTTTCTACGTTGATGATAGTTACGTCTGGCAGATATTTTTCCTTCCACATAGGCAAAACCTGAGCCAAAATTTTCCGCCCAGGTTTACCTACTACATCACCGATGAACAAAATTTTATGAAGCATAAAATTTTAGTAGCAAGTATTAAGTAGTATGTATCAAGCTTAATTCTTGTTTACATACTACTTGCTACTATCTAGCATATTCTATTACTCTTGTCTCTCTAATCACGTTAACTTTAATTTCACCGGGGAATTTGAGTTCGTTTTGAATTTGATTAGCAATATCTCTTGCCATCTTTTGCGCTCCTGGATCATCAACTTTTTCTGGGAATACAAACACCCGCAGTTCCCTACCCCCTTGAATAGCATAAGTTTTTTGAACACCTGCAAAATTATTCGCTATATTTTCCAAATCCGTAAGTCGTTTTATATAATTTTCCAAACTATCTTTTCTGGCCCCCGGACGACTACCGGAAATGTTATCGCAAACATCCACAATTACCGCTTCAATACTGGTAGCTCTTTGCGCCTTACCCGACACATCGGTATCGTGATGGTGGCTGGCAATGGCTTCTTTAATCCTCTCATCCAAATTAAATTTCTCAGCAATTTTCACGCCTAATTCCACATGACTGCCTTCCAAATCTTGATCTAAGGCTTTACCAATATCATGTAGCAAAGCACCTTGCTTCACAATGTTTACATCCGCCCCCAATTCTTCGGCAAGCAAGGCACCAATTTTTGCCATTTCTACACTGTGTCTTAAAATATTCTGACCATAAGAGGTTCTAAATAACATTCTGCCCACTAAGTGCACCAATTTTGGAGGGAAATTGGTAATACCCAATTCGTAAACAGCTTGTTCACCGGCTTGTTTAATTTGCTCATTAATTTCCGCCTTACTTTTTTCATACGCTTCTTCTATTCTGGCTGGGTGAATTCTCCCGTCTACTAATAATTTTTCTAAGGTCAATTTAGCAATATGTCTTCTAATCGAGTTAAAACCCGAGAGTACCACAGTGTCCGGCGAATCATCAATTAAAATTTCCACACCCATCATTTGTTCAAAAGCCCGAATATTTCTGCCTTCCTTACCAATAATTCTCCCTTTCATTTCTTCGCTGGGAATTTGCACCACCGTGGTAGTAACTTCATTTGTCACTTCACTGGAAACTCTTTCTAAAGCTTGCGCCACTAAATTTCTGGCTTCTTTATCGGCAGTCTCGTATGCCTCATGGATTAATTTCTTTTGCAAATCTGCAGTTTCTTCTCGAATTAACTTTTCCGCATTATCTAATAAGACCTTTTTCGCTTCTTCCCGAGAAAGTCCACCAATTTTTTCTAAATTTTCTAACTGTTTTTGCTTAATCTGTTTTATTTCTTCTTGTAATAGCTTAATTTCTTCCTGTTTATGTTCAATATCTTGTTTTGCCTTATCTAAAGCCAAAGATTTATTTTCCAAATCTTTTTCTTTTCTATCTACCCTTTCTTCAAACCTAACCATTTGAGCCCGAAATTCCATTTCCTGTTTTTTGGCACCTTCCACCATTTCTAAAGACTTGGCTTTTGCCTCTAACAGCATTTCCTTTTCTTTATTTTTTGCCTCTTCTAAAATTCTTTCCGCCTTCGCTTCAGCACTGCCAATTTTTTTACCGGCCATACTCTGACGAATGGCATACCCAATCCCCACCCCAACCACACCACCAACAATTAAATATATTACCAATAACATAAAAATACCTTACATCTGCAACGTAAAGCTGACCATACAAAACCTAAACTGATTTTCTCAGTTTATATAATCTTTCTTAGACTTGCTTTTGCTCGGAAAAGTAAAGTTTTCACGGGAATAATCTATAAAAAAGATAAATTTTGCTATCAGATCAAACAATTGCAGAATTAATCAATAATCTTTATTGAAATCATCATACCTAAATTTGGTGTTTTCGTCAAACGAGGTTATAATAAAAAGGTATTAATTTCAATTTACCTTTAGTTGCGGATTATTAATATCCGTAGTTATTAGTAGATTTGTATACCATCCGTAAATCCGGATTAGAAAGATTTTATGAAACACATCCTCCCCCAGCTCAATTATGCTTATAACGCCTTAGAGCCTTACATAGACGCCCAAACAATGGAACTGCACCATTCCAAACACCACCAAACCTATGTAGATAAGCTAAATGGCGTATTGGAAAAATATCCGGAACT
>CAZFXC010000028.1:0-9621 GCA_964522815.1 uncultured Candidatus Saccharibacteria bacterium
GAAGAACCAAAAAATACATAACTGCAAAAATTAAAATTAAAGGTAAAAATTGCAAAAAAACTAAGTGGCTTTAAAAAAGGAAATTTTGCTTACTGGGTACAATTCGGAGATGTAAATTTTTATAAATTTTTATTGCAAATTGGTTTAAGTCCAAGAAAATCTAAAACAATTGGGAGCTTAAAAATTCCAAAAAAATATTTCTTTGATTTTTTAAGAGGCAGTTTTGATGGTGATGGGAGTTCATATTCGTACTGGGATAAGCGGTGGGCTTCAAGCTTTTTGTTTTATTTAAATTTTGCTTCCGCAAGTTTAGGGCATCTGGTTTGGATAAGGAAAGTCATTAAAGAATTAACCGGCTCAAAAGGACACATCAATAGTAGTTCTAGCGTGAGAGCCTATCAGCTTAAATACGCAAAGACAGAAGCAAAAATCATTTTTAGTAAAATGTATTATTCTAAAAATGTTCCTATGCTTGAAAGGAAGTTTAAAAAAGTGTATAATACTCTAACTCTAGATAAGAATAATCCATAAAATTTTGCCCAGGTGCTGGAACTGGTATACAGGCACGCTTGAGGTGCGTGTGTCGTAAGGCATGAGGGTTCGAGTCCCTCCCTGGGCACCAAGTGAAAAAAGTCAAAGAGTTTTGGTTTGTCTCGCCTCGCCCAACGATCAATTTGTATTCAATTTTGGAGGACTATAATGTTGCGAAAAAATACAAATTGACGGTTCAGTTTATTGATTAAAAATATGGAGAAATTTAATAAAAATTTAATCATTTGTATTCTGCTAATCATGGCAATCATTTTTGGTTTTCTTTGGTACAGTCAAAACCAAGAATTATCAAAAGTTAAATCCGGCGATACTTCTTCGCCTGTAGAACAAACCAAAAACGAGGATGAAGAAATGAATGTTTTTTTTGAACAAATGAACTTGGATATAAAAACAGTTGACGCTTGGAAAAAATTGCAATGTACGCCCAAAACTCGGTTGGATTGCGACGGGGCAAGCTGTGATAAATCACAACCAGTTGTATATCTGATTTTAGACCGCTCGAATAAAACTTTTTCTCGTTGCGATACTAAAGGTTGTGATTCGTATGATGCAATTTTTGGTTCAAGTGGAATATATACAAACATACAGCCACGCAATCCAAGTGGTATGATGATTAAAGTTTTGGGTGATCGTGAATACATAGAAATGGCTACGATTGGTTTAAGTACAGTTTTTCAAAATGGTAGTTGTTTGGAAATCCGGTGAATAATGTCATCAAAGAAAAAATTGAAAATATTAGTGTAGTAGCTCCGACGTCTTTCTAAATTTTTGCGAGGGTTCCTCGTTGTCCTAGGCGGTGAAATATGTTTGGACTTATTAAAAAATAATACACCATTAATGTTTATGCTAAATATCCCCGTAATTTTAGGTTCAGTGAGAGAAGGGCGGAAAAGTTATTTTCCGGCTCAATTTTTAGTGGAGAAAATTCAAAGTTTAGGGCATACTAGCGAGTTGGTGGATTTTAAAACTTTGCCCTTACCATTTTTTAACAGTGAACTTATGCCCGTGGCTTTAAAAGGTAAGTATCCGGACGCTAATGTGCAAAAGTGGAGTGAGATTGCGCTTAAGGCCGATGCTTTCGTGTTAGTGCTTTCCGAATACAACCATAGTTTTTCCGGGGTAATAAAAAATGCTTTAGATTGGCTGTATAAAGAGTTTGAAAAAAAACCTTTTGGTTTAACCGGTGTGTCCGAAGGCATGTTTGGTGGCGTTCGGGCCATTGAGCATATGCGTCCTGTCATTGAAAATTTTGGCGCAATGGCTTTAAGAGAAGTGGTTACTTTTGGAAAAATTGAAAGTTTATTTGATGCGCAAGGTAAGTTATTAGACGAAAGTTACCACAAAAAAATTGATAGTTTCTTAACCAGTTTGGTGTTGCATGCAGAAACTTTAAAACCGATTAGACCTAAGTTGTCTCAGTTGCATTGATTATCTGCCATTGACCCTCAGCAGTTTTTACTAGTTGTCCAACCACAGAAAAGCCAGATGCCATCTTGTGTCCGCCTCCCCCAAAGAGGCGGGCGATTTTATTTACATCAAAATTTTTATGCGGATCGGTTCGTAAACTGCCTTTGATAATTTGGCCTTCTTGTCTAAGGAGCATGGCAAATTTGGCTTCGGGAAAAGTGTTGAGAGTTTCGGTGATGCCTTCAAAAGCTCCGGAGGGTAATTGGTTTAACTCCCCCAGCTCTGCTTCCGTAACAATAGAATAGATAATTTGATTTTTGCTATCGTAGTGTAAATTAGCCAAAGTTTTGCCCCAAGCAGTTAGCACGTTGAGGCTTTTATTTTTGGTCGTGTGTTCTAAAATGGTTTCTAAAATCGCCCCTTTATTCATCAGCTCACCGGCGATTCTAAGGGTACTGCTTTGGGTATTGGAATGTTGAAAGCAACCCGTGTCGGTAATAATACCGGTTAATAAACAAGTGGCGATGTCTGCAGTTATAGGCCAATGATGAAAAATAAAAAAATCATAAATTAATTCTGCCACCGAGGATTTTTGGGCATCAACCATATTTACAGTCCCAAAATTTTGATTATCGGGGTGATGGTCAATGTTTAAGATTTTTGATTTGAGATTTAAGATTTTAGGATTGCCAGTTCGGTTTAAGTTAGAACAGCCAAAGGTTATGAGTAAATCAAACTCAGTCGTTTTAATATCATCGGTAATTTGATTTGAAAGAGGTAAGAATTTTAAATTGGGTGGCACGCCTTGTTTAATGGCTAAGGTCATTTTTTTACCTGTGGTTTTTAAATGCGTGGCCACGGCTAACAAAGCCCCCCCGTCGTCTCCATCCATTCGCTCGTGCATGGTAAGGAGAATGTTGTGGGATTCGTCAATTAACTGTTTGGCTTCTTTAAAGTTTTTTTCGATTTCCATATCTGTAAATTCCTAGTTACTAAGGTCGAATGTCTAATCAATGTCAAACTGTCTAATTTAGAAATTCCAGAATTGTGAATTGATTAGAAATTAGTAATTAGATATTAGAAATTACTCTTCTTCATGAATTTTTTTAATCACCTCTTCAATATGCTCAACATATCTGGGCGTGGTATCTAAGTGAAAGCTAATGCGCGGAATAATTTTGGTAAAAAAGTGTTCGTTTAATTCGCCTTGAATGTGGTAAATATTTTTGTTTAAAAAATTAAAAATTTTTTCATCATTCCCATTAAAAATTGATAGCCAGACTTTGGCCCACTTCATATCTTTACTGGTTTCCACTTTACTAATGGTAATTAATCCGGTTTGCCAATCTAAAAAATTATGCAGAATGGGCCCTAATTCTCTTTGAATTAAAGAATTAACCTTGGCAATGCGGTTAGTGTCTTTTTTTATGGTTTTCATAAATTAAAAGTTAATGCTGGTATTATTATACCAGCTAAGTATTATAGAGATATTTTTCGCTCATAGCAATAGTAAAACCCTGTAAGGGTTTACAGGGTTTTGAGCAGTAAATACGCGTTATAAGGTCTTGGTTTTAATTTTTTCTTCAAAGCTTTCTAAGACATCCCCAACTTTTATTTTAGTAGTGGTTTTGAGCTTGATTCCAAATTCACTGCCGGCTAACACACCTTTGCTGGCCACTTTATTTTGTTGAAGTTCAGTAATTTCTGCCCTACCCAATTCCGCTCCATCTCTGAGAATAGTTATATGACTAATTTTTTTCAGTTCACCCTCTTCCACTCTGCCTCCCACAATCATATGGTTTTTTTCGGTCATAAACACCGCCAAGACTTTGGCTTTGCCTAAAATAAATTTTTCCGTTTCCGGAGTAAACATTTCAATTACCGCTTTGGTCACAGCCTCAATTAATTCATAGATGACGTCGTAGGAATCAATGGTTACCTGTTTAATTTTAGCTAAGCTAACGGCTTTGGGGTTAACTTTGGTTCTAAAGGCAATGATGGTAGCTTTACTGCTGGAGGCCAATAAACAATCGGACTCGTTCACTTCGCCAATCCCTTCGGAGAGGATGTTGATTTTTACTTCATCATTTTTTAGTTTAGCAATGGATTGTTTAATGGCTTCCAGTGAACCGGCCACGTCAGCTTTTATAATCAGGTTTAAAGTTTTACTGGTTAAGTCGCCACTAAGCTTACGGGCGGAGAGTTTATGAGTTTTTAGTTTTTTTTGCGTGATAATAGAAATTTGTTTCGCTTTGTCCAAATCTGCAAAGACTTGAATCACATCGCCGGCTTGCGGTAATTCCGAAAGGCCGGAAATTTGCGCGGGCATGCTAGGTAAAACTTCTTTTAATTTTTTACCGTGTTCGTCCTCTAACGAACGAATTCGGCCATAGGCTGGTCCGGCCGAGACAATGTCCCCTAATTTTAAAGTGCCATTTTGAATAATGATGGTCGCGGTGGGGCCTTTACCTTGCATAACTTTCGATTCAATTACCGTGCCCACGGTTTGGCCTTCCGGATTGGCTTTAAAGGTTTCCAATTCCGCGGTTAATAAAATCATTTCTAACAAGTGATCTAAACCAATATTTTGTTTGGCGCTAATTTCACAAGCAATAGTTTTACCGCCCCATTCTTCGGTTAAGATATTCGCGCTGGCCAATTCTTGTTTAACGCGCATAATATTAGCTTCGGGTTTATCGATTTTATTTATGGCCACTATGAGCGGAGTATCGGTGAATTTAGCTCGATTGATTACCTCCAAAGTTTGTGGTTTCACACCATCGTCTGCTGACACCACAAGCACAATAATGTCGGTAACGTTGGCACCGCGAGCGCGCATTTCGCTAAAGGCTTCATGACCCGGGGTATCTAAAAAGGTTATCCATTTTCCGCTGTGTTTAACCCGATAAGCGCCAATGTGCTGAGTAATGCCTCCGCTTTCGCCTTCGGCAACTTTGGTTTTTCTTAAAGTGTCTAACAAAGTGGTTTTACCATGGTCCACGTGTCCCATAATGGCCACAATGGGAGGTCTGGCTTTTAAGGTTTCGGTTTTTTCATTGGCAATTACTTTTTGTAAAAAGGCCATCCCGAATTCGGTTTCGGTATTGTCCATTTGGGTTTCGGCTGTAAAGCCCAAATCTTCGGCCACAATGGAAGCTGTTTCAAAGTCAATTTCTTCGTTTAAAGTGGCCATTATCCCATTTTGGATTAAGTTTTTGATAATATCGGTAACCGGTAAATTAATTAACGTGGCAAAATCTCGAACTTTTATATAGGCTGGTAACTTGATTGGTTTTTTTACAGTGCTTCCGGTAGCTGGTTCGGTTTTGGTCGTTGGCGTAGTTTGCAAGGCCTCTAAAATTTGTTTGGCTAAGACATTGTCAATTTTATTAGCCCGTGGGGAAATATAAAAACCTTTCTCTTTGGCTTTGGCTCGGAGATCTTGAGTGGAAATATTTAATTGCGAGGATAAGCTGGAAATATCCATCCGGTTAGTGTTAGTGAGTTAGTAAATTAATGTAATTTTAATTAAGTGCATTGTTTCATCCCGCCGTGTGTTTAGGAGTAAACTTCTAACGGGATTGATTGATTATACTTGATTTGCAGAGAAAAATCAATTCATTCTTTTTGTATATAGACCAAACCTAAAAGCCGGCTAAAGTTAGAACATTTAAACCAGTGGCGTTATTTATACCTTAATTTTATGGGTAAACTTAATTAACAGCTACTGGGAGGGAGGGTTGGCCGGTTGTATTCTGCGTCGGCAATCGCTCTATTGAGAGCTTCAATTATTTTTTTATTTTCAGGGGTTTCTGGTAAAGCTTTGGCGTCTTCAAGTTGTTTGTCTAAGAGCTTAAGGTAAGTCTCATATTCAGTAATTGGATTTAAATCTTCGGCATTCGGATCTAGCTCCAATGGGTTTTCTGACATAAATTTATTTTTAATAATTAGTTGATAATTGAACCAAACTTAAAAGGTTCGGTTTTTTCCGACAATAAGTCTTAGTCGCTGGGGAATGATTTCTACTGTGCTGGGTAATTTAGCCACTATCCGGCCTAAGATGGTTAAGTTCATCCCGCGGGGTTCTAAAAATTCCACTTTTCTACACTTAATGACTGTGGTTTTGGGGACTTGTTCTAAAAAGCCTTGAGCAATGAGATGGCGATATCTAAGGATTTCAGTTTTGGAAAGTTTTTCTAAAATTAGTAAATCTAATTGACTGTCGGTCGGGTTGGCAATGGCGTGGTTTTTAGCCGTGGTGGCCCTGGTATTAATTAGCATTCCGCCTAAAGCCTCTAATTTAAGGGTGTAGGAGTTGTCAATTTTTATTTGAATATTTTTTATTTCTCCCGAGAGTAATTTTAAGCTGGTAAAAAAACCCGCAGTTTTTATTTCTTTGCTCATAACGCCAAACTCCAAAAAACTTAAAAAATAATTCTCCCCGATTTTGGCTAAATCAATTTTTTCAATTCTTCGGCTGGCGATAGTTTTGACACTGGTAAAAATATTATCTAAACCTAAAATTTTAGCTAAAAACGAAGCGGAATCAAAAGGAATAAAACCGAGCACAAAATCCCGACCTTTAAGAGCTACGAGCATTTGGTTAAAGGTGTCGTCGGATCCGCAGGCGACTAAGGTTTTGGCGCCTCTTTGGCTAGCCGTGTCTATAAGGTCGGCGATGGATCTTAAAGGAGTTACCCTGCCCGCTTCGCCGGCAATTTTAAATTCCGCCAAAAGTCCGGTAGTTTCGGTTTGGAGGGCTTCGTATTTGTCTGCGGGTAAATTGCCTTGGTCAAAAATGTAATAATACATAAATAGCGTTTAGTGGGTAGCGTTTAGTTAGTAGCTGAAATAAATATGCTTTTGCTACACGCTATTTACTAAACGCTAAGTGCTAAGTTATTCTTCGGTTTCCAATTCAGTACCATTTTGTAAGCCGTGCTTTTTGCCATTGCCATTGGTAGCGCCTTTCATATTGCATTTGCCGGTAAATTGCGCACCGTCTTCCACTCTTAACACAGTGCAAGAAATATCCCCGTTAATTTTGGCAGATGATTGCATAATTAAATGACCGGAAATTTTAATATTGCCTAAAACTTCTCCGCCAATGATGGCATTCACTGCTAAAATGTCAGCGGTAATTTTAGCTCCGGCTTTAACGAACACGCTTTGGCTGGTAGAGACTTTACCGGCAACTTGGCCTTCTATGTTAATGTTGCCTTCACTGTTTAAATCGCCTTGAATTTTTACACTGGGTCCGACAATGGTTTCGGCTGGTCCTTCAAAATTTGAAATATCTTTTTCCATAGTTTTTTGTAGTTAATTGTTTAATAATATTTTGCAGATTGAATGGCGGTTTGTTCTTCTTCAGTTAAGACAATATCACTTTTGCCACGGATAATTTCTTTTATGTATACTCGACTTTGTTGCCTACCATACATATTAGTAATAATTATGCCGGAGTAGTGGTGGTTTAGCAGAGCTAAAGAAAAGCTGTAATTCCCCCCGCCGTCGGAAAAGGGGCTATACCTAACCAGTCCAACTTTTTGAATGCAGAGCTGAGAAATTTGCTTTAAGTCTTGAATTTCCTGGGAAGCGGTAAGATTTTCAGCTTGTAAATTTTTTATGTTGTCCTGAATCGATAGAATGAGTGTTTCCAGATCCGCACCATTTTTACCCAATAAAAAATAATTAAGTTTTCTTTGAGTGCTCCGCAATTTCCAGAGTAAGTAGACAAATCCAAAAATGCATAAAAAGCTAATAAAACCAATAACATATAACCAAGTTTGTAGAGTTTGATTGCTCATAGCTGAGATATTTTAACATTCTTTGCTTTTATACACAAACTTGGCAAGTATGATATACTAAAGTTAAATAATTAATTACGTTTTATGGAATTACCCCAATCTAACACTAATCACTTAAAAACGGATTTACTAAATTTATTTTTAGTTAACGCGCTTATTTTAGGTTTTCTCATTGGTTTGTTTTTTTATAATCGCCAAACCCAATTTTTGGAAAAGTGGTTTGCTTCCATATTTTAAGTAAGTTTTGACTTGACTTGGCAAATATGTTATACTTTTTATATCATATTTGATATAAATTTATGGAAATTAAGACTAAAAACCTGAAATTAGCTCAATTGATTATCAGTTTAAGAGAACAAAAAACGTGGACGCAAAAGGAATTTGCTAAACGGCTAAAAACCAGCCAATCGGCCGTGGCACGGATGGAAAAAGGTGAACAAAATTTTTCTACCGCTTTATTGCTAAAAATTAGCAAGGTTTTAAACCGAGAGCTAATAACTTTAGGCGGGCAGGCTTTAAATTTTCGAATTCAAGGTGGTCGAAAATTAAACGGTCAGATAAAAGTAAATACTTCTAAAAATTCCGCGATTGCGATTATGTCCGCGAGCTTGTTAAATGCGGGTAAAACCATTTTGCGAGGAGTGCCTAAAATTGAAGAAGTGTTTCGGATGATTGAGGTTTTAACCAGTTTGGGAGCAGAGGTTAATTGGCTCGGGCCGAACGATTTGGAAATTAAATGCGAAAAGTTAAATCCAAAGCAAGTTGACCGATTAGCCGTGACTAAGACCCGAGCAGCTTTAATGATGATTGGGCCTTTGGCGCATTTATTTAAAACTTTTTCTTGGCCGTTAAGCGGTGGTTGTAAATTGGGGGCTAGAACCGTCAGGCCTCATATGTTTGCTTTGGAAAAATTAGGGGTTAATATTCAAACTGTTCATGATGAGTATAAAATTACCGCCAAGGAGTTACACCCTGCAGAAATTGTGCTTTATGAAACCGGTGATACGGTTACGGAAAATGCTTTAATTACAGCTTCTAAAATACTGGGTGAAACTACCATTCAATTAGCCTCGGCTAATTATATGGTCCAGGATTTATGTCATTTTTTACTCAAGTTAGGTGTAAAAATAGAAGGACTCGGTAGTCAAACTCTAAAAATTAGAGGAGTTAAGGAAATAAATAAGCGAGTGGAATATAATATTGGCGAAGATCCCATTGAAGCCATGATGTTTTTATCGATTGCCATTACCACTCATTCCGGTATTGTTATTCAAAGGTGTCCAATAGATTTTTTACGTTTAGAATTACTCAAACTGGAAAAAATGGGCTTTAAATATAAAGTGTTAAAGACCTATAAATCCACCAATGGTTGGATGAATTTAGTGGATATACAAACTTTACCCTCTAAGCTTATAGCTTTAGAAGAAAAACTTCATCCTTTACCTTCTAATTTGGGTATAAATATAGATAACTTGCCATTTTTTGTGCCCATAGCCACGCAAAGCCAAGGCCAAACTTTAATTCACGATTGGGTGTATGAAAACCGAGCTATTTACTATACGGAATTAAATAAGCTGAGAGCCAAAATTATTTTAGCCGATCCTCACCGAGTGTTTGTAGATGGTAAGACTGAACTGAAAGGCGCGGATATGGTGTGTCCTCCGGCGTTAAGGCCAGCTGCCATCATTCTCATTGGAATGCTGTCGGCTCAGGGCGAATCTATTTTAAGAAATGTTTATTCCATTAACCGAGGTTACGAAGATTTAGCCAGTCGGTTAAAACAGCTTGGCGCGGAGATTGAAGTAGTGGTAGATGTTAATTAAATTTTTTTATAAATGGAAATTTTTAATTATTT
>CAZFXC010000029.1:0-9391 GCA_964522815.1 uncultured Candidatus Saccharibacteria bacterium
TTAAAGCTGGGTGGGTTTAAACCCCATTGGGTAATGAATATTACGGATATTGATGATAAAACCATTAAAGGTGCTTTGGCGGAATATGGCGAAAAGGTTAATCCGCAAAATTTATATACTTGGACGGAACAATATTTACAAGCTTTTTTGGCAGATCTTAAGGCCGTGGGGGTGAATACTAAAGCAATGGAAATTATTCGAGTGACCGATAAAATGCCGGAAATTCAAACCTTTATTTTGGAGTTAATGGCTAAGGGTTATGCTTATAAAGCCGAAGATGGCGTGTATTTTAGTATAGAGAAATATCAAACCGATTTTGGCGATTATGGGCAGTTGGCCGGGGAAAAATTTATGCAAGGTAAAAAAATCGGCGCTCGGGTGGCGGTAGATGAATACGAAAAAGAAAATTTAAGTGATTTTGTGTTATGGAAGCATCATAACCCCGAAACCGACGGACAAATTTTTTGGGAACATCCAACTTTAGGTAAGGGCCGGCCGGGTTGGCATATTGAATGTTCAGTAATTAATCAGGTAGCTTTTAAAGGTGAAGCCACAGACATTCATACCGGCGGGGTGGATTTAATCTTCCCCCATCATACTAATGAAATTGCCCAAAGTCAGCCCATTTATAAGCCGTATGTGAATTATTGGCACCATAACGAGCATTTATTGGTAGATGGTGCGCGGATGGGCAAAAGATTTAAAAATTTTTATACTTTAAAGGATTTAAGCGAAAAAGGTTTTTCCGGAGAAGATTTGCGATATTTTTTCATGAATTCGGGTTTTGGCGTTCAGCAAAATTTTACTTGGGACGCGTTAATGTCAGCAAAGACCTCACGGATAAAATTAATTAATTTACCCCAGACCGACTTAGTAAACGAGCCGTTTAAACAAGCTCTGCTGGAAAATCTGAGTTGCCCTCAAGCGTTATCGGCCATTTGGCAAGCCGGCAAAATTAATTCCCAAATTGTCTCGGTATTAGGTTTTACAGCTGAGACTGTTGAGCCAATTCCTTTGGAAGTTTTAGAGTTATTGCAACAAAGACAAAATGCCAAAGCGCAGAAGGATTTTTCTACTGCCGACGCATTAAGAACAAAAATTGCCGAGTTGGGTTATGAAGTATTAGATACCAACGAAGGGCAAAAAGCTAAAAGGAAAAATGTGGTTTAATTAAAATAAAATCATTCTGATATTCTTAAGAATATCAGAATGATTTTATTTTAAGGTATTTAATTTGTTATCCCCGATTAATTCACGGATTATCCACAAAAGCCCTTAAAATAAGGGCTAATTGCTTTTTTTATGGGATAAAGATAATATGGCTGTATGGAAAATTTAACCCAAAATGATTTAAGAACCCCACCGCAAAATAGTGAAGCCGAGAGCGCACTTTTGGGTGGTTTAATGTTAGACAAAGAAGCTTGGTTTAAGGTCGCGGATTTATTGAATGAGGAGGATTTTTATGAGCCTCGTCACCAAATAATCTATTCTGCCATTGTGGAGCTATTTTCTAAAAACGCCGCAATAGATATTTTAACCGTAACTAATTTGTTGGAGGAAAAGAAAATTTTAGAAAGAGCCGGTGGTTCGGCTTACTTAACGGGTTTGGTGGCCAACACACCTTCCGCTTCCAATGTGGTGCACTATGCGGAGATTGTGAGAAAAAAAGGCACACTTAGAAAATTAATTTCCGCGAGTAATGACATAACCAATTTGGCCTTTAAAGAGCAAGGGGCAGTAGAGGATATTTTAGACAACGCGGAACAAAAATTGTTTTCGGTTTCTCAAAAGCATTTAAAACGCCAATTTATTTCGATTGCTTCGGTTTTGCATGCTACCTTTGAAAGAATAGATGAACTGCATAGAGACAAAGGTAAACTCCGAGGCTTATCTACCGGTTTTGTAGATTTAGATAATTTGCTGGGCGGACTGCAAAGGTCAGATTTGGTGATTTTAGCGGCTAGGCCATCTATGGGTAAAACCAGTTTGGCTCTAGATATTATGCGTCATGTAGGGGTAAATTTAAAAAAACCCGTAGGAATTTTTTCTTTGGAAATGAGTAAAGATCAGTTAGTCGATCGTTTGTTGTCTGCCCAGAGTAATGTTAATTTATGGAAAATTAGAACCGGACATTTAAATGATCAAGATTTTGAAAAAATTGGCGATGCGATGGGTCAGCTGTCCGAAGCCCCCATATACATTGATGATGCGGCTGGTTCCAATATTATGGAAGTTAGAACGAAAGCCAGAAGACTCCAAGCGGAAAACGATTTGGCTTTAATTGTGGTGGACTATTTGCAATTAATGGAAGGTAGGAGTCAAGATAATCGGGTGCAGGAAGTCTCGGAAATTTCCCGAAGTTTAAAAATTTTAGCCCGTGAATTGAATGTGCCGGTGTTGGCTTTGTCTCAGCTCTCTCGGAATGTAGAAAATCGTCCAGATAAAGTCCCGCAATTGGCAGACTTAAGGGAATCCGGTTCTATTGAGCAAGATGCTGACGTAGTGATGTTTATTTACCGCGAAGATATGTATAAAGGGAAAGATGCCAAACGGCCCAATATTGCCGAGATATATATTAAAAAGCACAGAAATGGTCCTACCGGACAAGTTGATTTGTTCTTTGACCAAGACCAAACGAGTTTTAAAAATTTGGATAAAAGTTTTGATGTTAGCCCGGAAGCCGTGATGCAAAGTGTGGCTAATCAGGAATAATCCTAATTATTTAAGGTTTAATTTAAAATGCTTAAACTCCCCGCTTCATTACAAAAGCTGATTAATGAACTTTCTAAGCTTCCGGGTATTGGGCCCAAAACCGCCCAGCGGTTGGCTTTTTATTTGCTGAAACGGGATAATTTGGATCTTTTAACTCTATCCTCAGCTATTACTGAGCTTAAAAGTAACGTGGTATTTTGTTCTAATTGTCATAATATGGTGGAAACTGATCCGTGCCATACTTGTTCCGATGCCAACAGAGATAAAACTTTAATCTGTGTGGTGGAAGAACCGCTTGATGCTTTGGCAATTGAAAAGGCGGGTAATTTTAAAGGCTTGTTTCATGTCTTGGGCGGTGTATTAAACCCGCTGGAAGGGATTGGTGCGGAACAGTTAAAAATAGAGTCATTAATGACACGAATTAGCAATGATGCCTTAGGTATAAAAGAAATAATTATAGCCACTAATCCCAGCTTAGAAGGTGAAGCTACGGCTATGTATTTATCTAAGATTATTAAGCAAGTTAATACTTTAATAAAAATAACCCGCATTGCGCGCGGACTGCCAATGGGTGGAGATTTAGAATATGCTGACGACATGACTTTAATGAGAGCTTTAGAAGGCAGGAGGGAATACTAGTATGTCAGAAGTTAATAAAGAACCTTTAGAATTATTTATTGCAAAAAGATTTCCTACGCCGGAAAATAAAGTTCCTAAAAAAGTTTTAGAAATAGGCACATGGGGAGATCCAGTATTTCGTAAATTTTGGCGTGGGTAGCTATGTGCAAAATTTTTTTGAGCATGGTACTCAATATTTTGGACTTAATGTGGAGGATAAAGACGCTAAAAAAATAAAAAGATTATCAGAGCAACCGCAAAATCCCTTACTCAAACAGATAAGGATTGAGTCAATATTAGGCAATGGCATGCAGATTCCATTTGGTGATAATTCTTTTGATTTGGTGTTTTTATCAGACGTTCTTACCTATAGAGTTTTACCAAATCCCCAAAGAGGGAATGCGGATTCATATGCAAATCAAGTCGCACCAGATATTCAATTAGAACAAGCGAATCAAATTAAGTTGCTTGATGAGTGCTTACGGGTTTTAAATATAGGTGGCAAGTTAGTAATTACAAATGCTTACATGACACAAGTTAGTAATTACAAATGCTTACATGACATTAGTCAAATCAGCATACAATAATTCAATTCGGTATTTAAAGAATTTGCCTGAGGTGGAATTCAAAACTATTCTTTATCAATCAACTTATCGGGGTGAGCCTTCAAGCGTGTATGAGATTACAAAAAAACCCCACCTCCGTGAGAGGCGGGGTTAGAGTTAGATAATTTCCACTTCTGTAAATTGCTGTCTATGGCCTTGAGTTCGGCGGTATTTGGATTTGGATTTATATTTAAAGACTCGAACTTTATCCCCTTTGGCTTGCTTTAGAATTTTACCTGCCAAGGTTTTGCCAGTCACAAATGGCTTGCCAATTTCACCATCTAAAAACAGAATTTGGTCAAATTTTATTGTACTGCCAATTTCCCCAGGCAGTTTTTCCACTTGAATTTTATGACCTTTTTCCACTAAATATTGTTTACCACCGGTTTGAATAATTGCAGTCATAGGAAAGTATTAAGTATTAAGTATTAAGTAAAACTAACTATAGAATACTATCAAAAATCTTACTTTTCGTCAATGTTGGTTTGGAATATGGGGGTGTTGCCTTTTATATAGAATTACTGTGCTAAGGGCAATAAGTAGCATAATCACAAATAGTATGATTAGGGCAATTAATTTGCCTTTACTCTGTAAAAATAAGGCAGTTGCCCCAAAGCTGGCAGAAATGGCCCACAAGCCTAACACGGCTTGTTTTTGACTAAAACCAATGTCTAAAAGGCGGTGATGTAAATGACTTTTATCGGCTTTAAAGGGTGATTGTTTGTAATACAGCCTTCTAATTATCGCCCAAGCTACATCTAGAATGGGTATGCCCATAACTAACAGAGCTGTGGCAATTTTTGCTCCTAAAATGACAGACAGCACACCCAACATTAGTCCAATAAAAGTGCTTCCGCTTTCACCTAAAAAAATAGAAGCTGGGTAAAATGCAAAAAAAAGATAACCGACTAAAGCACCCGCAAGAATTATTGCCAGTCCTGCAGTAATCGGCTGGTTGATTTTTTCCGTGAGGGACAAACAAAAAAAAGTTAAACTGCCAATCAAACCAATTCCGGAACATAAACCATCTAAACCATCTAAAAATTTCGTAGTGAAAATCATTCCCATTAGCCAAATCCAAACCAAAAAAGCCGATAAAGAAACTTTAAAATTGAAAATTGCAACAGCTTGTCCTATGTAGATAGATCCGCCAAAGGGATTGGAGATAAATTTTATACCGACCCCGATGCCACTTAAAACAATAATCAGACTAGCTAAAGCGGGAAAAATCCAAAGGACTTTGGGTGGAAGGTTGTGTTTGTCGTCCCAAAATCCTCCCAGAGCCAATACAAAACTCGCTAAAAGTATGCCTAAGAAAAATTTTAAGGGAACAACTTGCAAGTTGGGATTAAACCAAGCGATATACAGAATGAGAGACAGAATGATTGAGCCAATTATAGCTAAGCCTCCCAACAAGGGAATGGGTTTTTTATGAATTTTTCTTTGATTATTATCTGGTATGTCCAAAATATTTTTTTTAGTTGAAAAATGTTTGACGAGTAAGGTCAAAACTATGCTTAAACTGCCCGATAAGATGAACAAAAATAAATATTGCATATATCTCACTAAGCTTTAAAACGCGAGTATTTACTTAACCTCCCCCATTTCTTTCATTAACAGGCCGGTATTCTCCCCTTTTCTGGCTTTGGGAGTTACCCAGAATTCCAAATATTTACCTAGCATTAGACGGGTCTGGGCTTCAATGGCAGGCAAGCTATGAAAAACAACTGCGGAGAATGGCACTAAAAACCATTGTAAATACATAGAAATAGTTTTCCATTTGCCGTATTTTTTGGGTTTAGGCGGTAATAGCACAATGTTGACATAAACGCTAAAAATTAAAAATAATAATGCAATTCGCATTAAGCTTTGCGTAACAAAGGGTAAATTAAAAGCAATTACGCTTTCCGTAAAATTAGCCCTACCAATAAACAGTGGTAACCAACCTAAAATGGCAATCATTAAACTGGCGGTTGCCCAAGTAAAATGAGTTTCAGTGTATTGAAACAATTTATAAAATTTCCAGTAGAAAGAAGTTTTGCATTTAATGAGTGGCCAAATTAAATGTGGATAATATTCCACTCCGTAGGCCCAACGACGTTTTTGTTTATACTGGTTTTTACACGTTTGCCAAAAACTGGGAGCTAGGCAGGTGTCCAGAGAAACTGGCAAGAATAATGGGATGACTTGATAATCGCCTTGGTAATGCAAAAAACATTGCCAGTAAATGAATTCATCTTCATTTACAATGTCTTTTCGCCAAAAGCCCACATCGATTAGAGCTTTTAAGGTCATGGTGTGAGAAGAGAAAGTTTTAAGTCTGTCGGGTCGGTTACTTTCTGTAAATTGCCACGAAGATAAAGCAATCACTCTAATGAGAGCGGGACTATCCCAAATATTGTTATTATAAATGGCAATTGGCTGATAACTTTTTTGGTAGGGTTTATCTGCCAGTAAAAATTCAAACATCACGCGGGCAAAATATTGCGGATGAATTATAGTATCGGAATCAAAATTAGAAACTAATACTTGATCAACTTCAATATTGTTTTTTTTAAGTTCCGGTAAAATCGTTTGAATTGCATAACTGGCATTGGCACTTTTGCCTTTAATTTCATCGGGTAAGTTATCTGGGTGTTCGGTGATATAAAATTTGAAAAACTCTTTTTCGTACTTGGTTTTAAGTAAATTAGCGGTAACTTTGGCTCCTTCCCCTGCCCTGCTTTCGCAAGCGAGTAGAATCATGATCCGATTTTTTGGATAGGCTGAATTCGCTAAGGCGCTTAAGCTGTTATCTAACACTTCAAAAGGTTCATTAACAAAAGGAATTAATACCAAATGGTAAAAAGTTAAAAAGTTGGGAATTGGATGGTGACTAATTTGGGCCTGCTGGAGTTTTTTATTAAGCTCGCTTAAAAATTTATTGGGTTTTGCTTTTATTTGGGTATTTATAGATTCAATTAGTTTTGGTAGAGCATTTAAATTTTCCGTGTAATGAAGCCAGTTGATTTTGACAGCGGTTTTAAATTTTATATAACTGGCAATTAAATGCAAAGAAGCATTAATTGCTCTTAATAACCAATAAAAATCAAAACAGATGATAAATATGGAGGCCCAGACGGGTTTGGCGTAAGATAAATAGATGGCACTTAAAAAAACAGTCCAGAATTGCAGTCCGGGCAAAATTTCCCAAAAACGTTCTTGATACGTTCTTTTTCTATACATAGAACTTCTTGTGCACCAGGGCTTTAAACTAATTGATCCAAAATAATAGTAAAAGTGCGGAAAATAGTAAAAGTTGAATTAAGACATTAACTAATACAATGCTTTTTTTCAAAAAGATGAAATTTTCACCGAGAGTATGGTTTAATTTAAGGTTTAAAACTGACAAGATCAATCCGCTTGCTGGAATTAAGTACAAGTAATTACTACCCCCATTCCATAATACACCCGCACTAACCGAGTATTTCAGAATGAGGTTTTGGTTGGAAAACTGATTATGGAAAAATAAAATTATTAATGCTATAATGGGAACAATTAAGCCCACTAGCCGAAGAAACAAAATTTTATTTAGATAAATTTTAGATAAATTAAACATAAACAATCCAAATTTTAGGGAAAACAAACAATAACAAAATAGGTTTAAAAAAAATCTGTGAATTTTCTCAAAAAAAATTACAGTAAAGTATCTTTTGTATTTATTATACCTAAAATTGGGAATTTTGGCAAATTTATGAAGAAGTACTATCCAATTTTTTTAATACTGGTTTTGGGTTTGTTTTTACGATTATATAACAACACTAATATTTCTTTGTGGCACGATGAAGCCTTTTCCGCTTTATTAATTAAATATCCCTGGCAAGAAATGTTGTATAGGATTGGTTTGGATGTTCATCCGCCGGCTTATTATGTTTTTTTAAGATTGTGGCATTATGTTTTTGGGGATTCGCTTTTGTCTTTAAGATCATTTAGTGTATTTTTTGGAGTTGCCACTATCTGGGCAGTTTGGTTATTAGTCAAAACAATCTTTGAGAGTTCTCGTTTGGCTATCCTTACCGCTGTCTTAATGGCAATTAATATTTTTCAAATCCAATATGCCACGGAAGCGCGCATGTATACTATGGGAGCATTTTTTACGGTAATTGCTTGTTATTTTACCGTTCAATTTTTAAAGTCTTGGCATAAATTAAACCAAATTCATACCCCTTATAATTCAGATGAGCTGAAGTATAGAAAAATACTTGTTTGGAATTGGTTGGGTATGATAGCCAGTATGATAATAATGATTTATACCCATTATTATTTGCTATTTTCTGTTTTGGCAATTTGTTTATTTTTTGCGGTTGATTTGTTATTTCATCGAGTCAGTACATTGGGGAAAAAAATGTGGTTAATCCTGTTGACTGGTTTAAGTTTGAGCTTGGCTTTTTTGCCTTGGTTGAATATCTTTTTATTTCAAGTTAAACAGGTGGGCTCGGGTTATTGGATCCCGCCCATGGACATATGGAGCATTCCCACGACTATCTACACTTTAGTTTTGGGTTTTAGTTATGATATTCAGAGTTTTAAAGTCAAAGTCCTGTTGGCTGTAGTAACTATACTATTTTTAATTATCAGTTATAACTTTATTAAACAAACTAAAAATTTTTATAAATGGTTAATTATTTTAGTCACACTTGCTCCATTTTTTGGTTCCGGCTTGTTTTATGTTCTGGCCAAAGCTAAAGGCAGTAATAGTAGCGTATATTTAGTTAGATACTTTATTTTTACCAGTCCATTTTTATTAATAATTTTGACTGCTTGGCTTACTCAAATCAAAAAACAGATTTTAAGTAAAATCTGTTTGGCGATTTATTTGAGTTTGTGTCTTTTGGCATTTTACAGGTATTGGCACAATGTTAACATTGATGCGAGACCGGGTATGGCAAAGGCCGTAAAATATATTAAATTAAATTGGCAAAAAGGCAACAAGGTATATTCGGCCAACAGTGGTATGTATTTCAATTTAAAGTACTATTTAAATAAGCATTTTACGTTAAGTGAATATTCCCCCACCCCGCTACTTTATACCGAGGGGGTGAAAAGTGTAAAAGATTTGCCTCATTATGCCGGAACTGCAATTTTAGCAGATTCAGATTTATTAGCCAATTTAAATCAAAATGTTAAAACCGGTGAGATTGTCTGGTTGGTTTGGACTAATGGGTTTTGGTCAAAAAAACCGGTAATCCCAAGTAATTGGTTGCAAATTACAGAGCAGGAATTTCCTGAGGTAAGGCCCTATTTAGGCACCAGCGTGTTTGTGAGTGAGTATAGTGTAAATTAAAAGGCAATTTATAAAGTTGAGATTATTTTTTTCAGGGTTGTTAGTGTATAGTCTAAATCTTTTTTATTTGTATTTGTGCCTAAAGAAAACCGAATGGTGCCAAAAATATAGTCTAAGGGGCAATGAATGGCGG
>CAZFXC010000030.1:0-2291 GCA_964522815.1 uncultured Candidatus Saccharibacteria bacterium
TGAACTTCACGCAGTTTATCTGTCGGTTTTACATCTTTTAAATTAAAATCCACACTACCGGAAGTTGGTACTCCACCTGAGGTTTTAAACAAAAAATAACCAAAACCGGTCACAACTAAAACAATAATTAAAATACTGACAATTTTTTTATGATGATTTTCCATAGATTTTAAAACTTTACAATAAATTATTTTATCTCATTCACTCCCAGCACCGCCCCGCTTAAAAAGTTTAATTGCTTGGTTAAACCGCTTAAAAACGTGAGTTGTTTGGTTTCTCTAAATTGCGATGCCGGATCTTTAGCCCCAAACAAAACAATAATGGACGATTGGTTAAACTGGTCCTTTACTAAAGCGGTAAAATTATATTTTGACTCATCTAGGTAACCGGTTTTACCCGCAATAATTTCCATTTCCGCATCTTTTAACAGTTTATTGGTATTTTTAATTTTATGCAAATATCTTTTATTATTGGTAGATCGGAAACTGTAATCAGCGGTTTTTGCTGCTAACAAAATAGACTGGTTAGCAAAAGCCGAGCGTGCAATTTTGGCATAATCTTCAACAGTGCTGAGATTTTTTTCACTTATGCCAGTCGGTTCAATGAAGGTAGTACTTAGGGCACCTAAAGCCTTCGCTTTTTCGTTCATTTTACCTACAAACTCCTCTGAACTTAGCCCCGTACTTCTGGCTAAAGCATTGGTCGCGTTGTTAGCCGAAGCCACTAGCATAGCAAAAAACAAATCCTTTACTTTATAACTCACGCCGGGTTTGGTGACAATTCTAGCCCCACCCACCTCGTCGGCTTTTTTAATCATGACATTGCCTTGTAATTTTGGATTTTTATCCAGCACAACTAAAGCCGTAATTAATTTAGTCAGCGACGCCGGAGTCCAAACTTTTTGAATATCTTTTTGCATTAATACATTTCCGGTCGTGCTGTCAATTACCATATAACTTTCGGCAGTTAAACCGTTATTCACGGCGCCTAAAGCAAAATCTTGAATGTCTAAAGCTTGAGCTGAAAAAGACCAACTTAGAAACAATAATATGATGAAAACTTTTTTTATCTTTTTTCTTAACTCATTATTCATAATTCAATCCGTATTATTAGTTTCATTAGAATGCATTCGTATATTTGCATCACATTACCCCATCATTGACTGCCCAAATTTCTTTTGCATTTGCTTTTTATAATCTTTAAACAAATCTTCCAAAGCACTGCGAACATGCCTGGCCACTTCACTTTTATCGCCTGCCACAGAAGCATCCACCTCTACGGATTTAACTTCAAAATTGCCATCCATAGACAGTTTAACCTTACCGCCACTCGAAGCCCCGTTAATTACTACCGAAGCCATTTGCGCTTGAATCACTTTAGCTTCCTTGCGCATTTCATTAATGTCTTTAAGTTTGTCAAAAATTCCCATAATTATAGATATTAAATGTTAAATGTTAGATGTTCGATATATTTTTCATTCCCCATTTTTGTTTTCCGACTTTTAGAATTCCACCCACAGAAGCTAAAAAGATTACCAAACAAACCAACCAACCTACCACCGGAATAAAACCTAAAACCAACATTCCTACTGAACCCAACAAGGCAGTCTTCCAATCTAAAATTGTATAATCGGCTCTTACCTTTAAAGTTTTCATTAACCACAAACCCAAAACTATAACAGCGAGTAAATAAGCCATTAATAATACTAACACATACCAAAGTAACAAGATGATGCCAATATAAAACCCAACAAAAGTTACTAATAACAGTATGCCAATAATTGGCGTAGCAATTACCCCGACTAAACCAATTCCCAAATTTTCCCAAAACTTTTCACTAATTCCGGTTGCCAATTGTTGATATTTTTCCTTCTGCCACCTAACTAACACCAACACTGTTAACAAAATCGCTAAAAACTTAATTACCACTCCCATACCTAACCAAGCTCTAGTGTTAACTTTAACTACCGGAGTAAATTCTATGTCCGAAACTTTTGCCCCCTCTTTTACCACAGCGGACTTGACCCCCTTATAATAAACCTGCCCCATTACCTCGGCTTTCGGACCAAAAATTAAATTTCCCTCATTTTTTTTGTTGCCGGATATTCTAACATTTACATCTTTCCCAATTTTACTGTTGATGGTTAAATTCCCAGCCATGGCGCGCACTTTACCAGCTACCGGTGCTTCTAAAATTACATTCCCTCCGGCAATAATTAAATCTCCGCCCACGCTGGCTTTTTCGGTTAAACTTACATTACCACCCGCTACTAACAAATCGCCACCAATGGG
>CAZFXC010000030.1:2391-3479 GCA_964522815.1 uncultured Candidatus Saccharibacteria bacterium
CTAACAAAACACTCACAAAATATTTTTTCATAAATTTTTTATTAATTTTTAATTAATTGTGTTTATTATTTTTATTAATTTAGGACTTACGCATTTAACCAAAAACAACAAGAGCTTGATTGGGTCAAAAGCCACCTTTGAGGACCTGGACTCTGCCCGTCCAAAGGTTGGCGATGCGTATGTCCTAACTTATTCCCCTATGCATTCATTAAAAGCTTTAACTTGAGAATTAAACCTAAACACCACTTCCTTTTGTTGGTCTATCCGATTATTAAAAACTTTGATTAAGGCGTTATAAGCTTCTACTTGTTGATTATAATTATCTAACTCTGTCTTATTTTTAGGTTCTGATGCGGATTCTATGGTTATTTTAATCTGATTTATTTGTTTTTCCAAATCATTAATTTCCGTAGTATTGGCATCTATTTGTGCTTTTAAAAATTCATCAACTTTGGGACATTCCGTGGTGGGTCGGCCAAATTCCTGCACCGCGAGCCACGTAGTTTTACCTTCAAACTTACCTTTCATTACTGCCACCCCAATTTCCGTAAACTTACTATTTAAAATATTAGCTCTGTGCCCTGGGCTATTCATCCAAGCGTCAACCAACTCTGCATCATCTTTATAATTGCCTAAAGCTAAATTCTCCCCAACACTAATATAAGCATAACCAATTTGTTTTGCCAAATCTGCCGGGCCTTTGCCCAAAGGTGAAATATGCTCAAAATACTGATTGGCAAACATATCCTGCACCTTTAGTAAAGCCATTTGATTCAATTCGGCATTTTCCTGCAAGATTACCTTACCATACTGCGCCCGTTCTTGATTTGTCTGTTCAATAACGCCTTTTAAAGTTAACTTGGCATTTACCGATTCAAATTTAGCCCTCAGTCCTCCGGGAGTGAAAATTTCCGTGTGCAAATTTTCAATCACCTCGCCCTGCTTTAAACTTTTTGTCCATTGTTGAATTTTGGCAGTATGGTTGGAATAAAATTCAAAAGCCCATAAACCTAACACAATTATAATTAATCCGCTTATGACTTTTTTCATAAATTATCTTTAATTTAACTCCCTCCAACTCCCTCTTT
>CAZFXC010000030.1:3579-9229 GCA_964522815.1 uncultured Candidatus Saccharibacteria bacterium
TAGAGCTTGCCCTGAGCGATAGTCGAATGGGGTGAGTTTATCTTAAAGCTTTTATCACAAAATCTATATGCTCGTCTTCACTTACACCTAACTCTGCTATCCCTAAAGCAATATCTGCTCGGCTGACTTTAGCCGCAAAACCTTTATCTTTTAACTTCTTCTTAACTGACCTAGCTTCCAAACTATTTAAACCATCGGGTTTCATTTTAGAAACCGCCACAACAAACCCGCATAACTCATCTACCGCAAATAAACACTTAGCCATGGGGGTGGTTCTGGGCACTCCGCTATATAGCGCGTGGCCTAAAATCGCTTGAATAATTTCGTCGGGGTAGCCTAAACTTTGCAAATGCCGAACGCCTTCAAACGGATGTCCGGTCTGTTTTTCCGCATCAACTTCTGGAAATTTTTCGTAATCAAAATCGTGAAGTAATCCGGCCATACCCCATATTTCCTCATCTCCGCCATACTTCTGCGCATATGCCCGCATAGCTTTTTCCACACTATACATATGGTTTCTAAGACTTTCGGACTTTACCCACTCACACATTAAATTGTTTGCAATTTCACGACTAATGTTCATGCTTATATATTTATTTTTTTCTCTTCTAATTTATTAATTCGAGATTATCTGGACTACCAGGAAACCTTTCTATTTTTAATGCAAATTTATCACCTGCTTCGCTTTCAGCTAATACTATATTTAACTTGGTAGAAAATTTTTGATTCATTAAAGTAATCCAGGATTTAAACTCTTCAATATCGCTTCCTTCAAAATCCATTAACTGAATAAACATAACCGAATTTTCGGCCATGAGTTTGTAATACTTTTTTAAAATGTGAAATAAAATGTTAGGATCTTTTCCAATATTTACCCAACCTCCCCACAATCTTTCTATTAATACATCTGCCTTTTTCTTTTGCATTTTTCCACTAAGTTCTCTAAAGGTATGAGGATCTGTTAAATCAGCTGGCTTAATAACTCCTTTTACATTAATTCTAGAAATTACTGTATGAGAACCTTCTGGAATTCTAGATTTTAAACCACTCAAATCCTTATCTTCCAAACAAACCGCAAACGACCTACCCACAGAAGATAAGGTATGTCTTAATTGATATCCTGGACCACCAACTTCTATTAGAGTTAAATCTTTACGGTTGGGAAATCTATGGGTTAAAAAATCATTTAAATCTGCATGATCATCTAAAACACTTTTGAAACTTTTTGAAAAATCACTTTGATTTTCATCGTACATACCCCAAGTTAAAGGCTGATTTATTTTATCCTCAACAGAATTTATCATTTCATCCATCGAGTGAGCATCATTAACCAACACCCCTTGTCTAGATTCATAATCTTTTAATAGTTCTCTATTTTTTTGAAAAGTCATATTAGCATTAACAAAATTGTTTTTAAATATTTATCTAAATTGGGAAGTTTTTTAATTTCCGCTAAACTTAACCATTTATACTGCAAATGCTCTTGCTGGTTAATAACAGGTTCGCCGGTTATGGTACCTAAATAAGTTAACCGCACCACATGTCTTTCGGCTGGCTGGTGAAGATTTTTGTCTGTGGATTTGTGAGCAAATATATCTTGAGCGAAAATTAATTTCGGCTCTTCTGTATAGTCTAATTGAGTTTCTTCCTGAATTTCTCGCTTTAAATTATCTAACAAACCAAGTCCGGGCAAAATCCGCCCACCTGGAATATCCCAAGTCTCTCCGACATCCGGGTAGGTTTGGGGGTTTCTTAATAATACCAAAAATTTTCCTTCCGGATTTTTCAGTAAAATTTTTACTCCGACTTGCAATTCCATAAAATTTCCACTTTCAATATTCTCTAAGAGTAAATTTATTTTTGGGTTTTAATAAATTCCACCACCGACTCTTTAAACATAGCTTGCTCTTCCCCGGAGTTTAAATTTTTAAGTTTATATTTATTACTTTTCACTTCTTCATCACCAATCACCAAAATAAACCCTATCCCTTCTCGGTCGGCAAATTTAATTTGCGCGGGTAATTTCTTATCGGTTAAATCCACCGCCACATTTAAACCTAATTTTCTTAAATCGTCAGCCAACATAACCGCGGGAGTTTTAAACCCTTCCAAATGACAAATATATAAATCCACTTCCGATTTATACTTTGGCAATAAATTGTAGGTTTCCAAAAAATCACGCGTGGTAACATCACCCCAACCAAATCCAATACCACTCACTTTTTCCACGCCAAATATACTCACCAAATCGTCATACCGGCCTCCCCCAAACAAAGCTCTGGGGTTAGAAGGACTGGTGTCATACATTTCAAACACCGTGCCGGTGTAATAATCAAAACCTCGGACAAGACCAATATCAAAAGCCAAATTTTTTACGCCCAAGTAGTTCAATTCCTGCATAATAGCTTTTAATTCACTCACCGATTCGTGGGCTTGAATTTCTTCCGGCAAATCGTTTAAATCATTGGTGCCAATAATTTTGTGCAAAACTTTAAATCTGGCATTACCTAAAATAGCTTCACCTTGCTCTTCAAACTCCTTGGGGCTTAATTTACGCATTCGGTCTAAAAGTTTTGCGGTATTTTTCTTTTCCGTTTCATTTAATCTTAAAAAATCAATAAGCAAATGGTTCAAAAATTTCCGACTATTAATATGAATCACAAATTGTTCGTCTTTGGCGCCAAAAGTCTTCATCATATCGTAAGCTAAGTGCACAATTTCCACATCGGCTTCTTTACCCTCCACGCCAAACATATCGACATTCAATTGCCAATGTTCTCTAAGTCTGCCTCTTTGGGGTTTTTCGTAGCGAAACAAATTGGGAATACTAAACCATCGCAAAGGTAAAGTAAGTTCTTTCCGCTTTTGCGCCACCATTCTCGCCACCGTCGGCGTCATTTCCGGACGAATCGTGACCTCTCTCCCGCCTCGATCCATAAACGAGTAAGTTTGTTCATTGATAATTTCATCGCCACTTTTGGCTTTGTAAAGTTCAGTTTCTTCCAAAATGGAGGCGCTATATTCCACATAACCGTATTTTTTAGCCACCTTGCGCCAAATGCTAAAAATATAGTCTTGAATAAAGTGATCTACGGGATAAAAATCCCGAGTGCCCTTATAACTTTCCAGACTTAAATTTTTTGATGTCATATAAAATCTTGTTCTATTAATTGTGATTGGCGTAAAATTGACCGGAAAGTGCCAAAAGGAATTTGTCTTTTTGGGGTTGGAACAATTACGACCAGTGTCGGATTGCCAAATTTCTTAAACTTGGCGTGGCTTCCTTTCTGTGATATGTAAACAAAGCCCTTATCAAGAAGGACTTTAATAATATGTTGGGATGAGTATAATTTAGGCATACTCTACCGTGGTAGGCACAACCTCGGCGTGTTGAATTTTTATAAGCCTTGCAGGCTTTTCATCTTCAAAATATAAATCTAAAGCCTCATCTAAATTCACCAACGCCTGTTTTTTTGTCTTACCAAAACTGGAAACTTCCACATTTAAACATTGAGCAACAAAATATTTACCCTCTTTCCACACAACAGATTGTAAATTCAATTTAGCCATATTTATTACTTTAATAATAACACATATCCACTAATAATACTAATTACACACTTTGGAGCGGGATAAGGGAATCGAACCCTCGTCTCAACCTTGGGAAGGTCGCATACTGCCACTGTACGAATCCCGCAAATACCTTTTTACCGAATCAACAACTCAAAAACTGGTTTAAAGAAAGGGTCGGCATTGGGGCCATACACCATTGCCCCGCCAAGCCCGCCCGTAATCGTAATTAAAACTAACCCAAGTAAAGCTAACAGTATAATAATTTTAAATTCTAAAAGCTTATTCGCTAAATTAATCAACTTACTAAAAAATACCCCAAATTGATAATTTTTTCCCAGCCAAACCAGCAAATATATTATTGCCAAAACCCCAAAAACCACCAAACTCGCAAATGCAAATTTTTCGTGCATCTGAACTATTTTGCCTATCACCAAGTCATTTTCTAATCCCTCCCCCACAATTAAACCAGTAATTACAGTTGGGATAGCACCTAAGGCCCCAGCTATTACCAAAACCGCTTTAGCATAAAAATACCAAGTTTGACGGGTTAAAATTGGCAAACGGACAACTTCCAACCCTGCGTATAAAGTTAACAAGGCAATCGGAAAATGAACAAAAATTGGATGTAAATTCATAAATTTATATAATATCTAACTATAACCTAAAACCTAACACCTATAACCTTTTCATATAATACCAAACTTTTGACATTAACAAAAGATTGTGAAAAAATGAAAGAGTATGAAAAAATCCCCCCGAAAAATCCCCAGTTGCATGGCTACTCAGCACCCCGACCACGGTGCTCCGCCTTTTTGGCAAAAGGGCGCGTTTATTCCAACTATTGAAGAAACCAAAGAGTGCGTTTCGTGTTTTAAAGATTTACACATAGACGAATACATGTGGGACTGGGAAGGTAAACTGGTAGATGAATCGGTGTTTGAACGAATTATTGCTGACCACTACGATTTCTTCCAAAAATTTCCCTTAGGCAAAAATAAATTTTTAACTTTTCGCTTACCCAACCCCAAAGTTCAGCACGAATTTAGAATGTCCCGTGCCCTAATGGGGATCTTAACCGCCAGTGGCCTGGCCCGCCAAACCGAACTTCACTCCCCGCCTTTGTTTGAAGTGATTTTACCTATGACCGAAACTGCCGAGGAGTTAATTAGCATTCAAGAAGCTTTTCGGGAAATTGCCTGCCTTAGGCACCCTTTAAACCGTATGAACAGCAACTGCGAAATGTTTTTGGAAATTATCCCCCTCTTTGAAACCGTCCACACCATTATCAATTCCCATCAACTGTTAGGTAAGTATTTAAAACTTTATCAACATAAATTTAAAACTCGACCCGCTTACATGCGCCCGTTTGTGGCCCGCTCGGATCCGGCACTTAATTCGGGCATTGTGCCTACGGTCTTGGCTATCAAAATCGCATTTTCCCGCTATGCCCGTTTTGCCAAACAACATAAACTTAAACTTTACCCCATTATTGGCGCCGGCACTTTACCCTTTCGGGGCGGACTTAATCCAGTTTATGTGGGTGATTTTGTAAAAGAATACAGCGGGGTTAAAACCGCCACCACTCAAAGTGCTTTTCGTTATGATTTTCCTAAAAATCAAGTCAAAACGGCAATTAACTATTTAAAAACCCATTTACCAAAAAGCCAATTAAAAATTATTTCCCAACCAGATGAAAAGGCTTTAATTAAATTACTACAAGACTTTGAAGTCTCATACAAAAATAGTATAGAGAAAATTGCCCATATAATTAATTTAGTCGCCGGCCATTTCCCCAAAAGACGCGAAAGAGTTCAGCACATTGGGCTGTTTGGCTACAGCCGAGGCAGTGGCAAAGTTCGTCTACCCCGTGCCATTTCTTTTACCGGGGCCCTCTACTCTTTAGGCATTCCGCCGGAACTTATTGGCACAGGCAGGGGCTTAAAAATAGCTAAAGATAATGGGACATTGGGACTCATTGAAAAAAATTACCTAAACTTAAAACCGGATTTAGAACTTGCCGGTGGGTTTTTATACAAACCCGGACTAATTGCCTTAAGTAAAAAAATTCCTGCCTTCA
>CAZFXC010000031.1:0-3144 GCA_964522815.1 uncultured Candidatus Saccharibacteria bacterium
ATACTCTTCTCGCGGTTTCGTTTACCACAGCAAAAGCCGGAATTAAAATTCTATCTAAGGTTTTACCTTTCTGTAAATCATCTTTAAAAGCCGTACCTGCAAGTTTTAATTCCTTGTCGCTCCAAGTTTTTAACTCTTCGCGCTCTTTAACAATTAATTTAACCTTGTCTTCCAGACGGCTAATATAATGCCAATCCAAAAAATCATTAAATTTTTGTTTTAAGTTATTTGTAAATTGCATTTTATTCCGATTAGGACTTGCGCTTTTATTTCCTCCCCTTAATGGGGAGAGATAAGGGAGGGGTGTTGCAGTTTGTACCCATACCTCGTAAGCTTGCCCTTGAGATAATTGATTTTGTTTCAAGTTTCCTTATTTCCATTAAAATTATACCATAAAAAGTTAAACCGGCGAAACGCGACACACGCTCCGCCGGTTGTTGCTTCATCTTCCCCCCTCTTTGTCCAAAGAGGGGGCAGGGGGAGTTGAGTGTCAGTCCTTTGCAATCACCTCCTCAAACTCCCCGCCCGTGAAGAAATTAATGTCATCGGGAAACATCCGAGGTCCACCGATAGATTCATGATCACCGAATTCCCAGTCCTGCTGTGTGTGCCCGCACTGGGCACACTTGCGCTCTACCAAGACCCACAAAGTTGCGTGCCCCTGCCAACTCTGTTCAACTACTTTCTTCATATACTGACGGTGCTCGCAGTTGTTACTTGACATATTTTCTCCTTAAATTTTTCTTTTGCTTTTTTGGGGAAACAAAAAACCCTTCCTCGCAAGGAAGGGGTTATGTTCATCTGTCATCCTGAACTTGTTTACCCCGTAGCGAACCAAAGGTTCTGCTATTGGGGCTTCAGGATCTATTTTAGATGCTGAAATTAATTCAGCATGACAAGTAAAAATCAAGACAACCCTTTCCGAGCGAAGAAAGGGGTATGATGATTGCCTTTTCTATTTAACATTAATTTGTATCCGCCCTTGCCGTTTTTCAGCCACTTGGAAATCCGAGCAATGGTCCGGCTAGAAAGGCGAGTTTGCTTTTGAATAAGATTATAAGACACTTTGGCATTGAGCATTTGCACAGCCAGCCAACGACTGCCAAACTCGTCTAATTCATCGGCTGTGAGCAAATCTCGAAAAAACGCCTTAGCTTCTTTTAAATTTTTTAAAGCCAAAACTGCATTTAATAATTTTTCAGTTTTTTGATTATCCCAATTCATTCGATTAGAAATTAGAAATTAGAAATTAGAAATTAGAAATTCTTAACATCACTTTACTTAAGTAAAGTGATAATATCATAGGCAATTTATTATGTCAAGGCTTGTAATATTCAGCATTCACCTTTATCCGATGCTTAATGTCAAATGTCACCTTTGACAAAATGTGCTATACTATATTAATAGATTAATTAATTATTAATTATCATAGATAATACTTATTGCATCAGTGCTATCTGTATTATCTGCCTGCCCCGTAGTGTTCGAGCTTGTCTGGAACTACTACTGGGGTGATGTATAAATATATGATGATATTTTGGATAATTTTAGGGGTTTTAGTGCTGGGAGCCATTGTTATTTACAATGGACTAATTCGCTCCAAAAACCGAGTTGATGAAGCTTGGAGTGACATTGAAGTGCAATTAAAAAGAAGGTATGACCTTATCCCCAATTTGGTGGAAACCGTCAAAGGGTATGCCAAACAAGAATCCGGGGTTTTAGAAAATGTTACCAGAATGCGTGGGCTGGCTATGAATGCCGGCGGTAATATGCAAGAAAGACAAAAAGACGAGAACTTGCTTTCCGGCGCGCTAAAAAGTTTATTTGCTGTGTCTGAAAACTATCCTGACCTAAAAAGCAATACCAACTTTTTACAAATGCAAAGAGATGTAACTGACACAGAAGACAAAATCCAAGCCGCGAGAAGATTTTACAATGGCACAGTGAGAGACTTTAACACTAAAGTGGAAGTCTTCCCAACCAATCTGTTTGCGTCTATGTTTAATTTCACCAAACGCCAATTCTTTGATATAGACGAAAAAGGCGCAGAAGGCCAACCAGTCAAAGTTTCATTCTAGAAACTTTGACCCTGAGCTTGCCGTATGGGTTAAAGTTAGCTTTTAGTTGGTAGTAAGAAGCATTTAGCTAAACGCTGAGTGCTGAACGCTAAACGCTTTTATCATGCTTACCTACGACCATATATCTAAAAACAAACGCGAAAACACCACCCTTCTCCCCTCCTGGCGAAGAGGGGGCAGGGGGAGGTCGAAACGATGCTAACATATGATCATATAAATAAAAATAAAAGGGAAAGCTGGATACTCATATTCAGCTTTTTGGCAATTATCTCGGTTTTAGGTTTTGTGTTTAGCCAAGCGTATAATGCACCGGAAATTTTATTTTTTGCTGTAGGTTTTTCTGTGTTTTCATCTTTTATTTCTTACTATTTTTCCGATTCCATTACTCTGGCTCTCTCTCATGCTACAGAAGTGAATAGACAATCCAACCCGGAGTTATATAGATTAGTAGAAAATCTTTGCATTACCGCCGGCCTGCCTACACCAAAAATTTATGTGATTGATGATACTGCGCCTAATGCCTTTGCCACGGGCAGGGACCCAAAGCACGCAGTCGTTTGTTTTACCACAGGCATATTAGCTAAACTGGAAAAAACCGAACTGGAAGGCGTGGTAGCCCACGAACTTTCCCACATTGGCAATTACGATATTCGGGTAATGACTTTAGTTGTTGTATTAGTTGGGGCAATAACTTTACTGGCAGATTGGATGCTTAGAGCTTCGTTGTTTGGTGGCAGAAGAAAATCTAATAGCGAAGGCGGGGGCCAACTGCAAATAATTTTAATAATTGTCGGATTAATCCTTGCTATCCTCTCGCCGATTATTGCCACACTCATTAAACTTGCCGTGTCTCGCAAAAGAGAATTTTTAGCCGATGCCTCTGGCGCGCTTCTTACTCGCTACCCGGAAGGTTTAGCCAGAGCTTTAGAAAAAATCTCTGGTGATAGAGAGCCACTTGAAGCCGCCAACAAAGCTACGGCCCATATGTATATTGTTAATCCATTAAAAGCCGACGAGCAAGGGAAAGTCGGATGGCTTGCATCTCTTTTCAACACCCACCCACCAA
>CAZFXC010000031.1:3244-6566 GCA_964522815.1 uncultured Candidatus Saccharibacteria bacterium
GCTTTTAACTTTTGAGAAAGCCTTTGTTTGTTCTTACTTTTTTCTTCATCAAAAGTGCTATATTGATTTTCAGCATTATCTGGTGGCAATGTAACCGCCACACCCTCTTTCTTTAAAAACCTTTTGGCAATTTTTATTTCCTCTTCTACTGGAAGCCCATCTGCCAAAACTGTCTCAATGATACTAGACGGCAATTTTTTTTCTATAAACTTTTTTTTAATGCCATAGAAACCAAAATTTTTGTATTGCTTTAAATTTTCCAAAAACACTTCGGCATACCGTTGGTCATCCAAATACTTTTGATCCATTAATCTAATAATCACTGTTTTAACAATATCCGATGTATATCCACGACCCTCAAGCTTCTCCCTCACCTCGCCTTCTGTCCGTAAATGTAAAGACAACAAAAACATCGCGTAATCATATGCGTGTTCTAAATTCTCCGGCTCCTTGGTTTTAGTTGGCTTTTTATACATAAAAAGTCAAATCAACAAATTGGACAAATCTACCAATGTCTACAAATATATTTATAATTATTTGAAGATTTGTTTGTTTGTAAATTTGAATTTGTTAGCAGTCTATTGACTCGAGTGATAATATCAGTCTATAATAAATTAAAGCCATTTAATGCTATAATAATCATAGCAGATAATACTTTGTCTTCCGAATCTGTGTAATCTGCATTAATACCCTCTCTGTCCCGCCAAAGGCGGGACATCTCTCCCCTGAAGGGAGATAAAAATAAGGAATAACGCTTTTGAACAGCAATAATTTTTCATACATTTTAGAACGGCTCTCTTCCAGAGCCAAAAACGCCCTCATTGCCGCTCAAATGGCGAGCGAGGAACTTAAACATGACCATATTGGCACCGAACATTTACTCTTTGGCATAATTTCCGAAAAATCCAGTTTTGCTTCGGAAATTTTAAATAAAACCAAACTGAGTCCGGAAATAGTTAAACAAGAAGTAATGCTCGTTAACAGCAATAACCAAGTTGCCAGCTGGAAACCCGTTCTGTCGGAAAATTTAAAATCCGCCATAGAAAAATCGGCGATTATGGCCAGTCAGTTTGGTTACCAATTTATTGGGACCGAACATTTTTTATACGGCCTGTTAGCCATGCAACAAAACAAAGCCCGAGTGATTCTCTCTAAACTGGGAGTGGACTTATATGAACTGGAACAAAATTTATTAAACGTGTTTGAAAATATTTCTAAATTCCCTGAAATTCCAGACAATGAAAACAAAACTCAATCGCCTAACAACCCTCAAAATCAAGGCCAGAAAAAACCTTCGGCTTTAGATTATTTTACCACTGACTTAGGCAAAAAAGCCTCACAAGGCTTAGTAGACCCGGTGGTAGGCAGAAAGACGGAAATTGAAAGAGTAATTTCCATTTTAAACCGCCGAACCAAAAATAATCCCCTCTTAATTGGCGAAGCCGGAGTAGGCAAAACCGCCATTGTGGAAGGGTTGGCTTTAGCCATTGCCAAAAAAGAAGTACCCGACTCCCTTTTAGACAAAAAAATTCTTTCTTTAGATTTAGCACTTATAGTGGCTGGCAGTATGTTTAGAGGCGAATTTGAAAATCGCTTAAAACAAATTATTGATGAAGTAAAAAGCAATCCCAACATTATTTTATTTATAGATGAACTCCATACCATGGTGGGCGCGGGTGCCACAAGTGGCAGTTTAGATGCAGCCAATATATTAAAACCCGCCCTCGCACGAGGCGAACTTCGGGCCATTGGCGCTACCACTTTAGCCGAATATAAAAAACACATTGAACCCGACTCGGCTTTAGAAAGAAGGTTCCAATCGGTGTTAGTGGAAGAACCCACCAAAGAAGAAGCCATCAATATTTTAGAAGGACTTAAACCTAATTACGAAAAACATCATAATGTGGTTATTACTGATGAAGCCATAAAATCAGCCGTTGAACTCTCTGCTCGCTACATTAATGACCGCTTTTTACCCGACAAAGCCGTGGACTTAATCGATGAAACAGCAGCTTTTTTACGAAGCATTACTTCCCCCAGTAAACTCTTTCGCTTAACCAAAAAATTAGAAAGCGATTTGCAAAGTTTAGAAGCGGAAAAAACCAAAGCTGTGTTAGCTCAAGATTTTACTACGGCTTTACATTTAAGAACTCAAGAAGAAAAATTATTAAAACAAAAAGCCGAACTGAGTAAAACTTTGCTTAGCGAGAACCAAACCCCTAAACACACCATTACCGGCGAAGATATTGCCCACACCGTGTCCATGATGACTAAAATCCCGCTCAACAAATTAACCAAAACCGACCTGTCTAAACTTAATAATTTAGAAAAAATTCTAAAAGCCAGAATCATTGGGCAAGACGAAGCCGTGGAAGAAATTAGCAAAGCGGTAAGGCGAAGCCGAGCTGGCATTGCTAATCCTAACCGCCCCATGGGGAGTTTTATTTTCTTAGGTCCCACAGGAGTCGGCAAAACCGAAACTGCCAAAGCTTTGGCCAAAGAAATTTTTGAAGACGAAGACGCGCTCATTCGCGTAGATATGAGCGAATTTATGGAACGGCACAATGTATCCCGCCTCGTAGGCGCTCCGGCTGGCTATGTGGGCTATGGCGAAGGCGGACATTTAACCGAAAGCGTGAGACGTAAACCCTACAGCGTAGTGTTATTTGATGAAATCGAAAAAGCCAACCCCGATGTCTTTAACATTCTCCTCCAAATTTTGGAAGATGGGCAACTCACCGATGCCATGGGCAAAAAAATCAATTTTAGAAATACCATCATAATTTTAACTTCCAACTTAGGAATGCAAGAATTAAATCTGCAAGCGCAAAAAATTGGTTTTGCGGACAAAGAAGCTAAAATAGATGAACAGACAAAATTGGAAAAAGAATACGAAAACATCAAAACCGGAGTCCTGAATACCTTAAAAGAAGCTTTTCGTCCCGAACTCTTAAACCGCATAGATAAAATTATTATATTTAAACCTTTGGGCATGAAAGAATTAAATAAAATTGCCAACTTACAAATTGCGGATTTACAAAAACGTCTACTGGAACAAACTATTCAATTAAAATGTGCTCCCACCGTAGCAAAATTTTTGGCGGATAAAAGCTTTGACCCGGCCCAAGGCGCCCGTTTTGTGAGAAAAAATATTCAAGAAATGCTGGAAGACCAAGTGGCGGAAAAAATTATTGCTTCCAAAAAACCGGACGGCTTACATTTATTCGCGGAAATTAAAAAAGGCGCCATTTCGGTAAGTGCTAAAATTCCTACCACCCAAACCAAAACCGAAACCGTGTTAATATAAACACGGATATACCGA
>CAZFXC010000031.1:6666-8790 GCA_964522815.1 uncultured Candidatus Saccharibacteria bacterium
AGCTTTCGCCCGCTCTTTTTTTTATTTTAAATTTCTTGCTAAACTAAATAAAGATTAATTGAATAATGGATTAGCTAATTTACTGACTGCTGATAAACTGATTACTGATTTCTGATTAACTTACTACTTACCAACTTACTACTTACAACTAGCTATGATAAACTCTTTTTTAAAACCTTTTTACCACGACCTTAAAACCCTAATCTTAGACACGCTGTTTCCCATTTACTGTTTAGTTTGCGAGCAAGAAAGCCAACAATTTATTTGTAATAATTGTAAAATACAACTCACTCGCCTTCCCCACCAAGTTTGCATTGTTTGCCATAAAATGAGCATAGGCGGACTTACCCACCCCAAATGTTTAAGCCCTCACACAGCCGACGGACTAATTTCCATTTTTGATTACAGCGACGAAAAAATCGCAAATATTTTAATTAAAGGCAAATATAGTTTCATTCCAACAATCTATAAAGAATTGGGTTTAATCATTTCTGATATTTTAAAAGCCGACTTTCCTTGCTTTTTACAACCTACAGCCTACAATCTAAAACCTACGATAACTCCCATCCCCCTCCATAAATGGCGACAACGTTGGCGCGGGTTTAACCAATCTAAAGTTTTGGCGGAAACTCTGGCGGAACAATTCAATTTACCAACTGCTGATGTTTTATTAAGAAAAAAATTCACCAAAACCCAAAAAGATTTAAAAAAGGAAGCAAGAATAAAAAATATTGCATCCGCCTTTGTCCTCTCCCCCCTCTCTTCCAAAGCATACCCTGAGCTTGCCGAACGGGAGGGGGTTAGAGGAAGTTTTTCTCCCCTCTTTTCCAAAGAGGGGGTTAGGGGGAGTTCTTTTATTCTCATAGACGACGTTACCACCACCGGCTCCACACTACTGGAAGCGACTAAAGTCTTAAAGCGGAATGGGGCAGAAAAAGTCTTTTGTCTCACGGTTGCGAAAGATTAAAAACTCTGGTAAGATTATCAAAGACCAAAAAGGGGCTCCCAAAAATTGAAAATTTTTGGGAGAAAGGAGTAACCACGAACCAAACGAAAGTTTTACTTCAGTAAAACTTGAGTAATGTAAGTGAGTTACGACGTGGAAGGGTGGCTGAGTGGTCGAAAGCGGCACCGTGCTAAGGTGTTAACCGGGTCAAACTGGTTCGAGGGTTCGAATCCCTCCCCTTCCGCCAGTAAACTTCACTAAAGTAAACTTAATATTTTAAAATAGGCGTCGGATAAAAGTTAAGAACGAAAAGTGTATGCTCTCCGAGCGAAAATTTCTCCCTTCATTGCCAAAATTCATAACTAAAAATGCCAGACAAAATTCCAGAAGAAGATTATAATGATGCGTATGAATTGAATAGACTAGTAGATGCAGGCGAAGTTTCTATTGAGTTGGCAAGTAATGCTGATAAAGATAGAGTAGAGCAAGAGTTGGCCGGCCTTACAGCTTTAGAAATTACGGAATATAAAAATTTCACAAAAAGTTTCCCAAATTACAAAAGTCATCCACTATTTATTAGCTCATTATTTGCGACATTAATAGATATTATCCTTCAAAAAATAAACAAAGATGCTTACGATAAACTTGGAGCATTGCAAATTACAAGCATTGCAAAAAGAAAAATTACAGGAGAAATTGTAGATCAACCAAAGGACAATAACTCTGATGTAGAAAAATTACTGAAAATAGAAACTGAATTAAAAAGACAAGGCGATATTGATAAAATTTTTGAATGGTGTAAACAACAACAACCTCCAATAAAAATAACTCAGTACGATAAAGGACACCTATACCTTTATGCGTTCAGAGATTTTAATTCCAAAATTATGGAAAGTGGTTCCAATAAAATTCAATAAAGAAAAAATAAAAAAACTAATACTTATAAACAATAGATATTACACCTATCTCTCTTCCCGTTTCTCTTTATATTTCAAATTGCATATAAAAATTAAATTATTTTATATTTCCAATTTTCAACTTGTTAATAAAAAAATTTGAAATTAATATTGGTTAAAATAGTAACCTTACATGTAAATACTCAATATTATAACTATTAGCACACAAGTGCTTTTTTATTTTGCCAAAACAGTTTATTTTTGATACGCTAAAATTAATCA
>CAZFXC010000032.1:0-8354 GCA_964522815.1 uncultured Candidatus Saccharibacteria bacterium
GTGCCTGGCACTATACTATATGTTATAGGTCTTAATGCAATACTCCCACTAGCTGAACCGGCCACATCCCCTTTAATGGTTAAAACACTGTTTTTTCCCATAGCAATATTTAGGGGTGGGTTCAAATCAAATACCATTTCGGAACTACTAGGACAAGAGGAGCCCATGGTGCAATAAATTCTTCCTAAGACTTTTGCTTTGGCCAATAAAATTGGTCCGTTATACAAGTAAGCATTTTCTATATTTTGTAAAGCTTCATTCGGCTTGGCTTCAAAAGTTAGGGAATTAATCTGATGAGAAAAACTTCCCACGTCCATGACTATTTCACTCACCACCTCTATATTGGCTAAAGTGGCCATAGCCGAATCTGCCGGGACAGGATTAGTGATGGGTGTATTAGTATTTTCTTTAAAAGTTAAATGCCCCATATACCCATAACTTGGGGTAGGATTGTTACATCTTAATTCCAAACCACACTGAGTTTCCGGATTAAAATTCATCCCCGGGACATAAGTACAATTTTGAGGTGGGGCTGGGTAATCGCACACTTGATTAACCTCACACACTTCCACTCCACACTCGTCTTGCGAATAATCCAAAGTGCAACCTTGTCTTAAAGGACGTAGCGGACAAACCGGTGGTCTTTCAGGTTTTTCCGGTGCAGTTAAATTTAAACTTACCAATTTAGTTAACCTTCTACCATTTTTTCTATACAAAATAAAGTTATAATCCTCACCGGGTTCTAAATCATAACCAGTTTGCCCCAATCCACTCCCCCTTAAATTATCCATAAACGGCCAACCGTTGACTTTAATCGCCCCCACAACTCCGGGCTGGAGCAAATAATTAATTTCCACCCGCCAACCCTCTCTTTCAAAACCAATCAAAGTATGATTTAAACAATTCCCTCGATTACAGTTCGGCTGATTATAACCATAACTGGCCACACCTAAAACCTTGCCAGTCCCTGACTGACCGGCTGATGGTATGGCTTCATATACTAAACCAGAGTTAGTCATTTCCGTATAAGCTGTAAGTGTGACCGCTCCGACCGAAACTGCAAAAAACAGCACTAGCGCTAAAGCAATACTAGAGCTGATTTTAAATTGAGCCAAAGCTCTGAGGGCTTTTCCCCAAAAAGGCTCACTGGCTTTTTCTGACAGCATTTCAGAAATGCTGGCATATTTAGCCGGGGAACTATAGGTTTTCATTTTGTTTTCCCATTGATAAACAGAAATTACGGATCACAGAGATTTAACAATAGCTTTAAAATAAGCCCTGCATAATCTATGAAATCAGCGTATCTGTTATCTTTAATTTTTTGTTTTTGTTTCTTAACCAGTGTAAAAATTGTTTTGGTATTTTACTACTGGGGTTTCTTAAGTAAATCTTAAAAATTTTGTCTAAGATTTACTTTTAAAAATTTTTGCCAAATTGATTTTGATTTGAACAAAAATTGATTTTGTATCTATATTATAGCACAAATTTTTAGGTTTGTCTACCCCCACACCAAACGATTGATTCTGCCACTGATAAATTTAAAAAATTATTATGCTTTTTAGTAAGCGGATCTATTCGCGTTTGGTGTAGGGGTCTACTCCACTGTTACCCGAAATACTTCTTCAATGTCTGTAATGCCAGCTAAGGCCTTTAACAAACCATCTTGCGCCATGGTAATCATGCCTTGTTTTTGAGCTGTTTGCTTAAACTCACTCATGCTCCCCTGTTTAAAAATTAAGGCTTGAATATTATCAGTATTTTCTAAAAATTCATAAATCCCCACTCGGCCACTATACCCTAAACCACCACAGGCTTCGCAACCAGTGGAATGAAAAAATACAATTTCTTTGGGAAGCTTAACTTGAGCGCTAGTCGGGATTTGTTTGAGTGTAAACATGGCCTTTTCCAACATGTGGGGCGGTAAAACTGCTTTAACTTTACATTTTTGGCAGATTTTTCTCACCAATCTTTGTGCAATTACCAGAGACAGTGCCGGCGCCATAACAAACGGTTTAATCCCCATATTAATTAAACGAGGTATGGCACCCGAAGCATCGTTGGTGTGGAGAGTAGTTAATACCAAGTGTCCAGTTAACGCCGATTGCATGGCGGTTTCCGCGGTTTCCTGATCGCGAATTTCTCCCACCATAACAATGTCTGGGTCCTGTCTTAACACCGCTTTGAGCGCTTTAGCAAAATCAAAATCATGGGTATGATCTATGGGAGTTTGCACAATGCCTTCCAGTCTATACTCTACAGGGTCTTCCAATGTAATAATTTTTACGCCCTGGGTATTTAGTTCGTTTAAACAAGAATAGAGAGTTGTGGTTTTACCGCTACCCGTAGGTCCGGTTGTAATAACCATACCATTTGGTCTCGCTAAAATCCGCCTTAACAATTCTTCATTACTGCTGGACAAACCTAAACTGGCAATATTTAACTGTTGATTATTAGAACCCAAAATTCTCATAACCAATTCTTCCCCGAAACTGCTGGGTAAAATGGAAACCCGAACATCAATGGCCTTTTGATCTAAATAAAAAGTTAATCTGCCGTCTTGAGCTTGAGTATTAATATTTAATTTCAACCCTGCCAAAATTTTTATTCTGGCAATAATACTTTTTTCCAATTCCTTGGGGATATGAAAAATATCCTGCAAAACCCCATCCACTCTAAAACGGAGTTTTATCATATGAGCTTCCGGCTCCAAATGAATATCGGAAGCCTTATATTCAAGCGCACTGCCAAAAATTATTTCCATTAATTCAGAAGCGGATTTACTAATTTGATTGGCTGAGCTTTTTAACTGCTCCATTTGCTTCTGATAGTTAGTCTCAGCTTTAAGACTTAAAGTTTTATCTTGAGTTAGTTTGGGTTTTATAACCTTTTTATACAAGTTGAGGGTCTCTTCAAAACTTTTTTGTGAAATTATGTATTGGGTGACTTTATTATTTTTAGAAAACTCCAAAATTTTATCGTGAAGTGCGGGTAAATTCGGGTTAACCACCCCAATCCGAATGTCGTTTTGTTCTTTGAAAAACACCACGGCTTGCAACTGCACAGCATCTTTTTCTTCTAATAAAGCCAAAACATTAAAATCAATCGGAAAATTATGCAAATCCACATAAGGCATGCCTAAAGCCATGGCCTTGGCTTTTGATTCATCTTCCTGCATTTTACGGTTTACCTCGGTCAATGTTCTTTGTAAATCCGCTTGGGTACCAGGTAAAAAATTATGATGCACCATACTGGAATTTTATTTTTGTTATGCGGTTATTCTTAACTGCATTATAACATTTTTGTTTCTTTTTTACACCTAACTTGCGTATTTATTCCATTTACACCCCATTAAACTAAATTAGCCATTACTTTTTTTTGGATTACATCTAACGGCTGATTGGAGATAATAAATTCATAAATCTGATAAGGTCCGCTGGTAAATAACTTATGTTCTTTATATTCCCCAAAGTTGTCTATTAAAGTTGCAGTTGATAAATGTCTTTTTAGCGCCATATAGAATTGAACTTTGTGTGTAGCGTCTTCTACTAAAATCCCCACCATTTGTTTGCCAGAAAGATTTTCTAACAAATCTTTAAGCACCTTCAAATAAACATTCTCGGAAAATTCAGCAGTCTCGGGCAACTCCTCTGCACTTATAACTGCCAAAGCTGATTCATTGATAAATTGTAACCGAGACAACACCAAACCCAATATTTTTAACTGAGTTAAGGACCGAATCTTAAATAAATGTTTAACTATTTCTTGTTGACGAGCGCCTTTTTCCACTAAGAGACTGGCCACCTTAAAACTTTGAGGATTAATATGAGCATTTTGAAAACTGTGCGTTCTGGCAATAATACCGGCTAACAAGCTGGTAGCAATCTCTTCATTTAATAAGTCGGTTTCAAACCCCTGAATTAAATCACTTACCACTTCACACAAGGAAGAAGCATTAATATTAACAATATTGATGGCACCGAAGTGTTTATTGCCCGGTTGGTTATCTATGTTAATTTTTGGGGTGTTATAAAAGATGTTGGTATAATTTTGAAAATTCTGACCTAGATCAGTCAACTGTTCCACACCCAGAGTTATGAGCAGATCATAAGGCGCCAACTCAGATTCAAAAGATACATCTTCTGGAGTAAAATTCTCGCCTTTGCTTTTTAAATAAATCTTTGCCACTCCTTCTTCTAACTGATAGCTTATTTCTTCCAGACCTTTAACTTTAGTCGTCACGCTAACCACCAAACTTCGGGTATGGTTTAAAGCAGTGCGTAAATTAGCTACCTTAGGTAAAAAAGGAAATTCAACTTCATAATTATGGGTGGCCAAAATTTCTACTTCTTTATTTTGCCTTTGTAAAAATAAAGCCATTGCGGTCCCGGCGCCGGCTATATCTGCATTTATAACTTCCGGAGTTATAATTAAGACTCTTTTTGCTTTGGCAATGAGTTCAAAAAAATGTTGATGCGATTCAATCATAGATTACTGATTGTAGACTAATCGGGGACTTGCCCTTAATGAACGATTTTATAGTATATCGGATTTTGCTTTTGCGGTCAATAATATGTAAAATGTAATTAGGTCAAAGATAAGTCTATGAAAAAATTGCCACCCTTACCTCCCTACATCACTATTGAGACAATTCCCAACATTGCCCAACTCGTGGCCAACCACTTGCAAGGCGGGGAGATTTTAGGCTTGTTAGGTAATTTAGGTAGTGGCAAAACTCTTTTTACCAAACATTTGGCTAAATTACTGAAAGTAAAAAAACCCGTTACCAGCCCCACCTTTACCTTAATGAATCATTACCAAGGCCAACTACCCACTAAAAGCAAAACCATTGAAATCTTACATTTAGATTTATACCGCACTAACAGCTCTAAAGAAATTAAAGCCTTAAACTTATTGGATTTATGGGGCGGACCCGACACAATTACCATTATTGAATGGGCGGGGAAAATAAAAAAGCTGTTACCCAAACATTCTATATTATTAAACTTTAAAAATGATTAATCGTGCAAATTTTTTCTACTTCCTATTAGCGTTTTTAAGCCTTTTACTGTTACCTACCAATTCAGTTAAAGCCTTTTCGGTTATTTTAAACAACCAAACCATCGACATCCCTTCCGCCGTCTTAGAAGAATGGTCAGGTCAAGGAGCCTTCCCCGAACAATCCATAATTGAAAACCATAACCTGCGGGAAGAAATTATTGCCGAATACTTAGGACTCGCTTATAGCAAACCACTTGCACAAAAAATTTATAATTACCGACCCGGAAAGATTTACGCTTTTTTGTTAACTTTAGCCCAGGATTTACCCAACGCAAAAACCGAACCCAAGTTAATAATCAATAACCAATTCAGAGCCGAAGAATTTGTGAATGCGGTCAAGGGCCAAACCTTAGATTTCTATTCCAGTTTGGAAAATATTTTATTGGCTTTAGAAAACCAAGCACCCAGCGCACAACTGAATCTCGATGAAATTTTGCCGGAAAAAACCTTAAGCGACACTAACTCTCTGGGTATTAACGAACTCCTTGCCGTGGGAGAGTCAGATTTTAAAGGCAGTCCCAAAAACCGACTGCATAATATAAAAATCGGGGTAAAACAAATGCAGGGGGTCATTATTAAACCGGGGGAAGAATTTAGTTTTAATAAATATTTGGGACCGGTAGAAGCTGAACAAGGTTTCTTACCCGAGCTGGTCATTAAAAGAACGGGTACGGTGCCTGAGTTAGGTGGCGGACTTTGCCAAGTTTCTTCTACTACTTTTCGGGCTGCCATGAGCGCCGGACTGCCCATTACCCAAAGAAAAAACCATGCATATGCCGTGCAATATTATTCTCCTCAAGGCACGGATGCCACCATTTACCCGGGCGTGGTAGATTTAAAATTTATTAACGATACGCCGGGTCATATTTTAATTTGGCCCTATTTTAAAGATAACACAAAACTTATTTTTGAATTTTATGGAACTAAAGATAGTCGACAAGTCATTTTAAAAAAACCGATTCAATACGACAGAAAACCCGACGGTTCCATGAAAGCCGAATGGACAAGAGTGGTAGAAAAAAATGGCCAAATTGCCACTTCTACTTTTAAATCCATTTATTTATCTCCCGCATTATTTCACAAAGAAGAGACCTTCCCCACCACCACACCAACCACCAACTAAACTTATGACTATTTTATCTACCCAGACTCCAAACGATCAGGCAACTCCAGACGAAATCCTGATTGAAACCACTTTAAGACCACAAAGTTTTGAAGACTACATTGGCCAAACGGCAGTTAAAAGCAATCTGCTGATTTTAATGTCAGCTGCCAAAAAACGACAAGAACAATTAGAGCATATTTTATTTTATGGTCCGCCGGGCTTGGGCAAAACTACTTTAGCCCACATTATTGCTAAAGAAATGCGGACTAATCTAAAAATCACTTCGGGCCCGGCTATTGAAAAAGCCGGTGACTTGGCTTCCTTACTCAGTAATTTGGAAGCTGGTGATATTTTATTTATAGATGAAATTCATCGTTTAAATAAACTGGTGGAAGAAATTCTTTATCCTGCCATGGAAGACGGATTTATAGACATCATTCTGGGCAAAGGCCCGGGCGCCAGAAGTATTCGAATGGATTTACCTAAATTCACTTTAATTGGTGCTACTACCAGAATTGGGTTAATCTCCTCGCCCCTCCGTGACAGATTCGGCGCCACTTACCGATTAGAGTACTATGAACCGAATGAAATTGAAAAAATTATTTTAAGGAGTGCTGAACTTTTAAATACCCAACTAGACCCGGAATCGGCTAAAGAAATCGCTTTACGCAGTCGCTTTACGCCTCGGATTGCCAATCGATTACTCAAAAGAGTTCGAGATTTTGCTCAAGTTTACAGCCATGATACAATAAAAATACCGATCGCTCAGCAAGCTTTGGAACTGTTAGAAGTTGACGCTTTGGGTTTGGACAAAAACGATAGAAAAATTTTACACACTTTAATTGCCACGTTTGCCGGTAAACCTGTTGGACTGGGCACTTTATCGGCCAGCATCGGGGAAGAAGAAGACACGATAGAAAACATCCACGAGCCTTTCCTGATGCGCCTGGGACTCCTTATGCGCACACCCAAAGGCAGACAAGCCACAGATGCCGCTTACAAACACTTAGGCTTTACCCCACCGAACTTAAACTCTACTCAAAAACCCATGTTCTAAACTAGTTTAGTTCTATCAAGCTTTTCTTATTTTGTTTAATTATTAACTGGCCACAATTCATTAAAACCGTGTTTGATTCAATTGCAAGCTTGCTTATCTCAGGTATCTATTATGCCTTAGTGGGTATTATGACTTTTTTTTCCATTTTCGGGGTTTACGTTCTAATTCGTTATGGGCAAAATCGAAATTTGGCCTTATTAATAAGTTTGCTTTTTACTTTCTTTTTTTTAAGCGCGTTAATTCAAAGTTATTCTACGCTTAGCCTTATTCTATAATTGCATGCATAAACTCTTTCCCAGTCAACAGGATGATGAAAAAATTTTTATTGTTGTCAGACAACACTGGGTTGTGCTGTTTAAAAAACTAATCATTTGGTTTATTTTCGCAGTCGCCCTGGTCTTATTCCGTCGTTTTGGTTTGACTTACTTACCGACTTTATTTGAAGGCGAAGTCGCAACTGTTACTAAATTATTTTTGCAGATCTACACGCTGTTTTTAATTATGTCTTTATTTTTAATTTGGTTGATCTACTATTTAAACGTGCAAATTATTACAGATCGCCGAATTGTGGATATTGACCAAGTGGGCTTATTCTTTCATGAGGTGTCGGAACTGCATATTGCTAATATAGAAGATGTAACCAGCGATATTAGTGGCATTTTAGGCACTGTCTTTAACTACGGCGATGTCTTTGTGCAAACCGCTGGCAACACCGAAAGATTTGAATTTTCCGATGTACCAAACCCGGCAATCATTAATAAACTTCTGCTGGATCTTTACGAACACATAAGACAAAAAACTCTTAGCGACCATGACTTACCCTAAATCCGAAATTATTGTGGCTGTATCTGGGGGTTTTGACCCTTTGCATATTGGGCACGTGGAAATGTTTAAAGAAGCCAAAGCACTTGGTGATAAGTTGATCGTGATTGTGAACAATGACAACTGGCTAAAACTAAAAAAAGGTTATGCGTTCATGCCCGAAAAAGAACGTGCCGGTATTATTGAGGCTATTCGCTATGTTGATGAAGTAAGGCTTACCCAGCACCAGGCCGACGATACTGACATGTCTGTCTGCAAAGAACTGGAAAAACTAAAACCCACAATCTTCGCCAACGGCGGGGACAGAAAACC
>CAZFXC010000033.1:0-8320 GCA_964522815.1 uncultured Candidatus Saccharibacteria bacterium
ATGAATTTAACTTTTTACAATTGTCCCAAACCGGACGAGTTAGATACTGCCCTTTTGCCCAAAGAGGTGGCTTTTTTGCAATACGTGCCCGACTTTAAATTATTGGAAGATTTTCAGCTGGCTTATGGTCAGTATAAACAGTTGTTAATTGTCGGACACGGGGGGAGTATAACTAGTTTTGATGGTTTCTATCATTCCCTCAAATACACCCATGAATTAAAACCTGTCTATTTTTTAAATACTACCGATCCAGATTATTTACTCTTTTTAAAACGCAACTTGTCGCCTCAAGATACTTTAGTTATTGCAATTTCCAAATCCGGTGAAAGTATTACGCAACTAGAAATGCTCACTCAGTTTTTAGATTACCCAATGGTAGTTATTACACAAAAAAGTAGTCCCCTAAGGGCAATGGCGGAAAAATTAAATCTTAAAGTTGTTACTCATCCCAACATTGGTGGCAGATTTACCGCCTTTACCGAAGTCGGCTTATTACCGGCTAGTTTATGTGGAATGGCAGTAAAGCAAATATTTTCCGGTGCCAGTAAAGTTTATTTAAATTTTCATAAGTCTAATACTGCTTGGCAGTTAGCCTCAGTGCTTTTTAAGTTAGAGCAACAAGGTTTTGTGGATGTGTTTATGCCTTTTTACAGTGAAGCGCTGTATGCTTTTAATAAAATTATTGTCCAGCTTTGTCATGAAAGTTTTGGGAAAGATGGTAAAGGACAGACCTACTTTGCTCATGAGTCGCCGGAAAGTCAGCACCATACTAACCAAAGATTCTTTGGTGGTAGAAAAAATATTTGTGGCTTATTTATTAGTCAGAAACTTTTTAAAAATAATCCCTTAATTACTTATCCGCCCCAAGTCCACAGTGTTCAAATTAAGGATCATATTCTATTTGACATAAACAAGATTCCGTTTTCGCAATCAATTACCTCGGAACTTATTGGTACATTACAAGATGCCCAGATTGCCAATATCCCAAGTATTCATTTAGAAATCGCAGAGATTTCGCCCGAAGTCATGGGTGAATTTTTGGCATTTTGGCAATTATTTGCCGTGTATTCTTCGGTATTAAGACAGGTGGATCCGTTCAATCAGCCACAAGTTGAAAATAGTAAAAATATTTCATTTACTAACCGGCTACAATTTAAAGGACTTTTATAGTTTGCTATTTATTGGGTATATTCAGTATAATGTTTAGGCAGGAATTAATACCAAGGTCGGAAAGCCAATAGTTTATTTCTACCCATGATTACTACTGTTTATTTAAATCTAGAAGATGACGTTGCAAAAATTGTTGCTCGAATAAAGAAAGTTCGGGGAAGTGAGATTGTTTTAGTTTGTCCAAAAAGATGTTTTCTGTTTTCCGACAAGATGAACTTAGTCTTACTAAAAAAACAGACCGATTTTTTACAGAAAAAAATCAGTGTTTTAACCATGGACGACAAAGGACAAAACTTTGCCAAAGACGCCGGTTTTGAAATTAAAGTTTTTCCCAAAAATAATTTTAAGCCCACCGGAGTTTCCGATATTCAAGTTCAAAGAACGCATGTAAAGAATGTTGAACCATTAACTCCCGCTGAAAATCAGTTGTCTAAAGCCGTTAAGGACGTAAGTAATTTTGTGAGTGGGTTAGTTATGAAAAAAGAAGCATCAGTGGAAAGTTTGAGTTCAATAGATAAACCGACGGTTTTAAAAACCCAAAATAAATCTCCGCAGGCTTTATCTCTTAAACAGGGGATACCACCAACTCTTAAAAAATCGCCAAAGAGTTATTTTAGAATTTTTTCATTAATTACCCTCCTTACTGTTATTTTGAGTTTGGTATTATTTTTCTTGGTTTTGCCGGAAGCTCAAGTTATAATCTATCCTAAGTCAGAAAAATTAATTCGGGATTTTGACATTTCACTGGACAGCACTGCAAAAAAATATGATGTTGCGAGTTTAGTGTTGCCCTCAGTAAAAATTTCTGAAACTTTAACCCAAAGCAATAAATTTCAAAGTAAAGGAAAAAAGGATGTGGGAAATAAGGCCAGTGGTTACATAAAAATTTATAATTTTACCGGACAAATTTTAAATTTAAAGTCGGAAACCACTACTCTTAATGTTTCGGGCAAAACTTATAAATTAGTTAATGACGCCTTACAAATTAAACCTATAAAATATAAGAATGCTAAAACCAAGGAGATAGACGAAACCAGCCTTTCGGAACCCGTTGCTATTGTAGCCAGTTCGGGAGGTGAGGATTTTAACCTGCCTGCTGGTTTAAGAATGGAAATAAGTAATACAGTGTTTGGTAGCCGGCCACAAGTCCTTTATGCCAAAACCAGTGATCCGATTACCGGAGGTTACACCCGCTATCTTTCCATTGTTTCTGAAGCTGACATTAGTTCGGCCAGAGACCAATTGGGTGCGGAAATTTTATCAATCATAAAACAAAAGTTAACTGATTCCGGTTTGGAATTGTTAGATAATGGCTACAGAATTGAAGTGGTAGATTTTTCTACCGATAAGGCAGTCAATACCGAATCACCGAGTTTTAATGCAAAGTTGTTAGCCAAAATTTCCGGACTCGCGTTTTCCAAAAATGATTTTAATGTTTTGGTGAAGGAAAGATTATCGCAAGGTATTTCGGAAAGTAAGGAATTGAATTTAGACGAACATACCGAAATTGTCAGACAATTAAAAAATATCGACTTGAATTTATTTAATGCGAGTTTGGCGGTTCATTTGGAGACTCAAGCTTTTTCTAAAATAAAGGTAGATGAATTTTTTGAAAAATTAAAGGGCCAAAGTGTAAAAAATGCCAATGAGGTTTTATTGGCTGATGAAAATATTGATAAGGCTGAAGTTACTTTATCACCATCTTGGCAAAAAACCTTTCCACTAATAAAAAATAAAATAAACATTATTATAAATAAATAATGGCTTAAATAAGCGAGAAAAAATATTTTTTGCTTTAAATTTTGACAAAATTTTATATTTGTAATAAAATATTCAAGATCATTAATCAACCGGTAAATAGATTTGTCTAGCACTCAAGAATTTAGTCAGCAAGGATCAAAAAAAGATTCTTTTGAATTAGAGGGCAAAATAATAGAAAATTTGCCCAATGCTCTTTTTCGCGTTCAATTAAATTCCGGTCAGGTAGTTTTAGGGCATTTATCAGGAAAAATGAGAGTCAATATGATTAAGGTTTTGCCCGGTGATAAGGTTATGATTGAACTTACCGCATACGATTTGACCAAAGGTAGAATTACCAAAAGATTAAGATAAGATAGCATTTAGTCTAGTAGTTGGTAGCGTTTAGCTATCGGCTAATTACTAAATCCTAACCGCTAAACGCTAATAAATATGAAAGTGAGAGCATCTGTAAAACCTATTTGTAAAAAATGCAAAATTGTTAAAAGATTTGGCAGGATTTTTGTAATTTGCGAAAATCCCAAACATAAGCAGAGACAAGGTTAATTTTAATTAAATAAGAAAGTTATTTAGTTTGTAAGGCAACAGCAAAAGCTGTCATCCCGAGCGCATCCGAGGGATCCCTCATTTCATTCGGGACGCTTGGAAGCAACCGCTTTATAAACTGTATAACTTGACTAACTATTTTTATGGCTCGTATTGCTGGTATCAACATTCCAAACGAAAAAACCATTGTGGCTTCCTTACCTTATATTTATGGGGTGGGTTGGCCTTTGGCGAGAAAAATTTTAAAAGAAGTAAAAGTTGATCCTGAAAAAAGAACTAAAGATTTGACCGAAGCTGAATTAAACCGCATTAGAGAAAATATTGAAAAGAATTTTAAGGTTGAAGGTGAATTAAAACAGCAAGTTTTGTTAAATATCAAACGTCTAAAAGAAATTTCCGCATATCGGGGTATTAGACATATGCGAGGTTTGCCAGTAAGAGGCCAAAGAACCAAAACTAATTCCAGAACCCGAAGAGGTAACGTGAGAAAGACTGCTGGTTCGGGTAGAAAATCAGCATCCGAAAAGACCTAAAAGTAAGTTAATTTGTTTATAAATTTTTTGAATAATTTTCTCATTAATCATATTTTATGGAAGATAACCAACCAATCAATCAAACAGTAGAAACAACCGGTGCAGTCAAGGCTGACACTGCTGTGGTTAATAATGAGCAAAAAATTAAATCAAAAAAGAAAAAAGTAAAAAATAAAGTCACGAAAGGTAAAATTTATATTAATTCCACTTACAATAACACCATAGTATCCGCCACCGATATTTCGGGAAATGTTTTAGTCTGGTGCAGTGCCGGTAAAATTGGGTTTAAAGGTTCCAAGAAATCCACACCCTATGCTGGACAAAGGACTATGGAAGACGTTTTGGCTAAATTAAAGGAACGCGGGCTAAACGAAGTCGATATTTTGATTAAAGGTATTGGGTCTGGCCGAGAATCTGCCATTCGAGCACTTCAAGGTAGTGGTCTAAATATTTTAACTATTAAAGATCAGACTCCAACACCTCACGGTGGAGTAAGGCCTAAAAAGCCAAGAAGAGTATAGTTTTAAATAAATAAAAATTGGGTATGGGTAACTCCAGATGCAAAACAATTTTAATTACTTACAAAATTTTACTTAATTTTATTTAATAATATTATGAGATATACAGGACCAAAAGTAAAAAAAGCAAGACGTCTAGGTATGGCTTTTACAGCCAAGGACGCTAAGGTTATGCAAAGGAGACCAACTCCTCCCGGTCAGCATGGTCAAAACCGCGCTAGAATTTCTGAATACGGCTCCCAGTTAAGAGAAAAGCAAAAAATGAAAGTCAATTACGGGATAATGGAAAGACAATTTAGAAATTATTTTAAAAAAGCTTTGGGTCAAACCGGAGTTACCGGTGATAATTTGTTAAAGTTGTTGGAAACCCGATTAGACAATATTGTGTTTAGATCCGGTTTTGCCGAAACCAGACAACAAGCCAGACAGTTAGTCAGTCACGGATTCTTCGTGGTTAATGGCAAAAGGGTAAATATTCCTTCTTTTAAAGTAAAAGTGGGTAATTCAATAAAATTTTCACCTACTAAATTAAAAAGCAAATACGTTGAACAGTTAAAAGAAAAAATGAAGAATTTTTCTTCACCCGAGTGGATTGAAGTCAACAAGTCCGATTTGGCTAGTAAACTGTTATCTGAACCCAATTCCGATTTAGTCCAAAACACCATTAACACCCAACTTATAGTGGAACATTACAGTCGAATATAAGTTTGTTTAATTGGGTTTAGTCAGAATTTTTTAAATAAACTATTTATTTTTTACCTTTACAGTAATACCTCGTCAGCTTTACTGTAAAGCACTTTATTATTTCAATAATCATGCAAAGGCTAAAAACTTTGCGATTGGAGGCTAATACTATGGAAGCAATTCCGCTACCCAATAGGGCTAAAATTGAAAATCTGAGCAACAACAAGTATAAAATGGTCTTAGAACCATTATACCCTGGTTTTGGGGTTACTGTTGGTAATGCCTTAAGAAGAGTTTTATTGTCATCCATGCCCGGAGCCGCCGCTACCGCAGTTAAAATTAAGTATGTTGATCATGAATTTTCCACCGTACCAAATGTTAAGGAAGATGTAATTCAAATAATTTTACAGTTAAAACAATTAAGGTTTATCAGTCATAGTAGTGAACCCGTGAGGCTTCAATTAAAAGTCAAAGGGGAGAAAGTTATCACTGCCGAAGATATCCAAGAGACCGATCAGGTAAAAGTGGTAAATAAAGATTTGCATATTGCTACCTTGGAAGGTAAAACTTCTGATTTTGAAATGGAATTAATTGTAGAACAAGGTCGGGGTTATGCCCCAGTTGAATCACGCGAACACCAAAAACCCGAAATCGGTATGATTGCCTTAGATGCAGTCTTTACACCGGTTAAGTCGGTTTATTTTGATATTTCCAATGTTCGTGTAGGTCAATTTACAAACTACGATAAGTTAGAAGTCACCATGGAAACGGATGGAACAATTAGCGGAGCTGATGCCATCAATATTTCCGCTAACATTTTAGTTGATCATTTTTCAATGTTATTTGCTCAAAATGATGGAGTAGTTCCTGCCACCCCTGTGGCTACGTATTCTGAAGATATGGATGTGGATATGGAAAAAGATGCGATTCCTATGCCGGAAAATGAAATTACTATGTCTACCCTTTCCACTAGAGCAAAAAACGCATTAATTAAGAATCACATCACATCTATTGAAGATTTAAAAAAGTTATCCAGTGAAGAAATTGAAAATATTGAAGGTTTGGGGAAAAAGACCATAACAGAAATTTTAGAATTTATTAGCCGATAATTTTATGAGACATCGAAAAAAGTTAAAAATTGGTAAGGGGACAGATCAGAGAAGAAAATTGCTAAAAACTTTAGCTTCGTCTTTAATTTTGTATGAAAAAATTCAAACTGGTCTTAGAAACGCTAAAGTTTTAAAGTCCCATGTGGAAAAATTGATCACCCGTGCCAAAGAGAATACATTAGCTAATCGAAGAATTTTATTGACCAAACTTTCTCCTATGGCTACCAAAAAAGCTTTAGAAGTTTTTGGACCAAAATTTAAAGACCGAAAAGGTGGTTATACCAGAATTATCAAGCTTCAGCATCATTCATCCGGACTTTCAAAAGTATTAATCGAATTTATTGATTAGACTAAATAATTCAATTAAATTTTAGCTATATAGGAATTAAACAATGAAATCTACAAAAGCTACATTAGCAAAAAATATTGTAAGAAAGTGGCATAAAATCGATGCTTCCAAGCAAAATATGGGCAGGGTAGCCACGCAAATTGCCATTTGGCTGAGAGGTAAGCATAAAAGAGATTATACCCCCAATATGGATATGGGTGATTTTGTAGTAGCTATTAATACTAATCATTTAAAATTTTCTGGTAGAAAAACCGAACAAAAAGTTTATTTTAGGCATTCCGGCTACTTGGGTGGCATTAAATCCGAAAAGTTAAATGTGGTTTTACAAAAAGATCCGAGTGAAGCTTTAAGACGCGCAGTCTTTAGCATGTTAGATGATGTCAAATTTAGAAAAGCCATGATGGCCAGGTTAAAATTGGTTGGAAATTCCGAACATAATTATCAGGTTTAATTTATATTTTAAAGGAACATTTTATGGTGACCAAAACCCCAGCTAAAACAATTACAAAAAAACCCAAGGCAATAAAAAAGGAGCCGGTTATTGAAACCGCTTCTGAAGTTCAGGTGTTTCCAAAAAAAGTATCAACTGGCAAAGACGCTGGCAAATACATTTTTGCTACCGGTCGTAGAAAAACCTCTGTAGCCAATATTAGATTATTTTCCGGTTCAGGCAAGCATCAAGTAAATAAAAAGCCTTTGGATAATTATTTTAGTTTTGCTTTTTATGCAGAAAAAGTTTTGGAACCTTTTAACTTAACGGGTTTAGGTAAAGATTATTATTTTGTGGCGCATGTTAACGGTGGGGGGATTCATTCTCAGGCCGAAGCCGTTAGACATGGCTTGGCCAGAGCGCTGTCTTCTACGTCTGAGGAAGTGAGAAATATTCTTAAGAAAAACGGGTTGTTAACCAGAGATGATAGAAAAAAAGAAAGAAAGAAACCGGGTTTAAAACGCGCCAGAAGAAGCCCACAGTGGGCAAAACGTTAAAATTATCCCCCTTAATTGGGGGATTTTTTATTGCCAACTTAGTGATGAAATATTTTATCCACAAATCAAATGAATAAACTTCGGGTATAATTACAAAGCTAATAATTAAAAAAAATCTTATGTTAAATTTACCAAAATGGTTAACTAATTTAGGTATTGGGTTGTTAGTGGTGTTTTTGGCATTATTGGTTATAGATAAAGGTGTGGGTTTAAGTAATCAATTAACGGGAAAAAAACCAGATAATACTTTATCGGTTTCCGCTGAAGGTAAGGTTAAGGCTACACCCGATTTAGCCACAGTAAATTTGGGAGTGATTACGCAAGGTGCCGAAGCCTCAAAAGTGCAAGATGAAAATAGTAAAAAAATCAACAAAATTGTGGAATTTGTAAAAAAACAAGGCGTAACCAAAGATGATATTTCTACTTCACAATTTAATATTTACCCACAGTATAATTATACAAACGGTAAAAATGAGATTATTGGCTATCAGCTAGATCAAACTATTACGGTTAAAGTAAAAGGGGTGGATAAGTCCACTGAAATATTAGGCAAAATTCTCAGCGGGGCGGTGTCGGAAGGAGCCAATCAAATTTATGGCGTAGCTTTGGGTTTTGATGATCCGGATAATTTAAGACAGCAAGCCCGCGAATTAGCCATAGAAAAAG
>CAZFXC010000034.1:0-2802 GCA_964522815.1 uncultured Candidatus Saccharibacteria bacterium
AGTTTGGATATTGAAACCACGGGTTTTGATCCAGCGGTTGATGAGATTTTAGAAATTGGTTTCGTGTTTTTTACTTTGGAGAAAAATAAAATTAAATTAGGTAAAGAATACACTTGGCTGTTTAAACCCAAACAAGCGGTTACACAAATTATTTTAGGGCTTACGGGAATTACTCAAGAGGAATTAGATAAAGGCGTGGAAATAAATGATTGCTTACAAGAAATCCAAACTTTGCTTAAAGGCGCAATTATTGTGGGGCATAATATTAATTTTGATCTAGGATTTTTAAGAAGTTTAGGCTTGCAGTTTGAATCGGGTGAAATAGATACTTTGGATTTGGCTCAATTTATTTTACCTACGCATCAGTCATATAATTTGGAAAATTTAATGCACTATTTTGGAGTGCCTCATACCGAAGCCCACAGAGCTTTGGCAGATGCCAAAGCTACGGTTAAGGTTTTACAAGGATTATTGGCAAGCTTTGCTAGTTTTCAAGCAGACCTAAAACAGGAAATTATTAAGTTATCTGAAAATCAAAAATTTCTCTGGACAGAAAGTTTAAAATATTTTGCAGGAGGTAAGGCAGAAAAATTGAAGACCAAAAAACATCAACCCACCCCTGGGGAGGCAATAAGCTTGCCCCAAATTAGTGCGTTTAATAATTATCCATTATCTCAAGAGTATATAAGAGGGGTTGCTCAAATGGTGTCAAAACAAACAACGCCTTATATTTTGGTGGTACCGGGAAATTTACACGCTTTAGAAATTAGTCAAACTACTGGTTTAAGTTTGTATTTTTTGCAAGAGTATAGTTTTAACCATGAAAAATTTTTAGCTTTGAAACATAAACCAGAAGTCAGTAAAGAAGAGTTAAAATTTATATTAAAAATTTTAGTCTGGCAAAAAACTAATTGGCAAAATGCCAACTTAGCAGATTTGAATTTGTCTTTTTTTGGCGGGCAGTACAAACATTTAATTAATGACGGCAAGTTAACTCCACTAAGTCCAAAACAAAAATATGTATGTGACTATGACACTTTTGCGAGTTTAAGTAAGGAGATTGAGAAACAAAAATTTAATATAATTTTTTGTGGTTTAAATGAACTGGAACAAGCTATTTCCGCCCGAATTGGCAGGAAGATTAGTTGGGGTAAAATTAACTATCTTTTAAAAAATATTTACAATCCCGATACCGGAGTGGGAGAAGCTAAGTTTAAAGAAGTTATAGTTGCCGGTCTGTCGGATGCTGATTTATTTTTTGGGTTAACTAACGCGTTATTACAAAGTAATCCACCAGGTTTTTTGTCTTTAAAAATTTCTGATATTGAAGTGGAAAAGTTGGAAAAAATTCAATCCGCAGCTAAAAATTTTAGCGAAAAACTTAGACACTTGGCTGAGTTAGTTAACCATTCCGAGTTAGCTACCTTAGCCGAGGAATTGCTTAACTATTTTTTACCTGAAGAGAATATGGTGAAGTGGCTGGAGATGTCAGCCACAGCTTGCATATTTATAAAAAGTCCAATTGAAATTAGCCGTTTGACCACAGAAATTTTTAAAGCTTTTAAGTCGGTAAGTTTGGTAGATAGCCTACCCGCTAAGTCAGTATGGGATTTATACCAAACCCGCTTAGGTTTGGATAAATATACTTATGTAGAAAATGGTCAGCCCATTTTAAAAGATTTATTTAGTTTTCTCAAACCCAAAACCAAGTATAAAGTTGAAGTTTGTCCCCAAGCTTTAACTGAGAGTAAAATTTTAAGTTTACTTTCCGCTAAAGCTTTACCAGGAGCAGTTTTATTTGGGAATGCTTTGGAAGTGAAAAATTTTTATTTTAATAATTTGTCCAAACTGCAAGATTTTGCTTTTTTGCATCCACAATTAGGCAGTTCCGGTAATAAAATTTTGAGGAATTTTTCCATTCACAAACATAGTCTTTTGTTAGCTTCAGATAAATTTGTGTTAAAGGCTACTGCGATGCCTAATGCTCCAAGCGTTATCGGTAAGCTGGCAGTAAAAACTCTAATTATTGGGCATATACCTTTTGAACAATTTACTCACCCCTATTTAGAGGCAGTTTCGAAGAGTTTTAAAAATTCTTTTGAGCAATACAGTGTGCCTAAAGCTTTATTTAACCTGCATAAGATTTTAAGTTTGTTTATGACTGAAAATCTAAAACAGATAATCTTATATGAAGAAAAGCTCAATAAGGCTTATTCTCAGCCTTTTCTTAGGTATTTGGAAAAGTTAACTCAAAATCCATGACTTATCCACCCCAGTAGCACAGCCAATAAATTGGCAGGCTACGGGGCAAGCGTTAGAAGGGGTATATATAAAATATAATTGACTTATCCACAGTGTATTATTAATGCTTAAAAGCAGGTTTTAGGGGAATCAAAAAATGAAAAACCGCATGAATAAAAGAAAAATGGGCTAAATTATGGAATAGAGTTGACAAGAAGAAAAATACCTAATATAATAAATATACAAGTTAAAGAAGTGAGCACTTTAAAAATTCATAGTTATCCACACCTTGGGAAAATTTAGTTTAAATCTCTTATTTGAGCCATTTTTTCCTTTAGACTTTCCGTCATAGCTTTGCCCAATCCAAAGCTGTATGAAAAACAAAAACAAAAATACATTCCATTTTCCAGTATTTATGGAGCAAAACAATAAAATACTAAAGTTTGATGGTCGAAAGACCTTAAGGAAAGCCTAGAGTGTTGTTTGAAAACCAGATTGGACTTCAGACGCTTCTCTCGATTTTATCGAGAAGGCCTGAAATCTGTGAAGTGTCGTTTACTG
>CAZFXC010000034.1:2902-8204 GCA_964522815.1 uncultured Candidatus Saccharibacteria bacterium
CGGTGAAAGATCCGAGGTTTCGGGTTTAGCGCCCTGTGTCACCGTTCATATAATTTTTTTATTGGAACGCCCGTGACCCGGGCGCTTTTGCATTTTATAAGAGAAAAGCATATAATATTTTTATGACAAATACACATTTAGATCAAACATTTTTGGAAAAAATGAAAGCTCGCTTGTTAAGTGAACAAGCCAGATTAATGCAGGAATTAAAATTATTGCCCGAACATACTGAGCTGGGGAATCGGGATGATGACAATGCCAAAGAAGCTGAGGAAGATGAAGTGCATTTGAGTATAAAAACTAAAGTGTCTCAAGATTTAGAAAAAATTACTAAAGCACTTTTAAAGATGGAGCAAGGAACTTATGGCACAGATGATAATGGACAGCTAATTGCTAAAGAGCGACTAGAAGCCTTGCCTTGGGCGGACAGGGGCATTTAGCTAAGGCTAAATGAATTTCTAATTTCTAATTTCTAATGAAAAATAATCAAATACCTAAACCCAAAGTTTTTTTAACAGGTCTAGGTGTTTTTTTTATATTAATTGTTTTAGATCAAATCACCAAACAGCGGGCTGATCGGATTTTTGAAAATCATAATTTTGCTTTTAGTTTGGCAGTACCTGTGGTATTAATGTATGGGATATATAGTTTAGCCATTTTCACAATGCTAATTTATCTTTATCGGAATTATCACCAGCTACTTATATTTGAGCAGATTGCGTGGGTGTTGATTTTAGCTGGAGCCGTGTCTAATGTGGGAGAGAGAACAATTTTCGGTTTTGTAAGAGATTGGGTGTATATTTACACTGGAGTGTTTAACTTGGCGGATGGATACATTATTTTGGGAATTTTAATTTTATTTTTTTATTCATTAATGACAAAAACGACGGAAATGACAAAATTGACATAAATAGTTTATTTTTGTCATTTATATAATTTTGTTATTTTTGTCAATTAAAATTGTGATTGCGAAAATTTTATCCGCTACCATTGTAGGATTAGATGCAGAAATTATTGAAGTAGAAGCCGGGGTGAGTAATGGCTTAACTAATACCATTATAGTTGGCTTGCCCGATACCGCAGTACAAGAAAGCAAAGAGAGAGTGAAAAATGCCATAAAAAATTCGGGGGCTGAATATCCGGTTACACGAGTTTCGGTAAATTTAGCTCCTGCGGATTTGCCTAAATTGGGCACTCACTTTGATTTGCCTATTGCTTTAGCGATTTTATTGGCTTATGAGCAAGTAAATTTTGCAAGTCAACATAAATTATTTTTAGGCGAATTGTCTTTAGATGGTAATTTGCGGGCTGTGCCAGGAGTTTTAGCTGTGGCCATTAAAGCAAAAGCTAAAGGCATAAAGGAGTTGTTTATCCCTGAGGAAAATGCCAAGGAAGCGGGTTTGGTAGAAGATATAAAAATTATACCCATAAAAAACCTAAAGCAACTTCTAGAACATTTATTAGGTGTGAATGTAGTACCGTCAATTGAGTATAAACTCAGAGAAAATTTATTTAAAAATCCGAAGAGTATATTAGATATGAAAGATGTGGCAGGGCAAGAATTGGCCAAACGGGCTTTGGAAATTGCAGCTGCCGGTGGGCACAATGTGCTCTTATCCGGTCCGCCGGGCAGTGGAAAAACTTTACTGGCTAGGGCCATGGCAGGGATTTTACCTGACCTACAGTTAGAAGAGGTGTTGGAGCTTACCAAGATTTACAGTATTGCTGGAAAATTAAAAGAAAATTTTATTGCCAGCAGGCCGGTAAGGAGTCCGCATCATACTACTTCCAACGTGGCATTAGTCGGTGGAGGCACTCACCCCAGGCCGGGGGAAATTACCCTTTCGCATCGAGGCATATTATTTTTAGACGAGTTTCCGGAGTTTCCCAGAAATGTGCTGGAAGCTTTAAGACAACCTTTGGAAGATGGGGTGGTTACCGTAGCTAGGGCGAGTGGCAGTTGGACTTTTCCGGCTAAGTTTACTTTAGTGGCAGCCCAGAACCCTTGTCCGTGTGGGTATTATGGCGATGCGAGTAAAAAATGTCAGTGTATGCCTAATCAAATTTTTAAATATCAAAAGAAAATTTCCGGTCCTTTATTAGATAGAATAGATTTGCATGTGGAAGTGCCGAGACTCCCTTATGAAAAAATTGCTTCCGAGACTCTGGCAGAAACTTCCGCTAAAATTAAAGAGCGAGTGGAAGTGGCCAGAGAAAAACAGCAACAGCGGTTTGGGACGCCCAAAACCAACAGCGAAATGAACCTTTTAGAATTAAAAGCGCATTGTAAATTAGATGCGGAAGGTGACGCTATGCTCAAGCAAGCTTCTAAAATTTATAATTTTTCCGGACGCTCTACTCACCGAATTTTAAAAGTGGCTAAAACCATTGCCGATTTGGCTGGCTTAGAACAAATTACCGCTAAACATTTAAGCGAAGCCATTCAATATCGGCCTAAGGCGGAATAGTCAGAGAATGGAGAAATAGAGAACAATAGAAAATTTCAGCATTCCACCTTCAGTTAACCGATTTAAGAAAAGTCTAAAATTCTGTTATAATATTTTTATGAATCAAAAAATAAGAAAAGCCATTATTCCCGCGGCTGGTTTTGGCACTCGGTTTCTCCCAGCGACCAAGGCCATGCCCAAAGAAATGCTCCCGATTGTAGATAAGCCGATTATTCAGTATGTGGTAGAGGAAGCGGTGGCTTCAGGTATTGAAGATATAATTATAGTTACGGGTTGGCATAAGCGAAGCATTGAGGACCATTTTGATTATCCGTTTGAGTTAGAAAAGCGTTTATTGGAAGCGGGTAAAGAACAACAAGCTGAGGAAGTCAGAAGAATTGCGGAAATGGCTAATTTTATTTATGTCCGTCAAAAAGGCAGTTATGGCAATGGCACGCCGGTGTTAAACGCCAAACGAGTAGTGGGAGATGAACCTTTTGCTATTTTGTGGGGAGATGAGTTTATTCATGCCAGTCCACCTAGGCTTTCACAAATGGTGAAAGTTTGGGAACAATATAATTTGCCCAATATTTCCGCGGTAAGAGTGCCCAAGGAAGCGGTGAGTAAATATGGCATTGCCGATGTCAGTGAAAAAGCCGAAGGGGTCTATAGAATTAATAGAATTATTGAAAAACCGTCACAAGAGACTGCGCCTTCCAATTTAGCTACTCACGGGGCTTACATAATGACGCCTAGATTGTTTGAAATTTTAGAAGAAACCAAATTAGGGAAAAACGGGGAGCTCTGGTTGTCTGACGCCATCTCCCAGTTAGCTTTGGAATCCGAAGTTTTAGCTGTAGAAATTAAGAATGGTAAATACTATGACACGGGGAATAAGCTGGAGTATTTAAAAGCCATGGTGGAGTTTGGTTTAATGCACGATGAGTTAAAACAAGAATTTAGGGATTTTTTAAAAACTGTAAACGAGAAATAAAAATTTAAATTCAACTTTGCTTCTCACGAGAAGCGAGGTTAGCTCAACCGTTAATATATGAAATTAAAAATCAAAACCATAAAAATTTTGTTATTAATGCTGGTTATGGTGTTTGTTTCGGCTGGGTGTGGTGGAGGCGCCAAGCAAACTGGTCCAGCAGGGCCAGTGTCTTTAACCGTTTGGAAAACTTTTGAAGACAGCGAACATATGCGCCCGTTAATTGACGCGTATATTGCTAAGCACCCGGGAGCGCAAATTAATTATGTGAAAAAGAATATTGAGAATTACGAAACCGATTTATTGAATGCCTTGGCTTCCGGTAAAGGGCCGGATATTTTTTCTATTCATAATACTTGGCTCACCAAGTATATAGACAAGTTAGAGCCGGCACCGGAAAAATTAATTAATTTAAAGTATCTTAATGATAATTTTGTTGATGTGGTCAAAGAGGATTTTGTAAATAAAAATAAAATTTATGCCTTGCCTTTGTCCGTGGATGCCTTAGCTTTGTATTACAATAAAGATTTGTTAGGCAGTGCCGGTATTGCCGTGCCGGCCAGAAGCTGGCAGGAATTAGCCGAACATACGCGAATTTTAACCAAACAAGACAGCAAAGGATACTTTCAAAAGAGTGGGGTAGCTTTGGGCTTAGCCAAAAATGTTAACCGAGCGGTGGATATTTATTATTTATTTATGCTCCAGTTGGGTTTTAAAAATATTGGGAGTAATGAAGAAGGTTTTGCCCAGTTGAGTCAAAATATTCAAAAGGATAATAAAAATTTAGAGCCCGCCGTGGAGGCTTTGGATTTTTACAGCTCTTTTGCTGATCCAAAAAGTCAAAATTATACTTGGAATGCGAGAAGTGATTATTCGATAGATGCATTTGTGAATGGCCGGAGTGCATATGTGTTTGGGTATAGTTATTTGGCAGATACCATTAGACAAAAAGCTCCTAATTTAAGATTTGATATTGCCTTTGTGCCTCAGTTTAATTTAAACGAGCCCAGTGTAAATTTTGCCAATTATTGGGCAGAAGGAGTATCGGCCCAAAGTAAAAACAAGCCAGCAGCTTGGGATTTTTTAAAGTTTATTTCCAGTAAAGACAATTTGGAAAAATATTATGCTAACCACAAAGTGCCATCTAGTCGTAAGGATTTGGTGGAATTACAGGCGCAAGATGTGGATATGGGTGTGTTTGCAACGGCTAATTTAACTGCCAGAAGTTTTAAACGTCCAGAGCAGGCTAAATATGACAATATCGTAGGCAATATGTTAGACAATGTGATTCTAAAAGGTAAAGATTGGACTGAAGCAGTTTACGATGCTGAAGCTCAAATTGGTACTCTACTCAGAGAATAATCAATTGAAAATTAATGTTAAGAGTGATATAGTAAATAAAAGTGAAGCATTTAAAGAAACAAATACTAATATTGAGTTTAGTTGTAATTATTTTTTTGGTATTGCCAGATTCGGTTTTGGCTGCGAGTAAAGGCGGACTTGTGCCTTGTGGCGGAAGTGGGCAAAGTGCCTGCACATTAAAAGATATTTTTGTGATGGTGGCTAGAGTTACCAATACACTCATAGGTTTGGCTGGGATTTATGCGGTATATGTAATTATTGGAGCAGGTTTTTGGTTAGTGGTAACTATGGGTAACGAAGAAAAACTTACTAATTATAAGAAACAAATTAGTCAGGCGGTCGTGGGGTTTGTGTTGGTATTAATGGCTTATATGTTTGTGAATACCGCGGTTAATTATATTTTGCTCGGGGGAGCCGGCAAGAAAATTAAACTGGAAAATGGTAAAGAAGTTGAGTGTAAATTGGATTTAACCGATCCGCTTAATTATTTAATTATTCACTC
>CAZFXC010000035.1:0-8193 GCA_964522815.1 uncultured Candidatus Saccharibacteria bacterium
AAAATTTTATTAACTGGCGGACACGGGTTTTTAGGTGAGAAAGTTTACCAAGAGTTATTATCTCATGGTGCTAAAGCAAAAAATATTATTCGTCCCAGATCAAAAGAACTAGATTTACGAGTGGTTGCCAATTGTCAAAAAGCGGTTAAAGGTAAAGATTTAGTTATTCATTTAGCAGCTAATGTCGGGGGAATTGGGTATAATCAAGCCCATCCGGGCAAATTATTTTACGATAATGCCATAATGGGCATTCAGTTAATTGAATCAGCCCGTATGGCGAAAGTTAAAAAATTTGTCCAAGTAGGTACGGTTTGCGCCTATCCTAAATTTCCTCCGCATATTCCGTTTAAAGAAGCCGATTTATGGGCAGGGTATCCGGAAGAGACCAATGCGCCTTATGGGCTTGCAAAAAAAATGCTGTTAGCTCAACTCCAAGCCTACAGGCAAGAGTATAATTTTAATGGAATTTATTTATTGCCGGTTAATTTATACGGACCTGGCGATAATTTTAACCCAGACTCTTCTCACGTTATTCCGGCTTTAATAAAAAAATTTGTTGATGCGGTTAAGTTGGGAAAATCTATGGTTGAGGTGTGGGGGACAGGCAAGCCGACTCGAGAATTTTTATACGTAGATGATGCAGCTCAAGGAATAGTTTTAGCGACTTTAAAATATAATAAACCAGAACCGGTAAATTTGGGCACAAATTTTGAAATCAGCATTCAAGCTTTGGTAGCCTTGATTTCTAAGCTTGCCGGTTTTAAAGGGAAAATTATATGGAATAAAAGTATGCCCGATGGGCAACCGAGACGGAAATTAGATGTAGGTCATGCTAAAAAGGAATTTGGTTTTTCAGCTAAAACAGAATTCAAGAGGGGATTAATGAGTACGATTAATTGGTATAGGAAAAACCAAGTTTAAAAAAATTGATTTTTTATGAAAGATTTAGTCACATTAAGTATATTTATGCCTGCCTATAAAGAAGCTCAAAACTTAGCTCTTTTATTGCCTCGGCTGATATCAGTTGTTTCTGCTCTTGAGCAAGATTATGAAATTATAGTGGTAGATACTGTTCAGCCAATGGATGATACTCCTGCTGTATGTTCAAGAGTTACAGGAAATATAGTTTATGCAAATACCGATTACACCGATAGTTATGGACATGCTGTGCGAACTGGCATTCGACTTGCCAAAGGTAAATATTTTATTGCGCTTGATGCTGATGGTTCCCATGATCCGGAATTCATTAGCAAACTTTACCCTTATAAAGATGATTTTGATGTTGTGATAGCTTCTCGTTATGCGTCTGGTGGAGGGACTCAAAATTCTAAAATGGAAATTTTTATGAGTCGGGTAGTAAATATTATATATTCAGTAGTCTTGGGATTAAATTGTAAAGATGTGTCTAATAGTTTCAAGCTGTATCATACCCAGGACTTAAAGGCGTTATATCTAAAGTCTAATAATTTTGATATTATAGAGGAAATATTGTATAAGTTGAAAAAAAATAAAAAAAATTTGTTAATTAAGGAATTGCCCTTTACGTTTAAGCGTAGGATTTATGGGCAAACCAAAAGAAAACTACTGTTATTTGTAATTACTTATATTATTACTTTATTAAAATTAAGATTTTCAGGAAAATCTCGACCCAATGAGTAATAAACAACATAAAAGAGTTTTAGTTACCGGCGCTGGAGGGTATTTAGGTTCAGTCCTTGTGCCCATGTTGCTAGAAAAAGGTTACGTGGTAAGGGGTGCTAGTAGAAGTTTTAAAACAGAAACTTTAGATTTGGCAAAAAAATACCCGAATTTTGAGATAGTTAAAACAGACCTTACAGCACCTGAAGTCTTTAAAGATTTGTTGGAAGATGTGGATTTTATAATTCATTTGGCTGGACTTGTGGGAGAGAAGCAGTGCCAGGAAAATCCAAAGTTGGCGCAAAAGATTAATGTAGAGATGGTTAGGCAGTTAAATTCTACAAGGCAAGGTATCCCATTAATTTTTTTGTCTTCTACTAGCGTTTATGGCACTACTCAGCGGATAGTTTGTGATGAGAATACTCCTCCCGCCCCGGAATTGGCTTATGCAAAATCCAAGCACGAAGGCGAGATGGTTTTAAAGGTTTCCGATAATATTATAATTTTAAGGGCAGCTACTTTTTTTGGTTACGCGCCAGCAATTAATTATAAACTTTTGGTCAATGATTTTGTCCTACAGGCAGTAAAAAATAAGAAATTGGAAATTTATGATGATACTTTAAATCGAACTTTTATCCATGTTCGCGATTTGGCTAGGGCTATTATTTTTATAACAGAAAATTTCGCAACCTTAAAAAATGAGGTTTACAATGTAGGTAATAATGAGTTAAACTGTACTAAGTGGGAGTTGGCACAAACTATCAAAACCATGGTAGATTTTGAGCTTATAGTAAGACAGGTTTCAGGGAATACTGATAAAAGGGATTTTATAGTTAATTATAATAAAATAGAACGTTCAGGCTACAGGACCCAAATCTCTCTTGTAGAGGGGATAAAAGAATTAATAGCGCATATATGATAAAGCTTATCAATTCAACTTTTTTTAAGGAAGCAAAAACAAAAAAAGAGCTTTGTAATTTTATTATGCAAAGTAAGCAGTTGAGTTTAGGAAAACAGTGTGATAATTTTGAAGAGAAATTTGCTCAGTGGCAGGGCAGGAAATATTGTGTGACTTTTAATTCAGGTAGTTCTGCGAATTTGGCTTTGGTGCAAGCACTGCTTAATTTGAGGCTTATAAAACAGGGAAGTGTTATGGCCTATTCGGCTATTACTTGGCCTACTAATATTATGCCGGCTATTCAGCTCGGGATAAAACCAATACCTGTTGATATTGAAATTGATACTTTAAATATTTCACTTAAAAATTTACAACAAGTTTATCGGAAGAAGAAGTTTAGTTGTTTATTTATTACTAATCTGTTGGGTTTTGGTCAGGAAATTTTTGAAATAAAGGAATTTTGTAATAAAAATCGTATTTTATTGATAGAAGATAATTGCGAAGCTTTAGGTTCAGAAGTTAGGGGAGAAAAGTTAGGTAATTTTGGTTTTGCCTCGACGTTTTCTTTTTTTGTGGGGCATCATTTATCCACTATAGAAGGTGGTGCGGTTTGTACAGACAATGAAGATTTATTCCTTATGCTTAAAATGGTGCGCTCTCATGGCTGGGACAGGAGTTTGTCAGTTGAAGTTCAAAAAAAGCTTAGAAATAAGTATAAAATAAATGACTTTTTTGCTAAATATACTTTTTATGATCTTGCCTATAATATACGTCCAACTGAAATTCAGGGATTTTTAGGGAGCAATCAATTGCAATATTTGGATACAATGGTTGATAAAAGACAGGAGAATTTTAAAATTCTCAGACAAATATACCAAAATTCAGATTTTATACCCGTTAGTTGGAAAAATATGACAAAAATTTCTAATTTTGCTTTCCCGATTATTTGTAAAACCAAAGCTTTGGCTGAAAGTTATCGGAATAAGTGTATGAAAGCCGAGGTAGAGGTAAGGCCTCTGGTAGGTGGTTTAATGGCCATACAGCCATTTTACAAGAAATATTATAAGACGACAGGAAATTTCAAGAATGCAATTTTTGTAAATTCAAACGGATTTTATTTTGGCAATCATGCCGAAATGAAGAAAAAAGATTTGGTTTTTTTGGTAAATTTATTAAAAAATAATAATTAATTTAAAAAAAATGAATGAAATTTTATATCATTCAGAAGTAATAAAAAAAAAGCCTTTTTCTGGGATAGTGATTATGCCTTATAGTTCCGGCGAGTATAGGGGGGGGCGAGAATCAAAGTTTAACCCTCAGTATGGTTTAACATATGAATCTAAAATGTCAACCTTAGCTGGACTTCAAGCTTATAAAAATGGTCAAGCAGATAAAATAATCTTAGTCGGCGAAGATACTGTTGGCTCAGGCGGAAAGCATTCTACAGTTGATTTTATGAAAGAATTGCTTATCGCAAAAGGAGTGCCAGAGGGTGCGATTGAAATTTACCCTAAAATGCAAAACAGTGTTGAGCAACTCGGGAAGATATCTGAAGTTCAAAGACCAGAAGATAAATTTTTAATTGTATCATTAAAGTTTCATAAGCCAAGGGTTGAAATTATTGCAAAAAATCAAAATGTAAAGGCACAGCATACTACTGCAGAAGAATTGTTGTTAAAAAGAAGTGGTCATTATCAGAAATCTATTGACAGTTGGCAAAAAGATCCGGGAATAAAAAAAGCAGAAAAGATAGAAGCCGTTTTGCGATCTTTAAATAGAATTGATACAAATGGTCATATTCAAAGTTGGTTAACACGTATGCTCGGAACCAGAAAACCTCTGACAGACTTTCCTCGACAGCGTAAGAATAATAAGACTTAATTATTTATGTTTAAGGTAAATATTTTAGAAATCATTAAAAAAAATATAAAATTTTTTTATCTTTTTTACGCTATAACGGCGACTTTTTTGATTGCAAATTTCCCGACAATTAAGTTTGCCCATGTTCTTAGTATAAGTCGAGATGGCGCTATTTTGGTTCGTGGTTTAATGTTTTTTGTTGCCATTATAATTTTGTTTGCTTTTGTTTTTAAAAATATAAGCAATTTAAAAAATTTCATGTCATGGGATATTTTTTACCGTTCTTTATTGGTATTTGGATGTTTAGCTATATTATCATCCGCTCTCCATGTTAAATATATGGGAGAGGTGTATGCAAACATTTCTCTTTCCCCATTTAATCAGGATGTTGGATTTTTTTACCGAAGAATTTTAGAACCTGCTTTGGCTTACTATTTACAGTTTAAAGGACAAATTTTATATAGTATCTTTCATTTTTTAATTACTTATTTTTGTATATACTTGATAATTTTGTTGTTAGAAAATAAGTTTTTGGTTAAATTAAAAATTTGGCAGCTGGTAAGTATAATGACTTCCGGAATTATTATTCAGCAATTTCATGGCCCCGGTTATCCTGAACAAATAATATTATTTTTGGCTCTACTTTCATTTTTTATACCACTTAATATTTACGGCAGATTGAGTATTCTAGTGTTAATGCTTTTAGCTCACGAATCAGCGGGGGTTTTTATGGGTTTTATTTTTGCCTGGTTCTATTTCCCAAAGGAAGAGCGTAAATTCTATCCTTTACTTTTGTTAGCTTATGGATTTTTTTGGCTCGCTAATTATAATTTTAATCCGATTGCCTTATATTATGGTCATTTAACATTAGATAATGGTGATGCTCTGGGTATATTTTTACAAAATATAAAATGGGCAATAGTTGCTATTTTTTTCGCTTATAAATTTTTATGGCTTTTTGTCTTAACTGCTATTTATTTTTCTATAAAAAATAAAGATTATAAATATTTTTTCCAGACTGCAACAATGGTTTTAGTACCTCTAGTTTTAGTAATAATCCCTGATGCTTCACGAGTTGTGGGTTGGGGAAATATTGGTGTTTTTTTAGCGATTGCTTATTCTTCAAAATATATACCAGCCCGACTGGTTAATTTAATTTTAATTATAAATTTAGTTTTGCCGAGTGTGGCTGTGGGAACAACTACGAATGGTCCGGTTTCTTTTCCTGGTTTATATGGTGTAGCTATTGATTTATTTAAGTTATTTGTTAGAAATTATTTAATTTAAGTTTATTTTGAATAGTCGCAAATTTTATGGTGAGTATAATTACCTCTTTATATAGAACAGATAAATATTTACAGCAGTTTGAACAACGCTTAAAGGTTTTTGCGCGTGTTTTACAATCCCATCACATTGACTTTGAGTTTATTGCAATTGCCAATGATGCGACAGAAAAAGAACAAGCGTTTGGTAAAAGGCTGGCAAGCGAATCTTGGTTTAAGTTTGAAAATGTCGGTCGAGAATCTGTTTTTGCCACATTTAACCGGGCCTTTGCTATGGCCAAAGGGGATATTTTAGGTTGGTGGAACGATGATGACGTAAGATATGCTGAGGCAATTGTAGAAGCTGTAGAATATTTTAAGCAAGGAGCGGATTTAGTGTATTTTCCTTTTATAATTAAGCGATATGTTTTTGGTTTGCCAGTTTGGAGTCAAAAAGTTGATAAACAAATACCGGAATTTAATGAGGAAACTCAAGCACAGTTTAAAACCGGGATGTTATGCGGTCCATTTTTTTTGTTTACTAAAGTCTTTTATGAAAAAGTGGGTCCGTTTGATGAGCAATTTAAAATTTCTGGTGATTTGGATTTTTGTATTCGGGCTGCCAAGTGTAATGGAAAATTAGTCAAAGCTAAAAATTTTGGTGGAGAGTTTAGGGTGGACGGTACGGGTTTATCCGCAGGGTCCAATCCCAGACGTACGGCAGAAAATAATGTGATATACACTCGGCATCATATTTGGCATAAACTCACTCTTGCAGAAGATTTAATTATTATGAATTACCGAGTGCGCCATTTGTTACATAATGGTAAATATATAAAAATATAGTTATGGAAACTAGCTCTTTGTCCTATAAGACATATAAAAATATCAGCTATAGTTTTATTGGTTTTGTGGTGCCAATAGTTTTTTCGGTGTTTATAACACCCGTGATTGTTCATAAACTGGGAGTGGCTGAATATGGTGTCTTAATTTTAACCAATACCATAATGGGTTTTTTGGGATTATTAGATTTGGGTTTAACAGCTGGGGTAGTTAAAAAAATTGGTGAATACTATGCACTTAAAGACTTTAGGGCTTTACAAACAATGCTTAGTACGGCAAATAGTTTGTTTTGGATCGTGGGGATAATTAATTTGGTTGTATTTAGTAGTATTGGTAAATTTTTTCTCGATCGGTTTAATATTACGGTTAATGAAAATTTGTTTTTAGTTTTTTTATTAGTGGGACTAACTTCGTGTTTAACCGCGATTAATTCTGTTTATACCAGTATTCCTCAGGCCTTACAAAGGTTTGATGTTATAAATAAAATAAATTTGGGCCAATTATTAGTTTATAATCTTGGCGCATTAATCTTAGCCCTGTATGGCTTTCAGCTCAAGGCGATTTTAGGCTTAAATTTAATTACCATGGTGGGGCTTAGTTTAGCGTATAGATTTTTGAGTCACAAAATATTGCCAGAAATTAAATTAAAAATCGCTTGGGATATTTTTGAACTAAAGCAACTATATGGTTTTGGAATATTTTCTGCTATTGCGAATATCGGCATGAGTGCCGTGAACCAATTTGACCGGCTCTTAATCCCAATATTTTTAGGGCCAACCCAACTGACTTATTATAGTTTACCAGGCAATGTGGCTCAAAAAACCACTACTGTTGTAGGCAGTTTAGGAGGAACTTTTTTTCCTTTAGCCAATGAACTTTCGGCTAAAGGGGAAGTGGAGAGGCTTGGGGTAATTTTTAGAAAAGTGATTCGGAATTTAGCAGTTTTGGCTTCGGCTACTACCGTTAGTATAATTTTATTTGGTAACAAAATATTGCTTTTTTGGCTGGGAAAAGATTTTGCTTTAGCCGGTACAAAAATTTTATATATTTTAGCCTTTACTTATTTTTTCCTTTCACTTTTTGGAATCGCTTTTAATTTTTTAATGGGGTTAAGCCGCCAAAAAGCAGTGGCTAAATGGTCAATGCTTATGGCTGGTATAAATTTGTTGCTTTTGTTAATATTATTAAAGCCGTTGGGAATCTTGGGTGCGGCTTTAGCGTATTTGGGATCAGCTTTGCCAATTATTGCTTTATTTTATTGGCTGGAAAAGCAAGTTTTTTTGTCTAAAAATATATGGAAATTTTATGGCAAATTATTTCTTAAATTATTAACTACTAGCTTAATTTATTTTGTAATAGTGGGTTTTACTTTGTGGCAACTTACTCATAGTTTTGGGAGTTTAGTTGTATTTGGGCCATTGGCGGTAGTGGTTTACTTAGTAATTTATTGGGCAATGGGTTTTATGGAACAGGAAGATATGGATTTAACCCAATTATTTATTACAAAAATATTACAAAAATTTAAATTGGTAAAATAATAAATTAGAATGAAAATCTTAGAAATTAAAAATTTGAGTTTACCTGAGGTAAAAGTTATTCGTTTTGCTAGGTTTCCAGATGGGCGTGGTTATTTTTCTGAAACTTTCAGGCAAAGCGATGTGAAAAACAATTCGCAATTGGATTTTTTGCAAT
>CAZFXC010000036.1:0-7935 GCA_964522815.1 uncultured Candidatus Saccharibacteria bacterium
TTTTTTCCATGGTTAAAACAAGAATTAAATAAACGGAAAGTAAAAGTAGTTTGTCCAAATTTACCTAACGCCAATAACCCCACAGAAGATGAACAAGTGGAGTACGTCTTAAAAACTTGCGAATTTAATGCCAACACCATCTTGTTTGGGCATAGTTTAGGCGCAGTGGTAGCGTTAAAGGTTTTGGAAAAGTTAAATACTAAAATTGCCGGAGTGGTTTTAGCCGGTGGTTTTACTCATCCAAATTTTAAAGATAACCCAAGGCCCTTTGAAAAAAGTTTCAGTTGGCAGTTTGATTTTAATAAAATAAAATCTAATATTAAATTTGTAAAAATATTAAATGACCCGACTGATTATGCGATTGATCCTGAGCAAGGTAGAACTTTGCAAAAAAATTTAGGTGGGGTGCTTTTGGAAATTGCCGGTGAAAAACCACATTATACTGCAGAAACCGAACCTGCCATCTTAAACGCTCTTGTGCCGAATATTACTTGCTTTACCACTCGGCCCGATACCAACTTTGGTGCAACTTTTGTGGTAATTGGACCCGAACATCCCTACTTAAAAAATCGACAAGTTTTAAATCTAGAAGAAAAACACTGGAAAGAAATTCAAGTGTACCAGAAGCAATCTTTAACTCAAGCCGATGAAGTTAGAACTGCGGAAAATCGAAAGAAGACAGGAGTATTTACGGGATTGTATTGCTTCAATCCGCTAACTAATTTTAAAATGCCTCTTTATGTTGCCGATTACGTTTTAGGTAATGTGGGTACCGGAGCAGTGGTGGGTGTGCCTGGGCACGATAAGCGAGACTTTGAATTTGCCCAAGCATTTAACTTAACCATTAAACGAGTGGTGCAAAAAGATGAGCAGGATACTGCTCCCATTACTACGCTTGCTCAAGTTCAGGAAGCAGAAGGGTTAATGGTAAACTCGGAATTTTTAAATGGTTTAGATATCCATACGGCCACGGAAAAAATTATGGATTATATGGAAAGTCAAGGTATGGGTCGTCGAGTGGTGAACTATAAATTGCGCGATTGGGTATTTAGTCGTCAAAGGTATTGGGGCGAGCCTATTCCTTTGGTTCACTGTGAAGATTGCGGAGTGGTGCCGGTGCCGGAAAAAGATTTACCCGTCAAGCTCCCCAATGTAAAAAAATACGAACCCACCGGTACCGGGGAATCGCCTTTGGCAGTCATCTTAAACTGGGTAAAAACTAAGTGTCCACAGTGTAAAAAAACCGCTTGGCGGGAGACCAATACTATGCCTCAATGGGCAGGGAGTAGTTGGTATTGGCTAAGATACACCGATGCTAAAAATAGCAAACAATTTGTGAATAAGAAAAAATTAAAGTATTGGACTCCGGTAGATGTATATTTTGGTGGCATGGAACATACCACTTTACATTTGTTGTATAGTCGTTTTTGGAATCAATTTATGTTTGATAATGGCTTGGTAGTTTCTAACGAACCATACTTAATGCGAAAACCACATGGAATAGTCTTGGGCCCCGATGGAGAAAAAATGTCTAAATCCAGAGGGAATATTGTTGATCCACAAGCCATAATTAAATTGTATGGTGCAGATACGCTAAGAATGTATGAATTATTTTTAGGTCCGCACGAAGCCATGGTCGCGTTTAACGATAAGGGCGTAGTGGGAGTAAAAAGATTTTTAGACCGCGTTTGGGATTGGGTGCTGGATAATATTGAACATCAAAAGTCAAATCTTAAATCTTCGGAAAAAGCCGAACAGGAATTAAATAAATTAATAAAGAAAATTACTGAAGATATAGAAAATTTTCGGTTTAATACTTGTATTTCCGCTTTTATGGAATTTTATAATCAGGTTAGAGAAGAACAAGTTTCTTTGGTTGCAGTAAAAACTTTTTTGGTTTTATTATATCCTTTTGCTCCGCATATAGCCGAAGAGTTAAATCAGCTCGTCAGCTCGTCAGCTAATCAGCGAATCCTCCGTCGCCAAGGCTATAAAGGACAAGTCAGAAAATCAGCGAATCAAAAAATTATTAAGTCGCTCCAGTTGGCCAAGTGGCCAGAGTTTGATAGTTCTAAAATTGTTCAAAAAGAAGTGGAAATTGTCATACAAATTAACGGTAAAGTTAAAGGTAAACTTCAAGTGGCTTTTGACGCAGTAGAAGAAGTGGTTAAAACTGAAGTTTTAAAGTTACCCATAGTAAAACAAGCATTAACCAATGATACGATTAAGCGAGTGGTGTTTGTAAAAAACCGATTAATCAATTTGGTAATATAACCGATCTGAATAATTCGAATTAAATTCGAATGTTCCGAATCGGATAATTTGGATGCCATTTGTTGATTCGGATTGCGTTTATGATCATATTTAAGTATTCTAAACAACAACATAACCAAATAATCCAAGCTAGTGTGAAAGCTTTAAAGCAGGGTAAGATTATTGTTTACCCGACTGACACTTGTTATGGTTTAGCGGTAGATGTAAGTAATATAAAAGCAATAAAAAAATTATACAGACTCAAAGGTAGAAATTTCAACAAGCCCAGTTCAGTTGTAGTGCCTTCTGTGTCATCGGCAAAAAAAATTGTGAAATGGGGGAGTCTGGCACAGAAATTGGCCAAAAAGTTTTGGCCAGGGGCAATAACAATTGTCTTGGAATTAAGAATTAAGAATCAGGAATTAAGAATTCTAACCGCAAAAACAAATTTTTTAGGTTTAAGATTGCCAAAAAATAAAATTGCTCTCGATTTAGCTAAAGCCTTAAACAAGCCCATTACCGCAACTTCTGCCAATTTGGCGGGAAAAAGTGAGTGTTATTCAGTAGATGAAATTGTTCAACAATTCCAGCATCAAACAACCAAACCCGATATGATGATTGACGCCGGTAAATTACCTTTCCAAAAGCCATCTACTTTGGTAAAGCTAGACGATGCTCGAGAGGTATCAATTTTACGCCTAGGACCAATTACGTTTAATCAAATCAATAATGCTGTGAGTAAGTAAGCTTACTACTTACTACTTACTACTTACTACATGCTTCTAAATTTTCATTTATCTAATTACTTTACCAAGCAAGTGAGAGAAGAGATTGGCGAGTTGTATGCTCATTCCGCCATAGCTAACTTAGCCGGCTCCATGATGCTATTGTTTGAGCCGATTTTTTTATATTCGGTTTTAGATTTTTCCGTGGAAGAAGTTTTACTTTTCACCGCCATTGTTTATGCGGTATACATTTTATGCATTCCGTTTGGTGGAAAGTCTGCTAGTTTATATGGGTATAAACACACTATTGCTTTTAGCGTGCCCTTTCAAATAATTTATTGGATGTTATTAATTGTTTCTCAACAGGAAGTGGGCTTTGCCTATTTAGCAGCTGTATTTTATGGTTTGTCCAAGACTTTTTATTGGCCGGGTTTTCATTCTTTAATGGCTCGGTATTCAGATAAGGGTCAAGTGGGTAGGGAGTTTGGCGCCGTGTATTCTTTAATTAGTTTAACTTTTATTGCCGGACCGTTTTTAGCCGGTTTTTTATCTAAACATTTTGGCTTTACCATTACTTTTATTACCACTGCCATTATTTATGCATTTAGCTTGGTGCCTTTATTTAGAGTTAAAGAAAATTTTACGCCCAAAGAATATTTTTATAAAGATACTTGGGCATTATTCCGCAGTTATCCCAAAAAGTTTTTAGGTTATTTGGGTTTTGGAGAAGAATTGTTGGTTTTAAATATTTGGCCAGTGTTTATTTATTTGATAGTTAAGGATTTTCAAACAGCCGGAGGACTTGCCACCATTGCCAGTTTAATTGCCGCGATTTTGGCTTTAATTATTGGTAAAGTTACCGACCAGTATTCCAAACGGGTGTTAATTCGCTTGGGTGCGTTTTTTACCGCTCTAGTTTGGTTAATGCGAACGATTGCCACTAATTTTTGGAACACTTTTTTTGTAGATGCCTTGTCTCGAACCAGTAAAGAAATGGCTTTTATTCCCATATCTACAGTTACTTATATTCGAGCGCAAAATATTCATGTGGTGCCTTACGTGGTATTTTTTGAGCAAAGTTTAGCTATTGGGAAATTAATTGCGTGTATTTTAGGGATTATTTTGTTTAGCTTAACCGGGAGTTTTATGGTATTATTTGTGCTGGGTGCCGTATTTAGCTTATTGTATATGTTTGTGTGAAGACGCGGATTTTGCGCTGATATTAACGCGGATTAGCGTTAATAAACATATGAAGTTATTATATGAAAAAGAATCCTACGACATCCGAGGCGCTTGTTTTAAAATTTGGAAGGAATTTGGAAACGCATATAAAGAATCAGTAGTGGATAAAGCGCTTACCTTGGAGCTTTTGGCAAGGGGTTTAAAAGTTAGTGAACAAAAAAGGATTAATATTTACTATAATGATAAAAAAGTTGGTACTTATGTGCCAGATAAAGTGGTAAATGAAATTATTATTATTGAGTTAAAGTCCAAACCTTTTTTAACTCAAGGCGATATTAAACAGTTATGGCACTACTTGAAAGGTTCAAATTACAAATTAGGTTTTTTAGTTAACTTCGGAGATAAACTTGAAATTAAACGTATTGTTTACGACACGGCACGCTCTGCGTAAGATCCGCGTAGTAATCAGCGAGAAATTTATATCTATGCACTATTCAAACATTCAAGCAGAAGATTTACCTATTTATGAAATTATTAAACGGGAGGAACAAAGACAAAAAGAAGGTATAGAGCTTATTGCCAGTGAGAATTATGTATCTAAAGCTGTGTTGGAAGCCATGGGGAGCATTTTAACTAACAAGTATTCCGAAGGTTATGTGGGCAAAAGATATTATGGCGGTAATAAAATTATTGACCAAGCCGAGAGTTTGGCCATAGAGAGGGCTAAACAGTTGTTTGAAGCTGAGCATGTGAATGTTCAGCCACTTTCCGGGAGTCCGGCTAACTTAGCTGTGTATATGGCGTTGTTAAACCCGGGAGACAAAGTTTTAGGTTTTAGTTTAGACCAAGGCGGGCATTTGTCTCATGGGCATCCGTTAAATTTTAGCGGTAAACTTTATACGATTGTGCCGTATTTTGCCCGAAAAGATACGGAAATTATTGATATGGATGAAGTAGAAGCTATTGCCTTAAAAGAAAAACCTAAAATGATTTTGGCTGGTTTTAGCGCATATTCGAGAAATATGGATTGGCAAAGGTTTAAAGCCATTGCTGATAAAATTGGCGCATATACCTTTGCGGATATTGCACATATTGCTGGATTGATTGCCGGTAAACAATTAGAAAACCCGGTGCCGTATTTTGATGTGGTTTCCACCACCACTCACAAAACTTTAAGAGGTCCTCGAGGTGCCATGATAATGTGTAAAGCCAAGTTTGCAGCTCAAATTGACAAGGCGGTTTTCCCAGGTGTGCAAGGTGGTCCGCATGACCATATTAACGCAGCCAAAGCCGTAAGTTATGGGGAAGCTTTAAAACCTGAATTCCAAACTTATGCCAAACAAGTAATTTTAAACGCGCAAAGTTTGGCCCAGGCTTTAAGTGCCAAAGGATATAGAATCATTTCTAAAGGCACGGATAATCATTTAATGCTAATTGATTTGTTTGGCAGTAAAGGCATTACGGGTAAAGAAGGAGAGAAAACTTTGGAGCAAGTTGGAATTAGCATTAATAAAAATATGATTCCGTTTGACCCAAGAAAACCGTTAGATCCTTCGGGGATTCGTTTAGGCACACCGGCTCTAACCACTCGGGGTTGTAAGGAAACCGACATGCAAACCGTGGCAGATTTAATTGATATCAGTTTAATGAATAAAGATCATGAGTCCAAATTAAAAGAAATTAAAGAACAAGTTAAAGCTTTTGCTTTAAAGTTTCCGGTTCCGGGTATAGAATAATTAGTTTCAGTACTTTACGTACCGCCACTTTGAGGGCAGGCAAAGCCTGATCCTTAAATTGGCTCAGTGTGTAAGTCTTGAGTTTATTAATCGTCAATGCAGTATCTATTAAATTGGGATAAACAGATTTTCTTGTGGCTGAATCAATGGGCTGGGCAAGCCAATTTTACCGATGGGTTAATTCGGTTTTTAGCTCAAGATTTTCCTTATGTGGTGGCTATTGGTTTTATCGTAGTGTGGTTGTGGCGAGCAAATGCGCGCCGGATGCTTCTCCAAGGTGTTTTGGCTTTACTGCTTGGTAGAGTAATCTTGGTGGAGATAATTAGACAAGTTCTACCTCGGAGCCGACCTTTTGAAGTTTTGCATGTGGTGCAATTAATTAGTAAAGGCATGGAAAAATCTTTTCCGTCCGGCCACGCCACGGCTTTATTTGCTGTGGCTGTTTCCGTGTATTTTTATCATAAAAAATGGGGAGCAGGGTTATTGATAATATGTTTTATTTCGGTCTTAGCTCGGGTAATTGCCGGAGTGCACTATTTGTCCGATATTTTAGCCGGTGTGGCTTTAGGTTGGTTTTCGGCTTGGGTAGTGAAAAATTATGCCACAAAAGTTGTGGAGATTTTATTGGGATTGTGGCAAAAAATGAATTTTTGGCAAAAATAAAATCCCGACACAGTCGGGATATGGTGGCCGAGGAGGGAGTCGAACCCTCATGAGTTTCCCCGCGCGCTCTTGAGGCGCGTGCGTCTGCCAGTTCCGCCACTCGGCCAATTAGTCTATGTATTTTACCAAGCTTTTTGCTTTGCGTAAAGCCTAAAAATTTGGTATGATTTTTTTATTCCTAACTTAAAGTGAGAAACCAAATTTAAATATTTATGGATACACAAATCAACCCACCTTCTAATCTGCAGTTTAAGGCATTGGATCCCATTGCTCCCGGCGTGCCTTTTGGTTATGTTGCCAGTCCATCCTCAGATACGTCTTTGCCTGTAAATTCGGCTGTCAGTAGTAGCCAGATTTTGCCTGCATATCCGGTAGTAGATGCGCCGGAAGCAGTAAAAAGCGACAAAGTTTCCTATGAAGATGCGAGTATTCAAGAAATTGATATTACTAAAATCGTACCTAATCCGTTCCAGCCCAGAAAAACTTTTGAGCCCACTGCGCTTCAAGAATTAGCCAATTCCATAAAAGAACACGGAGTTATTCAGCCGTTAGTGGTTACAAAAACCATTAGTGGTTATGAATTAGTCGTGGGGGAAAGACGTTTTCGGGCCAGTCAGCTCGCCGGATTAACCGTGGTGCCAGCCATTATTAAAGAGCAGATGGTTGACCAAACCAAATTGGAAGTGGCGTTAATAGAAAATATTCAACGACAAGAATTAAATCCCATTGAAGAAGCTCAGGCCTATGACCGGTTAATGAAGACTTTTAATTTGACTCAAGAAGCAGTGGCTAAAAAGGTGGGGAAAAGTCGTCCGGCTGTGGCCAATACCGTGAGACTTTTAAATTTACCGGCCGAAGTGCAAAGAGCTGTAATAGATGGCAGATTAACCGAAGGTCATGCGCGGGCACTTTTGGGGTTGAATGATCCGGAAAAAATTCTTTTGTTGTATAAAACCGTCATAGAGAAAAAGTGGAATGTGAGGGAAGTGGAAGATAAAGTGCGCGATTTAACCCAGAAAAAACAAGTGGATGCAGTGGCGCCCGATACTAAACTTTTAGCCATGGAAAGCGAATTGCGCATAAAACTGGGCACGCAAGTAAAAATTTTAAAACAGGGGAGAGGGGGAAAAATTACCATAGATTTTTATAGCGAAGAAGAATTGAACGAATTAATTCATAAAATGGCTCAAGCTCAAAATGGTATGGAAGGCGGATATTTAACGGTTTGACTTGATATAAATTAGTGTTATAATATTTTTATGGAATTAACAAAAGAAATTTTAGAACAAGTTTTAGATGAAAAATTAGTTGCTCAAACTAAAGCTTTTGATAGTAAATTGGACACTAGATTTGAAGCGCAAACTAAAGCTTTTGAT
>CAZFXC010000037.1:0-2204 GCA_964522815.1 uncultured Candidatus Saccharibacteria bacterium
ACCCCAAAAACAGCAATGGTAAATAGTATAATAAAACTTCTGGATTCTAAAGAAAGATGTTTTTTCATTTTTGTATTTTAAATTATTTATAATTTCTGCTCTCCTGTTTTTTCCACTTCCTTGTTTGTCCACCACAGCTTTAGCGACGGTGGAATAGGAGGGGTTAGGGGAGGGTAATAAAAGGTTTATTTATTAAAAAGTTTATCCAGCCCCGCTTGGTTGCCACAATAATATAAATTTTTGGTTAAATTGACACAAAAGCCTGGGTTTTTGGCAATAAAAGAATATTTGGGTAAAAACCAATAAAGAAAAATCATAACCATCGCAATAATCAAATATAGGAAGTATTTAAAATGCTTAAACATTTTAGTCTGGTTTTAGTATTTCTGTGCCAAAGTCATTTAATGCTGTGGTTATATAAAACTCTCTTCCATCAACATTGACTAAAACTTCTCCACTATCTGGTGAAATCCCATTATTTTTAAGCTCTTCATAGTGAGCAGAAGGATTTAAATTAGAAAGTCGTTCAAATTGTTCTTGGGTAAAAGTAGGAATTGGTTGTTTTTTGATTTCTCTAAACATGTTTTTATTATACCATAAAAATATGTTTCCTTGAAGAAATAAAGCTTTTTTGTTAAACTGATAGAGTTTTGGGGATTTATGTTTTATGTAATTCCGACCGGTTCGTCAGTTGGTGGAGAGCCGAGGAATCTCTTAAATACTATTCAAAGTTAAAGGGATCCCTCGACTTCGTTCGGGATGACAAGTGTTTTATCTATTGCCCGGTAGCCAAGCGGTAAGGCAGAGGACTCTGAATCCTCCATCGAAGGTTCGAATCCTTCCCGGGCAGCCATTTAAGAAATGTTATAATTATAAGTATATTTATAAAAGCTATGAATGGTTTAAAAAATGGAATGATAGTTTTTATGAAAGATGGTCGATTTCCTGGTAAAAAATTTTTAGACATTGAAGTTACCAATACATTTCCTTTAATTTCTATTACTAAACAAACAATACTAATAAACTCTTTGCAAGAAGAGGAGATAATACAAGGATATGATCATATTGCTATACCTGGGGATTTAAGACTACATATTTCCAGTCCAAAAGATCACATTTTTTTCAATGTAAATCCAGTTTGGGATTTTATAGAAAGGTCAAAAAGCCTAACCGAACCACTTCATTATTTTACAATTTTTGGATTACCTTCAAAATTTTCACGAGAAGTAATTGACCCTGGTAAAACAAAGTCGTGGCATCAGGCGACAATTATTTCACCTTTTAAGGATAAAGAGTTTAACGAATCAACTAGACTTTTTATTGATTTTTTCATTCATTCATTCATTCATTCCCAGTAAATTTAGCTTCAATTTATAAATCTTCTTTTGTGGTTAAAGGGCAACGTTTAGCTGTTGATCGAGGTGGCTCTCACTTAGGTCCTTTTTTGTTTGAAAATATTCAAAGGCGAAAAACAGCTAATCAAAATATATTTTTTACAATCCGTTTTGGTTTTGCAAATATTGAGGAAAATGAATGTATGTATATTTATACACCTTTAGAAATTTTTAAAAAAAGATCAAGGAATAATTAAAATTAAAAGATGAATAGGATTTTAAAATTTTTTATTTTGATTGTTTGTATTTTATTTGTTTTAGATGCCGGGTTGGTGTTTGGTTTTGCTATAAAATCATCAAATATCCAAAAAGCCGATGCCATAATTATTATGGGCGCGGCTATTAATAGTCCGGCTTTGTATAACCGCAGTTTAACCGCCTTAAGTTTATACGAACAAAATTTGGCGCCGGTTTTGGTTTTGTCGGGCGGGCGCATCTCGGACAAAGACATTTCCGAAGCCACTTATATGCAAAGAGTGCTTCAGAGTAAGGCGACTAAGCCTTTGAATGTAATGTTAGATGAGCAGGCGAGTAATACTTTGGAAAATATTAAAAACTCAAAAAATCAGTTACCGGAGGCAAAATCTATTATCATTATTACCGATAAATTTCATTTAGCGAGGAGTGTAATTACTGCAAAATTTTTAGGTTATGAAGCAGTGTTTTGGGATGCGCCTAAAGGGGAGTATTATCCAAAAAGTGGTTGGGCTTTTTATTATTTAAGAGAAATGGTGGCTTTGCCGTATTATGTGGGAAAATTCGCATTTGGACGATTTTAGCCTATTTTTAGCCGGTTTATAAGGAAAAGGG
>CAZFXC010000037.1:2304-3698 GCA_964522815.1 uncultured Candidatus Saccharibacteria bacterium
ATAAATTTCCTAAGAAAGTTGGCGTCTGTAAAAAATCAGACATAATCCTAAAATTGGATCCTGAAACAAGTTCAGGATGACAATATAGGTAAGCCCACCGAGGAACATTACGCACAAATACGCCAAATTTAGGCGGATTTAGGCGGAAGTTTTCACTCGGGAAGACCCGAGTATTTTTTTTGCTCACAATATATTTTTGTTGGCAATAGGAATTTAAATATTTAACCCTGTTAAATAATTTGCCCATGGCAAATTGCTACAAAGTAGCATTTAACAGAGTAAAGGTCGATTCGTATAAACGAATAATAAGTAATTGATAACAAGTAACATTTATTAGTTATGAGTTATAAATTATTAATTAAAGAAATTTATGGCAAAATTAAAATCACAAAAAAACGAAGATTTGGCCGAATTAACTGAAAAGTTAAAACACGCTAAATCCGCCGTGCTTACCGGTTATAGCGGAACCACGGTAAAAGATATTACTAAGTTTCGTTCTACTTTAAGAAAAGAAAAAGTTTTTTCTAAGGTTTATAAATTGACTTTAATAAAAAAAGCAATGAAAGATGCTGGTTATGAAGGGGAAATTGCAGATTATAAACAACCGGTAATTCTTTCGGTGTCCGAAGATGAAGACCCAACCCCAGCCAGAGTTATTAAGAGTTTATCTAAAGACATTAAGACCTTGGTAATTTTAGAGGGTTTGTTTGAAAAGAAATTAGTGAGTAAAGACATGGTAATGTCTTTGGCAGACTTACCAAGCAAAGACCAGTTACGTTCTCAGTTTATGTCTGTGTTAAATGGACCAATTTCTGCTTTTGCTAGAGTGTTGAATGCCTACGCGGAAAAAATGTCCAAGGCTACAACTGCTGTGGCTTCTGAGCCGTCTGCGGAATTAACAACTGCTCCGGCAGTGTAGGGTGAAGATTATTTAATAATTAACAAATTTTGAAAGGTAATATATGTCAGAAGAAAATAAGGATATTGTAGTGCCAGAAAAATATAAGGCAATTGTAGAGGCTGTAGAAAAACTTACAGCTATGGAATTGTCTGAGTTAGTAAAAATTTTAGAAGGTAAATTTGGCGTATCAGCAGCTGCTCCTATGATGATGGCTGGTCCGGTTGCCGGTGGGGCTGCTCCAGCCGAAGAAAAAACCGAATTTAACGTAGAATTGGCCGAAGCCGGAGCTAACAAAATTAACGTAATTAAAGTTGTTAGAGAAATTACCGGTTTAGGTCTTAAGGAAGCCAAGGATATTGTAGATGCTGCGCCAAAAATGGTAAAAGAAAATGTGGCTAAAGCTCAAGCTGAAGAATGGAAGAAAAAGATTGAAGAAGCCGGCGGTAAAGTGAATTTAAAATAATTTAGCAATATTATTTTAAATTCATCCCGA
>CAZFXC010000037.1:3798-7832 GCA_964522815.1 uncultured Candidatus Saccharibacteria bacterium
AAAATAATTTAGCAATATTATTTTAAATTCATCCCGAGCGTTTTAAACGATGATCAAAATAAAATCACCCCGTTATTTATTACAAAAGCGGGGTGATTTTATTTCGGTGGAGTTTGGTCTTCACGTTTTTCTAAAACCAATTTACCATTTTTTTCCACAACTTTATAGTAAGGGCCCATTCGCCAAGTAAGAATATCACCCGGATTAATACCGGAAACATTATCCAGTAAATTATCGTCGTTAGGGTTTTGAGGTTCTTGATGTAATATCCAAACACTGGTCATACCCTTATTAGCCGGAAAAGTGTGGTTGGCAAGGGAAGAAATAGGTATTGGTTTAGTTTCTGCAGGTGGCCGGGTTTCCGGTGTGGGTGATTTTGGAGGACCGTTTAAAAATTTTTTAAAAAAATTACTCATAGAAATCTTTATTGAATACAGCTATAATACTCGTATGTCTAATTTTTGGCAAGTCTTACCTAAACCCATATTTTGTTTAGCGCCCATGGAAGCAGTTACTGACTGCGTGTTTCGGGAAATGTTTGCTAAGTATGGAAAGAGTTTATCAACCTCTCCTGCCTCGCTTGTAAAAAGCGAGGCACCCTCCCCATATCTTGGGGAGGGAAAAAATGTCGCTGTGGCGTCTTTTGTGATGTTTACAGAATTTGTCAATGTAGATGGCCTTTTGCATCCGGAAGGATTTAAAAAATTAAAAATTGATTTGGAATTTACCGAAAATCAACGTCCCATAGTGGCTCAGCTTTGGGGCAGGGACCCGGAAAAATTTTTAAAAGCCTCCAAGTTAGTGGCAGATATGGGTTTTGATGGCATAGATATAAATATGGGTTGTCCGCAGGAAAAGGAGATTGCACAAAAAACTTGTGCCTATTTAATTCGTGAGCCCCAGTTAGCCGGAGAGATAATTAATGCTGTGCTTAAAGGGGCTAGCGGATTGCCGGTTTCAGTTAAAACCCGCATTGGTTATTCCAAAGCGCAAGAAATGGAAAACTGGATTTCACATTTGTTAACCTATCCTATCTCTGCTTTAACTTTGCATGCCAGAACTAAGCAGGAAAAGAGTAAAGTGCCAGCCCAGTGGGAGAAAATTAAAGAAGCGGTTTTGATTAGAGATAAGAGAATAGAGAATAGAGAAAAGGATAAGACATTGATTATCGGTAATGGGGACATTAAATCTCATCAAGAGGGTTTGGAAAGAATCAAGCAAACCGGGTGCGATGGAGTAATGGTGGGTAGGGGAGCCTTTGGCAATCCTTGGCTTTTTAGGGGTGATAATTATACTCCCTCAACACAGGAAAAATTACAGGTGATGCTGGAGCATGCCGAGCTTTACGAAAAAACCTACTCCGGAATTAAAAATTTTATTACCATGCGGAAAAACTTCAAAGCCTATGCCAGTGGCTTTGAAGGCTCTTTAAAACTTAGAGCTAAACTTATGGAAACCAATAACGCTGGAGAAGTAAAAAATATGATTAAGGAGTTTTTAAGGCAAAGTAAATTTTAACAAGCTGGAGTCATTAAGCAAATAAACAGTTTTATTTTTTTCATCCACAACAAAATCTTGAAGATTATTCCAGTCAGGGTTGGTAAGGTTATAAATTAAATTACCTTGTTTATTTAAGACGATCACACGTTTTTTATTGCTTTCTAACAAGTAAATATTTTTGGTTTCTGCCGAAGTAAAGATTTTTTTCGCGTTAGTAAGCGGATCAATTAAATTAGTTTTAAATTCGGTTTTAGTGCCGGCATAATACTTAATTATGGCATTGGGTTTTAATAAATAAATACTGCCATCAATGGCAAAATCAACAATGGCTTTACTGTCTTCTGGGCTGAGTAATAAAGAATTCTCCGGTTTGGCTATGGTATTCCCCAGTAACGCAAAACTGGTTAATTGGTTTTGCGCTTTGTTTAGCATGTACAAACGTTGTTTGGTGCTGTAATAGGCCAAATTTACGGCGTCTGCTTCGGATGGAACTAAAGTTTTAAAATTTTCACTAAGGGTGTTGTTTTTATAGTCCCATAATTTTAAATTTTCGCCGTCATAAATGGCTGTTAGGTTTGGTGAAATTCTTTGTGAATAGATGGTTTTAGAGTTAAGCTTGATTTCATTATCCTTAATACTGCGGTTTTGTTTGTTATAACTCACATATCCGTTCACGGAAGATACGGCTAAATGTTCGGGAAAGTCGTGTAAATTAGTGTTATTGGCTAATATACCTAAATTTTCACTGCTGATTTCCACGGTTTTTTCTAATTTACTTTTTATGGCATCCAGGCTGGCTAAAGTATTTTTTAACTGGGTTTTTTGTTCCGAGGTTTTGGGAGTTAATCCGTTTAGGTCAGTTAAGGCGGAATTTAAAAATTGTCTGGCTGCCGGATCGTCTCTGTACAAAAGAGCTGATTCAGCGTCGTTTAGGTTTTTTTGGGCCGAAGTTAAAGCAAGTTGAATTTTATTGTGCGTGGCTGTGTTGCCTTTAAAATAAATGGCCACTCCCAGTTGGAAAATTAAAGCCAAACACAATACACAAGCTGAGATGAAAAAGAATTTTTTCTGGGGGGAGTAAGCCTTAATATTTTTTGGACTGAGAACTAAGGTTTTTTTAAATAAGTTGGAAAAAAAAGTTAAAATTTTGCTAAAGTTCAGGGTTTTTACATTAATTTTTTTGGTTTGCCTTGCAAAGTTTTTAAATTGTAGTTTTTTGTTGGGATTAATAATAGCAAAGACAAAACTTTTAAGCTTAAAAATTAAACCGGGTTCTTTGATACCGCTAGTTTCAATGTATTCTTCCAAATTAATTTCTACTTCTGGCAGGGTACCGGCAATAGCTTCTTCGGCAATAATAGCGCCTAAAGGTATTTTACCGCCGGAATTCGCTTTAAGAATATCTACAATATGCGCTGTTGATTTTAAAAAGTTTTTTTGGTGGAGTAATCCTTGCAAACGGTCTAAGGCAATTAAATTAAAGAGTTGGGAAGTGGAGAAGAGAATTAGATCGTGCAATTGAATTTTGCCCGAAGCAAAGTTTTCAAAGGTTTTTATGGCGTTGGATTTTTCCGGAGAGCAGGCCAGATCGGTAAGTTCATTTTCTCTAAATAAGAGAGCGGAAATTTTTCCCACGGTTGAAATATGCAGAATATGGCCTTGTTTGACCGCAATAATACAATTAAATTTTTCCACCCAGTGTGCCAAGCCTAAAGTTATAAGTTTACTTAATTCCTCGTTAACATTACTTAGGGAGCTTTCAAAAGTTTCTGGGGAATTGGTTTTACTAAAGGTTCTTTTTATTGCCGAGAGGATGCTTAAACAAATTTGTTTTGAGGGTTCTAAGAGTTCGGGAGTTGTATCGGTAATTTCGGCCACAATGAAACATTCATTGTTTTCCCCCCGTAATTTTTCGGCTGAAACAAAAACAAAGCCGGTGTTGCCGTCTTCTGGACCAAGTTGAATTTTAGCTACCTGTGACTCAAGCTCCATATGGGTTTATTATACGATATTTTAGAGTTTTTGAAAACTTATGCTATAATATAGTATAAACCAATGTACGAAGAAATACTTAATTCCAAACATCTTTCTCAAAGTTTGTCTATATTTATGCATTTGCCCCAAAGGGCATACTCGATTAATGAGTCGGCCAAGCTACTTCGTTTGTCTCTAAGAGTAACGGCAAATATTTTAAATACTCTGACTTTCCATAATTTTTTGAAGTCAGTTTCTAAGCATAATAAGAAATATTTTTTTTACAAACCCAGAACCGAGGTACCTTCTTGGTTTAAGAGTAAACTTTTAAAACCTAAAAAAAAGTTAGAAGACTCACTGTTTGAAGATATAAAAAAATTATCGCTGAAAGGTGCATTTTTAACCGGAATTTTTTGTGGTTTGCCGGCTTTACCGGTGGATTTGCTGTTGGTGGGTAAAGTAGATTTAAAAAAGTTAAATAAATTTTTAGAAAAGTGGGAAAAAATTATGGGTTTGGAAATTAATTATAGTATTATGTCGGAAAATGAATTTATTGAACG
>CAZFXC010000038.1:0-2968 GCA_964522815.1 uncultured Candidatus Saccharibacteria bacterium
CCGACTCTTTCGCCACCCAAACAGCCTAAAGCGCTCTTTGAGCGTTCACGGTCTGTGCGGGTGGCGCTTTTTTTAAAAAATAATTTTATTTATACTTAATACTCATTACCTCTCCCTAACCCTCTCCAAAATCGGAGAAGGAACCTACATAAAACAAAGATGACCTTTGTGCCACACAAGGGTCATCTTTGTTTTGCTACTCACTAAACGCTAAATGCTAAACGCTAAATGCTAATCGCTAACCGCTATTTCATGTCCCTTCCTGCCACGAAGCCAAATACTTTTTTTGCGCCGGAGTTAACACATCTATTTTCACACCCATAGAAGCCAATTTCAGCCTAGACACCTTTTCATCAATGGCTGTTGGCACCTCAGCCACTTCATTGTTTAAAGTTTGATAATTTTTAGACAACCACTCGCAGGTTAAAGCTTGGTCCGCAAAACTTAAATCCATTACTGCGCTGGGGTGCCCTTCGGCTGCCGCCAAATTCATTAACCGACCTTCACCAATTAAAAACAACTTTTTTCCGCTAGGCATATCATACTGCATTAAATTATCCCTGACTTGTTTACTGTTTACCGATTGCTGATGAAGCTGTTTTGCATTAATTTCCACATTAAAATGTCCGCTATTGCCCAAAATCGCTCCATCTTTCATTAACTTAAAATGTTCTTTGGTAATCACGTCTTTATTGCCGGTTACGGTAATAAAGACATCACCCAATTTGCACGCTTTGTTCATGGGCATAACTTCAAAGCCATCCATACTCGCCTGAAGTGCCGGAAGCGGATCAACTTCAGTCACAATCACTTTCGCGCCTAAGCCCTGTGCCCTTAACGCAATCCCTTTTCCACAAAAACCATACCCTGCCACCACTAAAGTTTTACCGGACAGTAAAATATTGGTAGCGCGTAAAAGTCCGTCCATGGTGGACTGACCCGTGCCATAGTAATTGTCAAACATGTGCTTCGTGGGCGTATCATTTATTGCCACGACAGGAAATTTTAATTTGCCGTCTTTAGCCATGGCCTTTAGGCGGATAACTCCGGTGGTAGTTTCTTCTTGACCGCTAAAAATTTCTTTGATTTGCGCTTTCCGCTCTTTATGCATCACCGAAATTAAATCCGCGCCGTCATCGATAATTAATTGCGGATGAAAATCTAACACTTGGTTTACGCACCAATAATATTTATCATCACTAATCCCGCGCCAAGCAAACACACTAATGCCTTCGGTGGCCAAAGCCGCGGCAATATCATCTTGGGTAGAGAGGGGATTACTGCCACATAAAGCCACTCTGGCACCGCCAGCCTTTAGCGCCTTCATTAATACCGCGGTCTCTTTAGTTACGTGCAAACAACACGCAATGGTTAAATCTTTAAACGGCAGACGTTTTTTGAATTCACTTTGCACAATGCCCATTACCGGCATTTCAGCTTCTGCCATGGCAATTTTATTTTTTCCCTGTTTAGCTAAATTTATATCTTTAACTTTGTATTTCATTTTTTAAATAAATTAATAATTATTATTTTCTTACAACTTACCAACTTACAACTTGCAGTATTATAATTAATTTTCGGCTTATTGACAATGGATGAAATAGGCATTAAACTCTTTTTTATGACAAAAAGAACGAGGAACGGATTCTTCTCCTCAGGGGCCATCGCTACCCTTGTGGTGACACTTATCCTTGTTTCCTCAGTTGTTGCATTCTTTTACAACTGAGGAAGACCCGCCACAGATGTCTAAACGGCGGGTTTCTTTTTGACATAAATGCCAATTTAGGGTAAAATATTAAAACTTGTCAGCTGTTATGCCAGCTTAGCTTCCGCCGTCGCTAAAGCTTTGGCGGACAAGCATCTGGTAGAGCAACGGCCCCAGCACCACGCCTCGCTGACTCGGCGGGTGCGGGATAAATTTTTGTAAACCGTAGGTAAGTCGGCACGCCCCGTTAGATATCTTGCCGATGTAGCTCAGTTGGTAGAGCAACGGTTTTGCCCGCCCCGTCACCCATAGTGCCAGCTTAGCTCATCTGGTAGAGCAACGGTTTTGTAAACCGTAGGTGGCCGGTTCGAGTCCGGCAGCTGGCTCCACTTTTCGCTTTGCGAAAAGTGTCCGCCGTAGCCTTGGCAAAGGCGGACAAACTCTTAATTCTTAACTTCCGCCAGAGGCGGATCCGCCCTGGCGGACTTAATTCATAAAAAACTATGTCCCAAGATCATCAAATCAATTTAGAATGCACCACTTGTCATAATTTAAACTACCAAACCAAAAAAAATAAAAAAATGACGGCAAAACGTTTGGAACTTCAAAAATTCTGCAAATTCTGCAAAAAGAAGTCTTTACACAAAGAAACTAAATAATTTCAGAATCAAGAAGTAAGAATTATGAATTAAGCTATTAATTCCTAACTCCCAATTCTTGATTCTTAGTTTATGGGGCGTCGCCTGCCTGCCGGCCAGGCAGGTATAATGGTAGTAATTTTAGACTCCAATCCCGCACTTTCTAATGGGGGGTTCGTATAACGGTAGTACAATGGTCTCCACCCCGCCCTTCGCGAAGGGCGGGGTCCAAAACTCATTGTGTATAAACTAAATTTTTATGTATTATGTGTATGTGTTAAAAAATGAAAACAATCAATTATATATCGGATATTCCGATGATCTAAAGAGAAGACTTGCTGAACATAAATCTCAAAAAGTAAAAACTACAAAACGATTAGGATTTTCAGAATTAATTTATTATGAAGCCTATAATAATGAAGCGTTGGCAAAAACAAGAGAACGAAAATTAAAGCAATTTGGCTCATCTTACTCTGGTCTGCTAAAAAGATTAGATCTTAAATAATCATAATGATTAAATAAACTTAAGGTTTTTAAAACAATGTTTATGGGGGGTTCGTATAACGGTAGTACAATGGTCTCCAAAACCATTTGCGAGGGTTCGACTCCTTCACCCCCTGCCACA
>CAZFXC010000038.1:3068-7764 GCA_964522815.1 uncultured Candidatus Saccharibacteria bacterium
ACATATTTATTCCTTGGTTACTTTCCACTATAGCCATAATGATTACTTCATATATACTCCCCGGAGTTCATTTGGACGGCTTTTTACCTGCCATGGTCACAGCTGTGGTCATCGGTCTCATTAACACTTTTATTAAACCCGTTTTCCTGGTTTTTACTTTACCGGTGAATATTTTAACCTTAGGCTTATTCACCTTAGTAATTAATGCGCTGTTGATAATGCTCGCCAGTGCCATAACGCCAGGTTTTCAAGTAGATAATTTTGGTTGGGCTTTGTTATTCAGCATTGTCTTATTTTTTGTCAATTACGGACTGGGTTTAAAAAAATAATTTGAAACAAAAAAATCCGAAAAATTAAACTGTTAACTGTAGCAATATCAACAAATTTTAATTGGACATTCGTTATTTAGATCCGCTTTAATATCCGCCTAAAAGATCTGCGTTCAGATCCGCTTTCTAAAATGCAAACCCTTACCAAACAAACCCTAAAAATTTTCTGGCAACATAGTAAAAAATATCCTTGGCAGATATTTTTTATTGTTTTTGGTTTGGTCGGACATATTTTAACCCAAAATTACGGCCCAATTTTATACAAAAAACTAATCGATACCCTAACTACCACTCATCCAGAAAACATTACACCGGCTTTAAAAATCATTAAGACCATTTTATATTTGGCCATTTTTCGTTTTACTTTTGCCCGCACTTTTAACTTCATAAACAATTGGTTTCAGCCCAGAGTCATGGCGGATTTGAACAACACTTGCTACCAATACTTACATAAACATTCTTTAAATTTTTTTAGCAGTAATTTTGTCGGCAGTCTGGTTACCAAAGTAAAAAGATACGAACGCAGTTTTGAAACTGTGGCTGACCAAATCCTGTTTGAGTTGGGCAGAAATTTTTTGGATGTTTTGGTAATTATCACCATCTTATTTACGCAAAATGCGAAAATCGCGCTTTTCTGCTGTGTCTGGGCAATTATTTATATTATTTTCAGCGTTTTGTATTCCCAATACAAATTACCAATTGATTTAAAACGTGCCCAAACCGATACGCTAGTAACCGCCCAACTGGCAGACAGCATTACCAACAATTTTAATATAAAAATGTTTGCCACCTATGACTTAGAAAATCAGCAGTTTTCTCGAGCCACCGAACAACAATTTTTAATTCGCAAAAAATCTTGGCATTTAGGCACCATTGGGGAAATGATTCAGGCCACAACCATGATCTTTTTGGAATTTGTTTCTATGTATTATGCGGTAAAATATTGGCAAGCCGGACTCATTACCATTGGCACGGTTGCCCTACTCCAAGCTTACTTTTTTCGGATCTTTGATAAATTTTGGAATTTAGGCAGAAACATCAGAAACCTCTACGAAGCCATTGCCGACGCCAACGAAATGACGGAAATTTTACTTAAACCCCATGAAATTACTGATAGCAAAAGTGCCAAACCTTTAGCAGTCAACCAAGGCGAAATTAAATTTAACAATCTCAGCTTTAGCTACATTAAAGGCGTTGAAGTCTTAAAAAATTTCAATTTAACCATAAAGCCCAAAGAAAAAATGGCGCTTATTGGTCCTTCAGGTGGGGGCAAGTCTACTATTGTAAAATTACTTTTGAGATTTTACGATTTAACCTCCGGACAAATCTTAATTGATAAACAAAATTTAGCCAAAGTTACTCAAGATTCTCTGCGCGAGCAAATTGCTTTTGTGCCTCAAGAACCCATTCTTTTTCATAGAAGTTTAATTGACAATATTCGCTACGGTAATAATCGTGCCACCGATGAGGAAGTAATTCGGGCTTCTAAACTGGCTCATGCTCACGAGTTTATTACCGGTTTTAGGCAAGGCTACCAAACCTTAGTGGGGGAGCGGGGGATAAAACTTTCCGGCGGTGAAAGACAAAGAGTGGCGATTGCTCGAGCGATTTTAAAAAACGCGCCAATTTTAGTTTTAGATGAAGCCACCTCTTCTTTAGATAGCGAAAGTGAAATGTATATTCAAGATGCGTTAAAAAATCTTATGAAAAATAAAACGGTCATTGTGATCGCTCACCGCTTAAGCACTATTCTACAAGTAGATAGAATTGTGGTGGTGGAAAATGGACAAATTTCTGAAATGGGCAAACATAAAGAATTACTCAAATTAAAAGATGGGGTTTACCAAAAACTTTGGCAAATTCAAGCCGGAGGTTTTTCTTAAAACCAAAGGTCTTGAGCTTGTCGAAAAGCCGGGGGATTCAACCCATAAATCGTCTCTCTCTGTCAAATCACCTATAAAATTGCTATAATTAGCAGTATGATAAAGTATGATAAAAATCCCGTAGTGCTAATTATCTTAGATGGCTGGGGACATAAGGCAGAAGAGCAAAATAACGCAATTTTTAGCGCTAAAACACCTTTTTTTGACCATTTGTGGGCTAACTACCCCCACACGCTGTTAAACGCGTCCGAAACAGCTGTGGGGCTTACCGAAGGCACAATTGGCAATAGCGAAATTGGCCACATGACTATGGGCGCCGGGCGAATTATAGATACCGAATTAATCCGCATAAATAAAGCCATCCAAAATGATGAGTTAAAAAATAATCACGCTTTAAACCAACTTTTTACTCATGTAAAAAAACATCAATCCACTTTACATATCTTGGGTTTACTTAGTCCGGCTGGAGTGCACAGCCATCAAACCCATTTATTCGGTATTTTGTCAGCCTGTAAACATGCGCAGATTTCCCAAGTGACAATTCATGCGTTTACCGATGGACGCGACAGCCCGCCAAAAGACGCCCATAAATATTTAGCTGAGTTAGAAAGTGTAATGGCCCGAGTGGGCATTGGCCATATCGCCACCACCACGGGCAGATATTTTGCCATGGATAGAGACAATAACTGGCACCGAACCGAAGTGGCAGAGAAAGCTTTATTTGAAAGCCAGGGAAAAATTTTTAAAAATCAAAAACCCTCTGAGGTTTTAAAAACTTTGGCTGACGAAGGGATAATGGATGAATACTTAGAGCCATTAGTGTTTTTAGATGAGCGTGGTAAAAGCTATCCAATTGCAAAAAACGATGGCGTGTTATTTTTTAATTTCCGCACCGACCGTCCCAGACAGTTAAGTTTTAAAATTGCCGAACAGGCCAAAACAAAAAATTTATTTTTTGTTACCATGACAGAGTATTCACCAGAACTTGATGCGCTGGTGGCCTTTCCGCCTCAAAAACCCGACACCACACTTTCCGCAGAAATCAGCCAAGCCGGACTCAAGCAATCCCATATTGCGGAAACCGAAAAATACGCCCACGTAACTTTTTTCTTTAATGGCGGAAAACAAGACACACACCCAGGCGAACAACATTTTCTAATTGAAAGCCGGAAAGATGTAAAAACTCACGATGAGGCACCGGAAATGCGCGCAAAAGAAATTGCCGATAAAGCCATCGAACGAATCAATCAAGGCGATAATTTTATTGTTTTAAACTTTGCTAACGCCGATATGGTAGGGCACACAGCAAACCAACCAGCCATAATAACTGCGGTAGAAACTGTAGATAGAGAATTAAAACGAGTAGTAGAAAAAGTTTTGATGACTAACGGAGTGGCAATTATAACCGCAGATCACGGCAATGCGGAAACTAATGTAGATGAAAAAACCGGAGAACTCCATACTGCCCACACCCTAAACCCCGTCCCGTTTATTTTAGTTTCCTCACCTCCAAAACCTATAACCCAAAACCCAAAACCTAACTATTCCCTTGCCGACATTGCCCCCACAATTTTAGAATTAATGCATCTCCCTAAACCCAAAAGTATGACAGGGGAGAGTTTGATCCAAACTTATGAAAACTGAACAACAAGAATCATATCATCAGGAAACTGAACAAAAAGAATTTAGATATATCTTTACCACCCTAAACAAAAGATTAAATACTCTGATTTGTGTAAACACAAAAAATGGGGAATCAGAAGTAGTAATGAATGATATGATTTCCAGATCGAGACCTAAAGTAAGTTCCACCGAGGTTCCTAAAGAAACGACTTATTTATATCTTTTAGCTATGGAGCAAGCCTTAAGTATTGCACTTAGAACAAATGCAGATTTTTACTGGAATTTTTCTGCTCCCTGCACAGAGGGGGAAACGATGGAAAAATGGTATAGAGAAAATACCACAAAACAATTAGGTGTTGCTGAAAAAATTTGCCTTATAGTACCAAAAGACAATATTGAACAGGAATTAAAGAAAATTCAAACATTACTAACAATTACTAAAACAACTTTTGAACAGTCTCTGGATGGACATGTTGATGTCTTAAAAATTGAAAATTATCTCAGTTTAAAACAAGCCCAAAACTTAACACCAAATCAATTATTATACTTTGATGAAAGCCCGGAAGGTAAAAATTTAGCCAAAACCTATGACTCAAAGACAGTGTGGTTTGTTAAATACAAAAAAACAAATTTTGAAAGTGATGAATGGCCAATAATTATTGTTAAAGCTGGCGATAGAGAAGTGACAATTTCATCACATGAATTGTGTTTAATGGCAACATAAATTATGCCCATTAAATCTTGGCTAAAAGCCCTTGCTTTACCGCTTACTATTATTGTTTTTACTCTCCTTTACCAAATCCTTTGGCAAGTTTTAGATTGGCCAACTGGGGAGGAATTAACCAATCTCCTTACCAATTT
>CAZFXC010000039.1:0-1083 GCA_964522815.1 uncultured Candidatus Saccharibacteria bacterium
AAAAATTTATTCAAAATTTCCGCTTCTTGCGTTTCTTTCTCCGCCAAATCCAACCGACCACCCGTGGTATAACTTTCACTCGCTTCTTTTCTTTTTTTAATTTCACTGCGAATCAGTGCAAAAATTTCATCTTCCGTTAAAGTTGTTTGTTTGGCAATCTGTTCATTTTGCACCCGGGTCTTTAGCCCACGTAAAACTCCCACGGCTACCGCGTTTTTAGCTTTCATGGCTTCTTTTAATTGGGTTTCTATTTCTTGTAAATTCATTTCGTAAATAAAAATGACAAAAACAACGGAAGTGAACAAAAATTAAACTGCGATTATTTTTGTCAATTTTGTCATTTTTTAATTTTTGCCCTTTAGTTTATCTTCGTCCGTATTTCCTAACTGGCATGGGTTTACCGAGTTTTTTTAATTCTTCTCTTTCTTCTCTGCTCTTAGCCCTTCTTCTGGCAGCTACCTTTTGTAAATTACGACTTTTTTCCCGAGTGTAAAAACGGGTTCGGCGGGCACGAATAAGCACGCCACTTTGTTGGATTTTTCTAGAAAACCTGCGGAACAAAGAGTCAAAACTTTCTCCGTCTTTCTTTTTTACTTCAACCATAAAATAAAACTCACACTCCTTTCGTTTGAGGTGAGGTAATTATATCTAACTTATGGATTTTTGGCAAACAGTAAAAACTTAGCGTTTAGCAAAAAACTGACTGGCTACCAACTAACTGCTAAATGCTAAGTGCTAAATACTAAAACTATTCTCCCAAATTCTTGCCACCCAATAAATGCAAATGCAAATGAGGAATCACCATACCCCCATCTCGTCCCACGTTAAAAATCAACTTATAGCCAGTTTGGGCAATCCCAAATTTTTCAGCCATTGCCTTGGCTGTTAAAACCATTTTAGTTACTAAAGTAGTATGTGTTTCGGTTAACTCATTCACTGACACAATATGTTCTTTGGGCAAAATTAATAAATGGACCGGGGCTTTAGGTAAAATATCCCGAACCACTACCACCATCCCATCTTCCATTTCAATTTTAGCTTCGATGGTTTTATTGATAATGTTACAAAATACACAATCGTCCA
>CAZFXC010000039.1:1183-3721 GCA_964522815.1 uncultured Candidatus Saccharibacteria bacterium
CTGCCCAACCGTTTCTTTACTTCTTCAATGATTTTATCATAAGAAATAATTTCTTGCATACCGGATTTTACATCTCTTAAAATTACCATTTCATCTATAGCTTCTTTCTGACCCATAATTAAAGCAATCGGCACTTCGTGAGTTTGAGCGATCTTTAATTGATTTTTAACCCCGCTCTGACCAAAGTGGTCATAGACGGTAATTTTTTGTTCCGTTAAATCTTTAAACAACCGTAAACTCCGCTTAGAGGCCAAATCCCCGAGTGGCACCAAACACACTTCGCTGGTAATTCTTGCCTCTTCCACTTCTACGAGCTGAGTGAACTGATCTTTTAACTCACGGAAACTCCCATTAAAACCAAACGCGCCAATGGACTTACCCGATATTTTCTCGGCAAAACTTTGCCTGTGTCCGCCTTCGGCTAAAATTAAAGTCTTATCTTTACTTTTAAATTTGAACACAAAAATACTCTTAGTCGCCCCGGGTCTACCGGTATAAAACGGGTTGAGTTGATACGGAATATTCATTTCTTCTAAGGACTCTAGCACCAAAGTAAAATTTTGGTTAGATGCTTCATCCAAAAAATCCAGCACACTGGGCCCACTGTCCGCTAAAATGGTTTGGCAGTCTAAATTTTGACAGCGAAACATCTGCAATGGACTAACGGTTAACCAACCTTCGCAATCATCGCACAAATCATACTTCTTCGGCAAAATCGCTTCCATTAAATTCTCGGTATACAATCTTTTGCTTTCCAAACTCCCTAAATTATTCACTTCTAAGCTAATCTCTTCCAAGCCTAAGGAACTAAAAAAAGTCCAAGCTAACGCAATCACTTGCGCTTCGTTTAAGTGGTTAAATTGCCCTAAAATTTCTGCCCCAAATTCATAGTCAGTGAGAATTTTATTGTCTGAGGTTTTTTCCACCACCGGACCGGTATAATACCACTTTTGTAAACCCGGTTGATCGAACAATTTTTTCTCCACAAAACTGCGAATCAGTCCGGGTAGCTGGGTGGGCCGAAAGGCGGAAGTCGCATTACCCAAAGGGTAGGTGAGCAAACGGGCAGGCAGTTCTTCTTGTTCGTAAAACAAGCTATACAGTCTGGCGTCCTCCAACAAAGGTGCTTCGGCTTTCGCAAAACCATACATCCGACAAGTCTTTAAAAAATTTTTTAACAATAAATTCCAACCTCGATCTAAGCTGGTATGAATATCAAAAAACCCAGGTAAAAGATTAACTTTTTTGGCCAATGGCACGGCAGTCAGGTTGGAATTTTTTTTCGGTCGACCCATAAAAATAGCTGTTAGTGAATAGAGCTTAAAGAAAAAGTATGTGTGTTTCGTATTCGCAGATGCATTATTACCAATAACTGACCGATGGAATAAAGCCAAAATCCTTAAACGGGAAAACTCTGAGCCACGCTTTACCCACAATATCACTTTTCGGCAAAATGCCCCAAAGCCGAGAATCCGAAGAAGCCGTGCGGTTATCCCCCAATACAAAATATTCCTCACTGCCTAAAGTGGTGGGCCCAGGCTTGCCTAAAGTCGGCGTATCTTTGGGTAAATAATTTTCTTCTAACACAAACCCGGTGGGGTTATTGGCATTACGAATTTTAACTTGACCGTTTTCTAAACTTACCGATTCCCCCGGTAAACCAATAATTCGCTTAATAAAGTATTGTCGGTTATCTTTTGGATATTTCATTACAATCACATCACCCCGTTTGGGCAAACTGCGGGTATAAGTGATGCGATTCACAATTAAATAATCACGATTATGAAAATTCGGAAGCATAGAAGAACCGCTCACCACAAAAGGTTCGGCAATAATTAGCCTGAACGGAATAATAATAGCCAAAGAAATGGCAATAATTTTTACCAAATCCCAAATAAAGCTCTTTACGGATTCTGGATTGTGATTTTGATTTTGATGATTTTGAGTTTCCATAAAGTTTTTTTCACTAGCATGACTAATTGAGTGAGTAGTAGTGTAATTGTAATGATTTTTTAGAATTGGTCAAGAGGAATACAATTATAAACTAAAAATAGAACTTTACCATGCTCGCATTTCGTAGCCTTGGCGAAGCAGTGGTGGACAATACAGGATTTTCACCCTATTAAATATTCGCTTTGCGAATTTAACAGGGCAGGCCAGTGACCCTTGCAATGCTTGCCCCGTTAAATTTAGTCGTGATTATGGTGGTCGTATCTGGACTCGAACCAGAGGCCTCGCCGATGTGAACGGCGCGCTCTAACCAACTGAGCTATACGACCAAATAATTTAACGGGGTGAAAATGCAACGCTCTAACCAGCTGAGCTAATTGTCCAAAAAATCTAACAGGGTAAGACTGAGCTATACGACCAAATAATTTAACAGGGCAAGACCCCGTAGTCAGCGAACTTGTGAGCTTTACTACTGAAACTAAGCACCCTAATATCTCAAATTTTTATTCCTTAAAAACTTTTACTGGTGTCAAAATAATACCATTCTACACCTCATAAAGCAAGCCTAAAACATATAGCTTATTTTAA